>JANMXV010000238.1:0-5104 GCA_031381325.1 Betaproteobacteria bacterium | reverse complement strand
TTTCTTCCGGGGCAGCGTCGATCTGGTCGTAGTTCTTCGCTTCACCCCCATACTTTTTGCTCAGCACGTGCGTCAGCGCCGCCGTCAGCGTCGTTTTACCGTGATCAACGTGGCCTATTGTCCCCACGTTTACGTGCGGTTTGGTCCGCTCAAATTTACCCTTGGCCATAGTCAGTCCTTGCTCTCTGTTATAACCGATTGTTTTAAAATAACTATTTAAACAAATCTTACTGTAAAACCTAATCTCTCAAGTACCAAATCATCTCCGGTGCGAAATTTCATTTACAAAATTTCTGGTGCCCATGGCGCGGATTGAACGCACGACCTCTCCCTTACCAAGGGAGTGCTCTGCCACTGAGCTACATGGGCTGCGGCTCAAAAAACTATTCAAAAACAAATATTTAAAAAATACCAGAGCATCACCCCACTGCGCACGCATTCATACAATCTCTAACTGGAGCGGGTGAAGGGAATCGAACCCTCGTCGTAAGCTTGGAAGGCTTCTGCTCTACCATTGAGCTACACCCGCCCGGTTCCTGCCGTTACACCGTCCACCCGCTAAAGTCGAAAGGAGCCCAAAGTAAGCGATACAAAAACTTAAAGTCACACTATGACAATGCAAAAAATAAAAAATTGCAACACATTGATTCTATGTAGTTTCCTACGCGCGCTTACACCGACATTTAAACCCGCGCCGTTACTGCAAACTTTGGTGGAGGAGGTTGGATTCGAACCAACGTAGGCGCTAGGCCAACAGATTTACAGTCTGCCCCCTTTAGCCACTCGGGCACCCCTCCGAACGAAACCGTCTATTATGGATTTTTTTATACCCAGTGTCAATCAAGTTAGCATTGACCGAGAGATGCCCCAAGCCGGTGCAAAATCCCTTACCCAGCGATTTCCTGACCGGGTGAGCGCCCGCAAGCAATCCTTTTAGCCGGGAGAATCAATCGAGTTGACCGAACAACCATCCCAACCAGAACTTCCTTTCCGTAGACTTACGTAACCCCTGCAAAAATACGCGACACACTCGAAATGTGGTGGCATAATGCGACGCGAATCCGGTTAGCGTAGACTTAAAACATATTGAGTTAAACGGGTTCAAATTGGAGGGGGTCTCAGCTCAGTTGTTGCAATCCCGGCAGGGATCATGTTAATCGAGCCGTGCGGTAGACACTGCTTTACTCACGGCTATCAAGCATATTTCACGTTGGAGAGTTGAATGATTAAGAGCAAGAAGGATTTGTACTCTGGGTTGATGTTCATCACGTTAGGTGCGTTTTTTGCCCTGTGGGCATTGAACTACCCCATGGGCACCGCGGTGCGAATGGGGCCGGCTTACTTCCCGACCATTCTGGGATGGCTCACCGCCGGTCTGGGCGTAATCATCCTGATTCGCGGTTTTACCATTCCCGATGTAGATCCCAATCCCATCAAATGGCATCCAGTGCTGTGGATACATGGCTCGGCAGTCATATTTGGGCTGTTTGTTGATCCATTGGCTATCGGTTTTGTCGGCGCCGTGGTGGTCTCAGTCATCGCCTGCGCCTATGGCGGCTACGAGTTCAAATGGAAAGAAGCCTTTATTGAGGCCGCCGTTTTGGTAATAGTGTGTTGGGCATCGTTCATTTGGGCGCTGGGCCTGCCGTTCCGGATTTGGCCATGGTCTTGATCCCTGGTAAACCCGCGAATGAAACAATCGCAATGACTATGAAAAGTCTGGAGAACTCATGAAAAAAATCATCCTCGGATTTACGGCGGTGCTGGCGTTGACCGCAGCCTCTCTGGTTCTGGCGCAACAAACCGGCAAACCCGCCGACTTCGTGGATCCGGGCCTGTTCAAGAACCTGATTCTTGGTTTCACGGTTGCATTGAAGTGGCAAAACCTGTGGTACTGCTTTATCGGTTGCTTTCTCGGCACCCTGATTGGCGTGCTCCCCGGCATCGGTCCGGTGGCAACCATCGCAATGCTGCTGCCGATCACCTTTAACCTGCCGCCGACGCCTGCACTCATCATGCTGGCCGGTATTTATTACGGTGCAAGCTACGGTGGTTCCACCACCGCGATTTTGGTTAATCTGCCGGGCGAGTCATCCTCGGTGGTGACCTGTATAGACGGTTACAAGATGGGGCAACAGGGTCGAGCAGGCCCTGCACTGGCCATCGCTGCGCTCGGCTCGTTCTTCGCCGGAACCGTGGGCACCATCCTGATCGCGCTGTTCGGTCCTCCTCTCGCTGAACTGGCGTTTGAGTTCGGCGCTGCGGAATACTTCTCGATGATGGTGCTGGGCCTGGTGGCTGCGGTGGTGCTGGCGAGCGGTTCACTGATCAAAGCGATTGCGATGATTCTCGTCGGCTTGCTGCTAGGTATCGTCGGCACCGACGTAAACTCCGGCATCGCGCGCTACAGCTTCGGCATCTCGGAACTGTCGGACGGTATCGGCTTCGTGTCGGTCGCCATGGGCATGTTCGGTTTTGCCGAAATCGTCAGCAACCTCGAACAAAAAGCGGCGGATCGCACCGGCTCGAAGATTTCCGAAGTGAAGAGCCTGATGCCCACCGTCGAAGACATTAAGATGTCTATCGGCCCGATCATTCGCGGCACGGCCCTCGGCGTAATTTTCGGCATTCTGCCGGGTTCGCATACGGTTATCGCGTCGTTCTCATCCTATACGCTGGAGAAGAAGCTCGCCAAAGACCCGTCGCGCTTCGGCAAGGGCGCCATCGAAGGCGTGGCCGGTCCGGAATCCGCGAACAACGCCGCCGCGCAGACTTGCTTCATTCCGCTGTTGACGCTGGGTATTCCAACCGGCGCGGTGATGGCGTTGATGGTGGGCGCGATGACTATTCAAGGTATTGCTCCCGGCCCGCAGGTGATGACACAGAAGCCGGATCTGTTCTGGGGTATGATCGCTTCCATGTGGATCGGCAACGGCATGCTGGTGATTCTCAACCTGCCGCTGATCAGCCTGTGGGTGCTGTTCCTGAAAATCCCCTACCGCATCCTGTTCCCCGGCATCTGCCTGTTCTGCTCCATCGGCGCCTACTCGCTGAACAACAGCGCGATGGAAGTGTATTTGGCTGCGGGTTTTGGCATATTTGGTTACTTCGCGTCGAAGTGGGGCTGCGAGCCGGCGCCGCTGCTGTTGGGTTTCGTGCTCGGACCGTTGATGGAAGAAAACCTGCGCCGCGCCATGTTGATCTCGCGTGGCGATCCGTCGGTATTCGTCACGCGTCCGATTTCGTGCGGCATGTTGCTGGTTGCGCTGGCGCTGCTGATCATGATCATAGCGCCACAAATCAGGAAGAAGCGCGAAGAGGTGCTGGTCGACGGCGACGGCATGTAACGTATCCAGCGAATTAATTCTGAAAAAACGCCGCGAAGTTCGCGGCGTTTTTTATTGCGGTGCGTGAAGCTCCGCAATGCCCGCGAGCCGGCGTTAGCTTATAGACCGCGTGATGCAAGCGTGACGCAAAAAACCGCACGCGGCTCGCGACTTGTTAAACTTGCGCCTCACCATGACTTCCAATTTTTTGAAGGCGCCCGCGAAAATTTCCGCGCTGGCCCCATTTCGTCTGCGCAGCTACCGCTTTCAGTGGGTGGCGGACCTCGCAACCTCGTGGGCATTCGAGATGGAAACCATCATGTTGAGTTGGTACATCCTGGTGGAAACGAGATCCGTGTTGATGCTCACGTTGTTTGCGTCGACGCAATATATCGGCACCCTGCTGTCGCCGGTGTTCGGCGTGATGGGGCATCGCGTCGGTAACAAACGCGTGTATTGCGCGATGCGCGCCTGTTACACGATACTGGGCACGATCATGATGCTGCTCACGCTCAGTGGCGCCCTGATTCCGCTGTATGTATTTATTATCGCGGCGTTTATGGGCATGGTGCGTCCTTCCGATCTGGTGCTGCGCTATTCCTTGATCGGCGAAACCATGCCCGCCGGCGCGCTGATGAGCGCGACCAGCGTCTCGCGTACCACGCAGGATTCCGCGCGCATCATGGGGGCACTCGCCGGTGCGGGCATCGTCGCGACACTGGGCATGGGCGTGGCCTACGGGGTCGTTGCTTGTCTGTATGCAAGCAGTTTGATGCTCAGCCTTAATGTCGCTAATGTGCGTGCCTTAGCGCTACCCCATGCCTCTGATGAGGCGCACGCATTGCCGACCTCGGTATGGGGCGACCTGCGCCAAGGCGCCGCGCATGTGTGGCACACGCCGCACCTGCTGGCCGCCGTTTCGCTCGCATTCCTCGTCAATCTGACCGCGTTTCCGTTGACCAACGGCTTGCTGCCGTACGTCGCGAAAGAGGTCTACCACACCGACCAGACCGGTCTCGGCTACCTGGTCGCGAGTTTCTCATTCGGCGCGTTGATGGGCTCGATTATCCTTAGCCGCATCGGCCACGCCATACGCCTGGGACGCATGATGATCGGCTTTTGTGCGGTGTGGTACTGCATGACGCTGCTATTCGCGCAAATGCCCGGTTCTGCCAGCGGCATACCCATATTGATCCTCGCCGGCCTCGCGCAAAGCCTCGGCATGGTGCCGATGTCGGCGATGATGTTGCGAACCTCTGCCCCCCATTTTCGCGGTCACGTGATGGGCCTGCGTATGCTGATGATCTACGGCGTGCCCATCGGCCTGCTGATTTCAGGCCCGCTGATCAGTCATTTCAGCTATCGCGCCACGGCGTCGCTGTACTGCGTGATCGGCCTGGGGTTTACGCTGCTCATCGGTTGGCGATGGCGTGCGCATGTGTGGAACCTCGACGCACCCGCCAATAAACAATGAGCCCATGCGCAGCGCGAAGTTTACGTGCGCTCATTTACGCTCACTTACGCTCATTTACGAATCGGTATCACAATCTGCGTCTGCGTAATGATCGCCACGCGGCTGTTGTCACTGGAGTTGCGGATGGTGGTTTGCCACACCATTGTGGTGCGGCCCACATGCAGCGGTATCGATACCGCTTTCAATATCGGCCCAATGCCTGCGCCGAGAAAATTGGTTTTCGATTCGAGCGTGGTGGTGACATAACCATCCGGCAGATTCATCACCGTGCCGGCCGCTCCGATGCAGTCCGCGAATGCCATCA
>JANMXV010000233.1:0-10030 GCA_031381325.1 Betaproteobacteria bacterium | reverse complement strand
GTTGCTTGCGGTCGCCGTGGTGCGCGCCCGTGAGCAGGGGAAATCGTTGCGTATCGTGCGTGCCTCGCAGCGCATGCGCGAGCTGATTTCACTGCTCGCGCTTGACGTGGTACTGGGAGACTAGGCCATGCACATTATGCTTGATGATGGCAAGTCCGAGAGTCCGGTAAAGATACTGTTGCTGTGCGTGGCCGCCGTGCTCATCCCGTGGGTGTGGGGGGTGTGGGCGATGCCGGTGTGGGTGGCGCTGGTGTCGCTGGTTTTTTCCGCGATCTCGGTGTTTCTGATTTTCTGGCTGATTAAAAGCCACATCGACGGTGTGCAATCGCAGCAGGCGACATCGCAATCGGCGGAGCGCAAGCACGCCGATGGGGCATTGGAATCGACCACCGTGCTGCGCGGCATGCTGAGTCTATGGCTGGACGCATCGCAGGCGGCGAGCGGCAATCTGCAGCAAGCGCGCGCCATGCTGGATGAGGTGACTGCGCAATCGGAAGCTGCCGCCGCGAGCATCGGCAAAAGCTTTCGCGTGGTGATGAACAAAACCGGCCAGCAGATGGACGACGCGGTGCGCCTGCTCAAAAGCAGTTCCGACGGCGCGGGCGGCTCGACCTGGCTGTCGCTGCCGGATTTTATCAAGGCCTATGAAAATCAGCTCGATACCGTGACCGGCCGGATGATGGATTTTTCCAAGGCGTCTGAAGAAATGTCGCGGCATCAAGAGGTGGTGCGCGAACATTCTTTGGCGATTGACGAAATGCTTGATGAGTTGCGTAATATGGCGGCGCGCATCCGCAAGCTGGCGCTGGATTCCACGGTGGCGGCGAATCGTGATTCGTCGACCGACACACGCTGGTTTATTGAAATTGCCGACCGTATCCGCGAGACCAGCACGTCCGCGCACGAACTCACGCGGCGCATGCGCGACGGCCTGGAACAAATCCGCGAAGTAATGGGCAAGACCTACGACGAGCTGAGCAAATCGAGCGACAGCGTACGGCTGGCGGCGGTGCAGGCCAAAGTGGATGTGTCGCAACTCAATATCGCGACCATGGAAAAGGCCCGCGAAGTGACCGGCACGCTGGAAAAAATCACTACGCTGGGCAAGGAAGTGCGGCATGATATCAACCAGATTATCATCGCCATGCAGTATCAGGACATTACCCACCAGAAACTGGAGCACGTAAAGTCGCCGCTGCTGGCGGCCGCCTCGGCCGGCATCGCGGAGGCGGCGGCGAAAACGCGTGCCGCGGGCATCTCGCATGCGGCGGACGCGGTGGAATCGATGGGGGAGGCGCCCGTGAAAATTCGCGAAGACTTGCGTCCCGGTAAAATCAAAACTGTAGATGTGGAGTTATTTTAGGAGGCGGTTGTGTCAAATATTCTGATTGTTGACGACTCCATGACGATGCGTCAGATGGTCAATTTCACGCTCACTTCAGCGGGGCATAGCGTCACCGAGGCGGGCAACGCCGACGAAGCGCTGCTCAACGCGCACAAGCAACGCTACGATTTGGTGATATCCGACGTCAATATGCCGGGGCGTTCCGGCATCGAACTGGTGGCGGAACTGCGCAAGCTGGCCGAATACAAATTCGTGCCGATCATTCTGCTGACCACCGAATCGCAGCCGGAAATGAAATCCAAAGGGCGCGCAGCGGGCGCCACCGGCTGGATCGTCAAGCCTTTTGACCCCGAAGCCTTGCTGGGCGTATTACGTAAAGTATTGCCGGCTTGATGACAATGGCCGTGGCGCCGTTTCCGCAAATCCAAGGAGCATTTGCATGTCGATGAAAATCCGTATGACGCTGGGTATTTTCATTATTTCCGCGCTGATAGCGGGGATGGGAGCGGTAGGCGTCATCTACCTCTCCGGTACTCCCCGTGTACTGATCGTGTCATTGGCCGGAATTGCGGTGTTGCTGCTGATGGGCGTCTTGACTTTGACACAGCGCGCGATTGCCGTGCCGCTTGAAAAGGCAGTGGTGCTTGCCAATCGGGTGGCGTCCGGAGATCTGACGGCAACGATCGAAACCGATGGCGCTGGCGAGTTCGGTAAACTCATGCTGGCGTTGAAGTCCATGAATGAAAATCTGACCCGTATGGTGAGCGACATTCGAACCAGCGCGGAAGCTATTCATACCTCCGCGGATGAGGTGGCCACGGGCAATGCCAACCTGTCGCAACGCACGGAGGAGCAAGCCTCGACGTTGGAGCAAACCGCGTCGAGCATGGAGCAATTGACCGCTGCAGTGCGTGAGAATACCGAGAGCGCGCGCAAAGCGAATGTGTTATCGAAGAACGCGAATACGGTGGCGGCGCACGGCGGGCAAGTGGTGAGTGAAGTGGTCACCACCATGAATCAGATTCAGGAAAGTTCGCGCAAAATCGCGGATATCATTTCGGTTATCGACAGCATCGCATTTCAAACCAATATCCTTGCGCTGAATGCGGCGGTGGAAGCGGCGCGCGCCGGTGAACAGGGTCGGGGCTTCGCGGTAGTGGCCGCGGAAGTGCGCAGCCTGGCGCAACGCTCGGCCGATGCCGCCAAGGAGATCAAAAGTCTGATCGGCAGTTCGGTGGAACGCGTGGATGAAGGTACGCGACTGGTTGAAAACGCCGGCAAAACCATGAGCGAAATCGTGGATTCGGTGGCGCGCGTTACCGGCATTATCGATCAGATCACCACTGCCTCGAATGACCAATCCGGGGGCATTGAGCAGGTCAACCAGGCGATCATCCAAATGGATCATGTGGTGCAGCAAAACGCCGCCGTGGTGGAGCAGGCGACCGCGGCTGCGGAATCCATGCGCTCCCAGGCGCAGTTGCTGACGCAGATGGCCGGTGTATTCAAACTGAGCGAAGAAAACGCATCGCGCTTGAATCGCAGGCGTGATCCTGGCCGCATACCCCAGGCAGCGACGCAAACCGCTAAAGTTACCAAAGCTGCCGCTGCTGCCAGAGCAGCCCCGTCGCATAAAGAGGGAGCAGGCCGCCCCGCTGTGCGCAGCACGCCCCCGCTGATGGTTGCAGGCGCCGGCGCCGGCGCCGGCGGCGCGGCGTCTGATGATGGCGAGTGGAAAGAATTCTGATGCGCGCCTTGCGTCCCGCTCGCACGGATGGCATTGAATCATGAGCCTGGATCTTTCCCGGTTTCATGCCACCTTCTTTGCAGAGAGCCTGGAAGGGCTCAACCACGTCGAGGAGGCGTTGCTGGGCATTGAACAACGCGGCCATGACAAGGATGCGCTGGATGGAATTTTTCGCGCGATTCATTCACTGAAAGGCTCCGCGGGCAGTCTGGGTTTCGGCGTGATCGCGGAGCTGGCGCATGAAATGGAGTCGGTGCTGGACCGCTTGCGTCAGGCGCTGATGCCGGTTTCCGCGGATAGCACCAATGTGTTGCTGCGCGGCGTCGATTGTTTGCGCAATTGGATATTGGCAGCCGAGGCCAAGGAACCGATGGATGCAGCGGCAGGGGCCGGCCTGGTGCGTGAATTGCAATTGTTATTGCAGCGTACGCAGAGTACGGTCAGCGGCGAAGCAGGCGCACCGGTGACGGCGGCGGGCGGAAAGCGCAAGTTTGTGGTGGTGTTTCGTCCGGCCCAGGATTTTTTCCACAGCGGCAACGACCCTGCGCGGTTTATCGATGAGTTGGCCCAGTTGGGCGCAATCGAGAGCACGGTGGATTTGTCGGCGTTGCCGGGCATCGAGTCGTTTGTGCCGACGACCTGTTACCTCGCTTGGCGCATTGCGCTGGAATCGAAAGCGTCGGCGAATGATATTCGCGAGGTGTTCGAGTGGGTGTCCAATTGCTGCGCGCTCGAAATTGAAGAAGTTGTAATCGTTGATAGTGCGGCAGACGAGACGGCTGGCGATGGCGCGGCGGCGCGCCTGGATGTTGCCGCCGGCGGCGCCGGTAGCGAGGTGCGCCGCGATGCCAGTCTGGTCACCATGCACGTGCGTACCGACAAAATCGACGAGTTGGTCAATCTGGTGGGCGAACTGGTGATTACGCACACCATGCTGCGGCAATCCACGCAGGGTCTGGATGCAATCAAGGACGCGCGCGCGGTGTCCGTGTTCGCACAACTCGAACGCAACGTTCAGGACATTCAGGAGCGCGTGCTGTCGATACGCATGATGCCGGTGAATCATGTGTTCGGACGGTTTCCGCGGCTGGTGCGTGATCTGGGTTTGCAATTGGGCAAGGCGATTGAGCTGAAGATTTCCGGCGAGCAGGCCGAACTCGACAAAAGCGTGATCGAACAGTTGATTGATCCGTTGACGCATCTGGTGCGTAACGCGCTCGACCACGGCATTGAGTTGCCCGCTGATCGGCTGTCGGCCGGCAAGCCCGCCAAAGGCACGTTATCGTTGCACGCCGAGCATCGCGGCGGGCGCTTCGTGATCACGGTGATTGATGATGGGCGCGGCATTAATCCTGAAATGGTCAAGCGGCGCGCCTTGGAAATCGGCTTGCTGCAAGCTACCGACGAATTCGACGACGCAGCGATGTACGCCCTGTTGCTCAAGCCGGGGTTTTCCACTGCGCAAAAAATCAGCAGCGTGTCGGGCCGGGGCGTAGGTCTCGACGTGGTGAGCGAAAACGTGCGCAAGCTGGGCGGGTCGTTGGAGATACAGTCAAAACAAGGCGCCGGAACCACGTTCACTATCAATCTGCCGATGACCCTGGCGATTGTGGATGGCATGATCGTCGGTGTTGCCGGCGAGCGCTACATCATTCCGATAGCGTTCATTCGCGAGTGCTTGCAGGTGTCGGCAGTGAAGGTGCAATCCGTGGTGGGGCAGGGACAAGTATTGCAGTTGCGCGGCGAGTACATCCCCGTGGTCAAGTTGAGCGACATCTGCGCCTTGCGTGCCGCGCAAGCCGCAGCGCAGCCGGTGCTGGTGGTG
Source organism: Betaproteobacteria bacterium (assembly GCA_031381325.1). GTDB lineage: Bacteria > Pseudomonadota > Gammaproteobacteria > Burkholderiales > SG8-41 > UBA5216. The sequence continues at coordinate 5,113 of JANMXV010000233.1, read as the reverse complement.
ATTGAAGCTGAAAATCGCGTGATTGCGTTGCAGGTGGATGATTTGCTGGGACAGGATCAGGTGGTGTTCAAGAGCCTGGAGGCGAATTATCGCAAGGTCGAGTACATGGCCGGCGCCTCGATTTTGGGTGACGGCCGGGTGGCGTTAATTCTCGATATCAATGAGATCGTCAAGCAACACGCCAACATTAAAGCGCTGGCGAGTCGCGGCGAGCGGATTGTGGCGGCAGCCTGAAATACGGTTACGACAGAATGCGGTGCAGAGCAATTCAGGGAGATTGGCATGAGTGAACTACGGATGGACGATGCAGCGAGCGCGGCGTCGAAAAAAGAAGTGCTTTCATTCCGGCTGGGCGCGGAGGAGTACTGCCTTGATATCCTGAGCGTGCAGGAAATCCGCGGCTATGACACGGTCACGTCCATTGCCAACACGCCGGACTTCATCAAGGGTGTGATTAACCTGCGCGGTCATATCGTGCCGATCGTGGATTTGCGCATCAAGTTTCGCTTGTCGGAAGCGAAGTACGACGCAACAACTATCGTTATCATTTTGAATTTAAATAAAAAAATGATCGGCATCGTGGTGGACAGCGTATCCGATGTGATCGCCGTACCGCAGGAGGATATTCGCGAAGCGCCGCGCTTCGGTTCGGCGATCAATACCGAATTCATTTCGGGCATGGCGACCGTGGACGGGCATATGCTGATTATGGTGAATATCGAGCGGCTGCTGAGCAGTGATGATTTGCAACTTATCGAACAGGTATCGGCGTAGCGGAGGCGCTCGGACCGCTTAAAGACCCATGTCCAGGGAGTTTAGCTTCACGCAGGCAGATTATGAGCGGGTGGCCGCACATCTTTACCGCATCGCGGGCATACACCTGGGCGAATCCCGTAAGGAGATGGTCTACAGCCGGCTGTCACGTGAGTTGCGGCGGCTGCGATTGACCACAGTCACTGCCTATCTCGAGTATCTGGATAAAGCCGGGCAGCACGAATGGACGCGTTTCACCAATGTGCTGACCACCAATCTGACCAGTTTTTTCAGAGAGCAGCATCATTTTGCCATTTTGACGGAAAAGATATTGCCGTACGCCACCCGCCCGGTGCGCATCTGGAGTTGCGGCTGCGCCTCGGGAGAAGAACCTTATTCCATTGCGATGACCTGTCACGAAGCCTTTGGCGACACGCCAGACGCGGTCAGCATACTGGCAACTGATATCAATACCGTCATGTTGCAGGAAGCCGCGGCAGGCGTTTTTGATCGGGACAAGGTGGATGGCCTGTCGGACGAACGCCGCCGCCGCTATTTTCTGAATGGCAGTGGCGCTTTTGCCGCAAAGGTAAAAATAAAAGACAGGCTCAAGAAAAACATAGTCTTTCGCATGCTGAATTTAATGCAGCCCGCGTGGAACATTGAAGGCCAGTTCGATGCCATATTCTGCCGCAATGTGATGATTTATTTTGATAAAGATACGCAGTATCAGATACTCAAGCGCTTCGTGCCGTTGCTGAAAAAGCCGCATGGCTTGCTGTTTGCGGGCCATTCCGAGGCATTTTTCAACGCCAAAGACCTGTTCACGCCGATGGGCGCGACCACCTACAAGGTCGCGGTCAAGGCGACTTAGGGCGACGTAGTGCGACTCAGTGCAACTTAGCGCGATTTAGGACCCGATGGCAAAAGCCACATACGACACAGACACGGGCGTGCCTGGCAAGGATAGCCGGGAGCTGTATTACGACAGCTATTTCGGTCTGCATGCGGCGAAAATAGGTCCGGGCGAACTCTACGCCAGCAAGCGCAACATTCTGATCGTGACTGTGCTCGGCTCCTGTGTATCGGCGTGTCTGATGGACCCGGTCGCGCGTATTGGCGGCATGAACCATTTCATGTTGCCGGATCGGGCGGGTAATGCCACGCTGTTGAGCGAGCCCGCGCGCTACGGCGCCCATGCGATGGAAATGTTGATCAACAACCTGCTGTCGATGGGCGCCCGGCGCGAGCGGCTGGAGGCCAAGGTGTTCGGCGCGGGCCGTGTGCTGGCAGGCATGAGCGATGTCGGTGCGCGCAATGCACAGTTTGCGCTGGAGTACCTGGAGCGCGAGCGCATCCCGGTCAGGGCACGTGACGTGGGGGGGGAACACGCGCGGAAAGTCTATTTGTTCGTCGAGACCGGTCGTGTTTTAGTAAAAGAAATCAATCAGTTGCGTAATGATACCGTGATTAACCGCGAACGCGCCTACGCCGTCGAAATCGGCGGCAAGCGCATCAGTGGCGGCGACATCGAGCTGTTCGCTCAGTAAATGATGGCTAAAAAAACGCGCGTCATCATCGTCGACGATTCGCAAGTCATGCGTGACCTGATCGCGCAAATCGTGCGCTCGCAGCCGGATATGGAAGTGGCCGCCACGGCGCAAGACCCCTACGACGCGCGCGAGAAAATCAAGGCACTGTCACCCGATGTGGTGCTGCTCGACATCGAAATGCCGCGCATGGATGGGCTGACCTTTCTGGAAAAAATCATGCGCCTGCGGCCGATGCCGGTGGTCATGGTATCGACGTTGACGGTGGCGGGCGGCACCGCGACGCTGCGCGCACTGGAACTGGGGGCAGTTGATTTCGTGACCAAACCTTCAGCGCGCATCAGCAGCGGCATGACGGAAGTCTTTGCGGCCGACATTGCGGCCAAAGTGCGTATCGCCGCTGCATCGGCGCCGGCGATATCGCGTCGCGGCCGTACTGCAACGCTCGCGCCCGTATCCACGGGGGCGGACAAGCCGCCTGCGGTCGCGCTCGGCGTTGCCGCGCACAATGCCGTCGTCGCGATCGGCGCCTCCACCGGCGGCATCGAAGCCATCACCACGGTGTTGTGCGGGCTGCCCGCGGACATGCCGCCGATACTCATCGTGCAACACCTGCCGCAGCCGTTTACGCGCCTATTCGCGGGCCGGCTGGACACCTTGTGCGCGCTTAAGGTCAAGGAAGCGGCGCAAGGTGACATTTTGCATCCGGGACATGTGTATATCGCGCCGGGTGACCGGCATTTGCGCCTGGGCCGCGGCATCAGCGGGCCGGTGACGCTGCTGTCGGACGATCCGTTGTTGAATGGCCACCGGCCTGCAGTCGATCATTTGTTCAATGCGGTGGCGCAACAGGCGGGCAGCGGTGCCGTAGGCGTTATTCTGAGCGGCATGGGCGCCGACGGCGCGGCGGGTCTTTTGCGCATGCGTCAAGCCGGCGCCATGACGATAGGCCAGGACGCGGCAAGCTGCGTGGTGTACGGGATGCCGCGCGCTGCGTACGAAATGGGCGCGGTCGGCCGGCAGGCGCCGCTGGAGGGCGTTGCGGCCGAAATTCTGACGTGTTTGCGGGCACTGGAAAAAGCGCCTGCTACCCGTTCGCGCTAGCCCGTGCCTTTGCCGCCAGCCTAGCCCTTGACATTCCTGAATATAAGTGTATTTTTACAATAAAAACAATACCTTATGAGTGACAGGACAAAGAGGCTGAGATGCATCGTGTTGCGCATAATGTGAGGTTGATACTGGCTGGCGTGGTGCTGGCAGCAGTTTGCGCGCCGGCACATAGTCTTGATCCGCTGACGTTGATTTTGCTGCGCATCGTGCGCGATCAAATGATCAGCGCGGGCATTGAAGGCGCCGTGGATCGCGCAGCGGCCGTCAATGCGGTAACACCCCCCGCAGCAGTGCAGCCCACATCGCCCACGCTGCCGCTGAGCATGGACGACTCGCAACTAGGGCGTCTCATTGATGAAGGCTTCGTGCATCTGACCACCGCGCAACGCACGGAGGTCTACGCATCAGTAAGACGCATCCTGCTCGACCCCAAAAATGCCGCCGAAGCGCCGGCGATCATTGCCGACTTGGCGTTCAAGGCTTCCGCCGTGCGTCAGGCGCATGAGGCGTTGCGCAATCTCTCGACAGTACGCAAGCAGCGTATTGCCGTAGAGGCGCGCGAGGAATACGAAAAAATGCCGCCCGAAACGCGCGAAGAACTGGCGACGATGTTGCGCGCGCGCATGGTGCCGATGCCGGCCGACCTTACCGATATGATTCTGGCGGAATTTGACCGGGTACGCGCGCAGACAGCGGCGCCGCAAACCCCGGCAAAGTAATCTGGCTGTGACAGCGGGGCGTGTCCAGCGCCCCGGTGGAATAACAGTCGGTTACTGGTGCTTGAGTTTCGTGCTCGCGGTCCCTGGTGCATTCGGCGCCAGCCAGCCGCTTATTTTCCCGACTTTCGCGAATGCCCGGTAGAACACGCCATTGAGTTTTTCGGCGAGTTCAAGCGCGCCGATGGCTTGCGCACGGGCGGAGGGCGTTAGCCCCAACGCTTCAATTTTTCTATACAATTCAGAACTTTCTGCTGATTTCAACGTCTTTTCCATGCTGAGTCTCCTTTTTATGCAACGTTTTATACATGCTGATAAAAAATATTACATTTTTAATATCAATTACTTACTTCTATACCATAGACTGTCTTCTGCGGAGTTTGTTGCATAGCATCAAACTACATCTGTTGATAACTCGGATTAGATAAACTAAATAGGGTAAATCATGCCTGTGCGCCTGCCACCGCTTAATTCACTCAAGGCTTTTGAGGCCGCCGCGCGGCATTTAAGCGTGAAGAAAGCCGCGCTGGAACTCAACGTCACCTCGGCGGCGGTGAGCCATCAGATACGCACGCTGGAGGATTATCTGGGCGTGCAACTGTTTCGCCGCTACAACCGCGCGCTGGAGCTCACCGATGTCGCTAAAGCTGCGTTGCCCAAACTGGGCGAAGGCTTTGATTGTTTGGCGCAAGCGGTTGCGCATCTGCGCAGCCAGCAAGGCGGCGGCTCGTTAACGGTGAGCGCCGCGCCGTCTTTTGCGTCGCGTTGGTTGATGCCGCGGCTGCACCGGTTTATCGCTGCACATCCGGAAATTGATGTGCGCATCTCCGCGCGCATGCGCCGCGTGAGTGTCGATGGCAAGGGCGACGTGGCCGAACGCGCTACCGTCGAAGCCTGGCTCGCCGATTCGGACGTGGCCATATTCTACGGTCGCGGCAACGTGCCCGGCATCCAGCTTGAACGTCTGATTGATCTGAGTATTAC
>JANMXV010000181.1:0-5055 GCA_031381325.1 Betaproteobacteria bacterium | reverse complement strand
CCAAACCATCAGGCCAGGGTGTCGGTTTGTTGAACCACCGCGTTCGAGCGCATCCTCAACGCCATAAATACAAAAAGCCACCGCAAAGTGGCTTTTTATATTTGGTGGAGACGAGGAGGATCGAACTCCCGACCTTCGCATTGCGAACGCGACGCTCTCCCAGCTGAGCTACGTCCCCAAATTGGATACCTTGGACAAGGGCGCGGAGTATAACAAAGTACCGCCGCGCCTGCTACATAAGTGCGGACTTCCGCAATGTATTCATGGCGTTGCGCCAGCAAGAGCGCAAGAATGCCCGCCACGCGGATATGCGCGAGACGGCGGCGGGCGAATGTTGCTATTCTGCCGCTCACTCACAATCCGTCCGCTATTGCCGCAAAGCCATGCCAACTCACACCCGCAAATCCCGCCGCAAACCCGCCCGCTACAGCGTGCCGGTCATCGACACCCACGCGCACTGGTATCCGCAGGCATTCATTGATCTGCTTGACCGCGAGGCCGCCGACAACGGCGCCGCGATGTCGCGCGACGCCAAGGGCCATCCGGTGTTCAAGTTGCCGCATATCGAGCAGCGCTCGGTGATGCCGCCGCTGATGGTCGATCTCGATCTGATGCGGCACGAAATGGACAAACGCCGCGTTGACACCATGGTGCTGTCGCTCACCAATCCGATGGTGTATTGGGCGCAGCCGGCGTTTGCGCTGAAACTGTCACGCGCGTGGAACGATGCCAGTACCGCCGCACACACCGCGTTTCCGGATCGGTTCATCGGCACCATCATGCTGCCGATGCACGCGCCGGAACTGGCAGTACCGGAGCTGGAGCGCGCGGCGAAATTGCCGGGCATGCGCGCGGTGTATATGGCGGAGGCGATCAACGGCGTGAATCTGCACGACAAATCGTTCTGGCCGGTGTATGCCAAGTGCGAGGCGCTGGCACTGCCGATCATGCTGCATCCGCTCTACCCCTGCGGCATCGAGCGCATGAGGGAGTTCTTCATGCGTAATCTGCTCGGCAATCCGTATGAAGCCGGCATCGCGGCCTGTTCGCTGGTGCTGGGCGGGGTGATGGATGCGTTTCCCAAGCTAAAGGTGCTGCTGCCGCATGCGGGCGGGCCATTTCCCTGGCTGATCGGACGCATCGACTACGGCATCAAGATACGCGCAGAATTGAAGCATATGAAAAAACCCGCCAGCAAATATCTGCGGCGCTTCTACTACGACACTATCACGCACCAGCCGCAAATTCTGCGCTACCTCATTGATTTCGTCGGCGAAGATCGCATTGTACTGGGCAGCGATTACAACCAGGACATGTGCGATTTACGCCCGGTGGATTTTGTCGAGGCGGTGCCAAATCTCAGCAAGCGCCAGCGCGAGATTATTCTGGGTACGAATGCGATGAAGTTGTTGAAGATACGGCGCAACAAATAGTTACATCACTGCGCCGCAAATGTAAGCGCTGGCGCCGGCAGCGGCGCATGAGTCGGCAGCCGCAACACTTGCAAGCGCGTGTATGCCGCACCAAAGATTTCCGTGGCTTCGCGCGCAATGGCGCCTTGGGTATCGCGCGGCGAGCGCGCAAGGCCGCACAATTCGGCGCCGAGCAAGTCGGTGAATCGCGCTTCGATATCATCCACACCGTTGAGGGGTAGTGTAGCAACGCCCGGCGGCAACCGTTTTTCGGCACCGTAAAACTGCAATGTTTCCACGTACGCGGTCAGCAGAAATTGGATTTCGTGTTCGGTGTTCAAACGGCGCATCACGTCAATTATCAGCATCGCAACTACTCCCGGGTTGGCCGTTCAATTGGGGTCGATCTAGGCCTGCGGGCCAGCGCGTCATCACCGCGGCCCAAAAAGCGTCGCGCATAACGCGGTGCGATCCTGGACATGGGCAGCAGCAGCAACAAGTCCGCCGTATTGAAATCAGGGTCCCACGCCGGGGCGCCGCACATATACGCGCCTAATCGCTCATAGCCTTTGATCAGCGGTGGAATGACCACTTCTTCCGTGGGTCGTGCGCGGCGCAATGGCAGATCAAGGCGCGGAAACACGCGATACTCGACCGGGATCAGACAGGTGCGCGCGAGCGCGTAGTGGACATTGGCCGCAGTGGCGCCGCCATCAGCCATGCTGAGGCTCGCGCAACCGATCAGATAGTTGTAGCCGTGGCGTGCCGCATATTGTATGACGCCCGCCCACAACAGTGCGACGGCGGTAGCGTTGCGATAATCGCGGTGCACGCACGAGCGGCCGACTTCGACGATCTGGTCGCGCAAATGATCCAGGCGGGTAAGATCAAATTCCTCGTCGGCGTAAAAGCCGCCCAGCCGCCGTGCATTCGCGCCATTGAGAACGCGATAGGTACCGACCACGCGGCCGGATAGCGCATCGCGCGCGATCAAATGCTCGCACCACGGATCGTAGAGATCGCTATCGATACCCGGTTCACTGCCGGTCAAACGAGCGCCCATTTCCCCGGCAAAGACCTTGTAGCGCAAACGTTGCGCCTCGTAAATTTCATTGGCGTCACGCGCCAGGGATACCGTCAGCGCACTGGAAGACCGGCTGGAAATTGCCTCATGCTGTTGCAGCATTTTTTGTGCCCCCGTCTGTATTGACAAGCGCAGGGTAGCGGCCCGCTGTTACCGGTTGATGATGCGTGTGTTGCGAACGTGTGACGCGCGTGCGCTGCTGCAATAGCAGTTCAGCACTGGACTCCTGACGACGCCATCACATCCGCCTGGGCATCATTGTCACGAAGCGGTAACACGCCGACCCTACCCTTGTACGATCACAACTTACACGCGGAGCGTTCATGAGTCACAGCTACAGCGATGGCAAAGCCATTAACTCATCATTAAATCAAGTATTCAGCGATGTTCTTGCCGCGCGGCTGTCACGCCGTGACTTGCTCAAAGGCGCTGCTTCGTGGGCTGTAGTGGGCGCTCTGCCCCTATCGTTGGCAGGGTGCGCAAGCGGCGGCCTGAAACGCGCGGAGACGCTCGGTTTTAAAAGTGTGCCGCTCTCAACGGCGGATGCGGTGCGCGTGCCCGAAGGCTATAGCGCCACGGTGCTGCTGTCATGGGGTGACCCCATCGGCCACCCCTCAGGCGCACCGGCGTTCAGGCAGGACGCCAGCAACACGGCCGACGAACAGGCGCTGCAGGCGGGCATGCATCATGACGGCATACATTATTTTTCGCTGCCGTATGGAGCCGACAATTCCGGCAGCGGATTGCTCGCGCTGAACAACGAGTACACCGACGACGGCTTGCTGCATAGCGACGGATTCGCCAACTGGAGCGCGGAAAAAGTCCGCAAGTCGCAGCACGCCCACGGCGTCACCGTGGTGGAAGTGCGCGCACGCGATGGGCGCTGGGAAGTGGTCAGACCTTCGCGCTACGCGCGGCGCATCACGGCACGCACGCCGATGACGATTGCCGGGCCTGCTGCCGGTTCAGCGCAAATGGCGACCGCCGCTGACACGAGCGGCACTGAATGCCTCGGCACGATCAATAACTGCGCGCACGGTTATACGCCGTGGGGCACCTACCTCACGTGCGAGGAGAACTGGGACAGTTACTTCGCGAATTCCGGCACGCTGACGGCTGATCAGCGCCGCAATGGCATTACACCGAAGGGACGCGGCTACCGCTGGCAGGAGTTTGACGAGCGTTTCGATGCGGGCAAGCATCCGAACGAGCCTAACCGCTTCGGCTGGGTAGTCGAGATCGATCCGTACGATCCGCAGTCCAGGCCCATCAAACGTACGGCGCTGGGCCGGTTCAGCCACGAAGGTGCATGGTCTACAGTGGGCACTGACGGGAGGGTGACGGTGTATTTAGGGGACGACCGGCAGTTCGAGTATATCTACAAATTTGTATCACGCGATGCGTGGAAGCCCAACGAGCGCAGCGCCAACCGCAACCTGCTCGACCACGGCACGCTGTATGTCGCGAAGTTTCACGAAGACGGCAGCGGGGAATGGGTAGACCTGGTGTTCGGCAAGTACGGTCTGAATGCTGCCGGCGGGTTTAAAGATCAGGCGGACGTGCTGATCCGTACCCGCGCCGCAGCGGATACACTCAACGCGACCAAGATGGATCGGCCCGAATGGATTGCAGTGCATCCGGCAACGAAAGAAGTGTATTGCACGCTGACCAACAGCGCGCGTCGCGGCGTGGCGAAGGATCCCGGCACGAACGCCTCCAATCCGCGCGCCAACAATACCTTCGGCCATATTATCCGCTGGCGCGAGGAGGGCGGCGAGCCCTCGGCGCTGAATTTCAAGTGGGACATTTTTGTGCTGGCAGGCGATCCGCAACATCCCGACGCGGCGAAGCGCGGCAACATCAAGGGCGACGCGTTCGGCAGCCCGGACGGACTGTGGTTCGACGACGGCGGGATATTGTGGATACAGACGGACGTATCGACCAGCGCGATGCATAAAGGCGACTACGAGCGCATGGGTAACAACCAGATGCTCGCCGCCGACATTGCGACGGGCGAGATCCGGCGCTTTCTCACCGGGCCCAGTGGCTGCGAGGTAACGGGTGTCGTCGCCACGCCCGACGGGCGCACGATGTTCGCGAACATCCAGCATCCGGGCGAAACGGCGAGCGAGCGCAGCGATCCAAAAAGCCCTAAGGCCGTAAGTGCGTGGCCCGACGGTGCTACAGGCGACCGTCCTCGATCTTCCACTATCGTGATCCGTAAAAACGATGGCGGCGTGATCGGTGCGTAGTTTAGCTCTCTGTGCGCTGACCATGATCCCCGACTGGGTGCGCGCATTGAACAATGCGCTAACCATGCTCAAGCCCGGCGGCAAGCTGGGCATCGTGGATTTTTACGTGGCCGGCCCCGATCAAACCCAAACGCGCGCGCGACACGATGCGCTTACGCGGTGGTTCTGGACACACTGGTTTCGCCATGACCACGTGAACCTGTCGCCACAGCATATTTCGGCCTTGTGTACGCTCACCGACCGCCAGCATCTGCACGAAAACCAGGGCGCGCTGCCGTATTTGCCATTGCTTAAAGCGCCCTATTAT
>JANMXV010000065.1:0-1464 GCA_031381325.1 Betaproteobacteria bacterium | reverse complement strand
GCAGCGGCGCCTGCTTCTCGATCCGGAGTTCCGGGCCCGGGTTCTGGCCGACGAACCCACCACGAGTCGCTTCGCCGATGCGAACACCATGATCTCGACCTGGCACAAGATGTATGTGCTTCCCCGGGACCTGAGCTACGAGCCCGGTTATCCGGACTCGATTGCCGGCATTGCCGAAGCGGCGGGCATGACGCCGCGCGAGGCGTTGATGGACGAAGCGCTGAAAATGGCGCGTAACATCGCCTCTAAAAGCCCGCTCGCCATGCGGCTCGCCAAGCAGGCCTACAATGTCTGCGAAAACATGCCCCAACGCGACGGCTATCGTTTTGAACAGAACATCACCGAGCAGTTGTCGCATACCGAAGATGCAAAAGAAGCCCAACGTGCTTTTGCCGAAAAGCGCAAGCCGGTGTTCAAAGGGCGGTAGGCGTGAAGCAATATGGGCCGTACCCGGCAATTGCCTACCGGGTCAAGTCACGACTTTTGAAGTTCAATCAACTCGCGCGCCCGAAGCCTTCACCACCTTGCCCCACTTGGCGACTTCGGCGCGTGTGTAGGCGGCGGCGTCCTGCGGCGTGCCGGACAGCGGTTCCGCGCCTTGCGCGATGAACTTGTCACGCACTTCCGGCGCTTGCATGGCGCGGGTCAAAGCGTCGTGCAGGCGCGTCACGGCTTCTTTCGGCGTGCCGCTGGGCGCAAACAACGCATACCAGCTTCCCGACTCGAAACCGGGATAGGTCTCTGCGACGGTAGGCAAATTGGGTGTGATGGCGCTGCGTTTCGCGCTGGTAATGGCCAGCGCGCGCAGGCGGCCGTTTTGCACCTGCGGCAGTACGGAAAGAATATTGGCAAACATGAACGTCACGTTGCCCGCGATGAGATCGGTGAGCGCGGGCGGTGTGCCTCGGTACGGCACGTGAAGAATTTGGATGCCCGTTTGCATCTTGAGCATCTCTGCGGTCAAGTGCGGTGTGCTGCCGCTTCCCGTGGTTGCATAGGTCAGTTCACCCCGGCGGACATTGGCGATGGTTACAAAATCCTTCAAGGTTTTCGCGGGCAGTGACGGATGCACTACCAACAGTTGAGAGACGCTCGCGACCAGTGCAACGGCCTCGAAGTCCTTGAGCAGATCGTAGGACAGTTTCGAATAAAGCGTCTGCGCGATCGCGGCGGGAGCGCCGTTGGCCAGCAGCGTATATCCGTCGGCCGGCGCGCGCGCGGCCAGTTCCGCGGCGATGTTGCCGCCGGCGCCGGGGCGGTTGTCGATGACGATTTGCTGGCCCAGAGCATCTCCCATTTTCGGCGCGATCAAACGCACGGCAATGTCCACCCCCGCGCCCGGCGTGAAGCCTACGAGCTCGCGTATCGGTTTCGCGGGAAATGTTTGCGCATGAAGCGCGTTTGTAAAAACCGCTGTGGCTAATAGTGCCGCCATTGAGGCGACCGGTATTACATGAGGGTGTA
>JANMXV010000040.1:0-2224 GCA_031381325.1 Betaproteobacteria bacterium | reverse complement strand
GAGCTGTTTCTGGCGTGGCGTTCGCAGGGAATGAAAATAGAGACGCCTGGTGTGCGGCGGTAATTTACTGCTGAAAGTCTTTTCAATGCTGGCGGCAATGACCAGCGTCGCCTGCGCCGCGCCGTACCCGGAAAAACCCCTTCGTTTTGTTGTCGCATTCGCGGCAGGCGGCAGTATCGATCTCATCGCACGCTTGTTCGCACAGAAGCTGACCGAGAATCTTGGCCAGCAAGTGGTAGCCGACAATCGCCCCGGCGCGGGCGGCAATCTCAGCGCCGAAATTACCGCGCGTTCGGCGCCTGATGGTTACACCATCTATATTTGCGCGCCATCGCTGGTGGTGAATGCTTCGTTATATACGAAAATTGCTTACGATCCGCTGGGTGATTTTGCACCGGTCACGCTGCTGGCCTCGGTGCAGAATGTGCTGGTGACGTATCCCGGTTTTGCAGCGAAGTCGGTGAAAGAACTCATCGCACTGGCAAAATCGAAACCGGGGCAGATCAACTACGCTTCAACCGGCAGCGGTAGTTCCGGGCATCTGGTGATGGAAATGTTTCGCTCGCAGGCGGGCATAGCCTTGACCCACATACCGTACAAAACCATCGGCCAGACCACGGCCGATCTCATCAGCGGCCAGGTGTCGTTGTGGTTTCCGACCATTCCCGGCGCACTGCCGCATATCAAGGGCGCACGCATGCGCGCGCTGGCGGTTGCGGGCGCGAGACGTTCACCGGCGCTGGCGGAAATTCCCACCGTGGCCGAAGCAGCCGCGCTGCCGGGCTTCGATGCAACGACGTGGTACGCGGTGCTCACACCGGCAGGCGTGCCGAAAGAAATTACTGCGAAGCTCAACATCGAATTCCTGCGCGTGCTGCGTTTACCCGAGGTGCAGGAGCGCCTGAGCGCGCAAGGTGTTGAATCGATTGGCAGTACGCCGGAGCAACTCGCCGCGCACCTGCGCAGCGAGTTGCCGAAGTGGGCGCAGGTGGTTAAGGCTGCTGGCGTGCGCGCGGACTAACGTGTTGACGCGGGTTGAGTCGCACTGTCGAAGCCAACGCAAATAATCGATATTTTCTACGGTACTTTCACAACCACAAACTTCAATCGAATCTGATTTGGCAAGGTCAGACGTTTCCGCGATACCAGCGGCAGCGCAGTTGACCCATGAAAGGAAGTTCCTTACACTGTGGCAAACGCATTCTCAGGATTCATCATGATCACCAGCAAACTGACGACCAAGGCTCAAACCACCATCCCCCGGTCGGTTCGCGCGGCACTGCATCTTGCGACCGGCGATGCGTTGGCCTATGTCATTGAAGACCACCGCGTGATCCTCACCAAGGCAGTCAGTGGCAAGACCGAAGACCCGTTCAGGACTTTTCACGAATGGAATTCCGCAGCGGACAGAAAAGCCTATGGCAAACTTTAAGCGTGGCGACGTCATCAAGGTGCCCTTCCCCTACACTGACCGCTCGACACGGCAATCGCGGCCCGCACTGGTAGTTTCCTCGCGCGACCTCGAAGATACGCACGGATTGTTGTGGGTGTTGATGATCACCAGCGCAGAAAACCGGGGTTGGCCTGGAGATGTGCCGGTGACCCATCTCGCAGATGCCGGCCTGCCCGTCGCCTCAGTAGTTCGTACCGCCAAGATCGCAACCATCGAAGCCGACGACGCCCTCAAGCTGGGAAAGCTCTCAGCCTCAACTCTGCGGCAAACCTATAAACATCTTGAACGGGAACTCGGCATCGAACGTAATTGAGTTGCTCTATAAGAGCGGCGCCGTCTGCGGCGCAAAAGGCAAAAACAAACGTGCTGGTCTGTCCCCTATTTATTTGCGTGAGTAGTCGATAAAGCCGTCGCGATTGGGCATTTTCACCTGAGGTAGTGTCTGTGCCGTCATCACCTGATCTTCACGAATGATGCCGTTGAGGAACAACACGTAGGCGCTGGCCGCGTACACTTCATCATTGCTGAGCGATTGGGGCGCGTTGGTGGGCATGGCGCGGCGCACATAGTCGAATAGCGTCGTAGCATACGGCCAATAACTGCCCACCGTGCGCATCGGTTTACCCGAACCGAGCGAGCCGATGCCGCCGGCCAGCGGATCCGCCGGCTTGCCTTCGCCTTTGAGGCCGTGACAGGTCTGGCATTTTGCTTCGTACACTTTCGCGCCCTGCGCCACGCTGCCGCTGCCGGCGGGCAGACCCGCGCCGCTGG
>JANMXV010000021.1:0-5639 GCA_031381325.1 Betaproteobacteria bacterium | reverse complement strand
TGCGCCTCACGTCTCACGCTTCACGCCTTACGTCGTCAGGAGACACCATCATGGAAGTCAAATCCACACTCAAAGTCATCAACGAATCGCAAATCAAAGGCGGCGTCGGCGTTATTCCAGGACAGAGCATGAAGCGTCTGGTCGGCTGCCCCGAGATTCCCACCGATCGGTTGCGCGTCGGACTCGCCACTTATGTGCCGGGCTCTATTGAGGAACTGCACTGGCATCCGATCGAAGCGTTCTATTACATCATTTCCGGCCACGCCATCGTGCGCGACATCGAAGGCAAGGAATATGAAGTCAGCGCCGGATCGTTCCTCTATTGCCCGCCGGGCATCGCCGGCGCGCATGAGTGGGAAGTGAAAGAGTCTTTGCAACTGCTGGCGATACGGGCATCCACCGAGTCGAATAAAAAATTGCAGTTCACTGTCGATAAACAAACTAAGCGTTCGTATATCGATCTTGAAGAACTCGCCAAGCGCGATGCAATTAGCTTTAGTTCACACTATTGAGTCACTTGTTCACAATGCATACCATGCGACGTAGCGACCAACACGCATCAGTCATTTTATGGACTTGCGCAATCGCCTTATCGCCTATCAGAATTTCAGCGCATTTCCAGCCAGAACGACGTCCCTGCGCGCCATACGGCATCGTCGTTTCTGCTGCGAACCTGCGGCATTAAGGACACGCCCAAACCTTTGCTGGCGGCAAAAAAAACCGGCAGGGAAACCTCAAACCGCTGCGTTTCCGCGAGCAGGTAGCACGCCAGCAGATATTGTTCGGAATAGTAGCGGCCAATCCAGTCTTCCGGGTAATCGTGAGGCAGGAAAATATCGTGGATAGCGACCGTCACGCCGCCTGCCAGCATCGGCAAAATATCGCAAAAAAACACCGTCACGTCCGAATTCATGAACGACCGGTGGGAATTGTCCGCGAACACCATATCGTTCTTGTCCAGCGTGCTGAAAATATCGAGGTTGCATTGTTCAAGCGGTTTACGCAGTACTTCATCGCACAGCGCGTCGATCTCGGCCCGCGGTTGGGGATCGATCGAAATGATTTGGGTATCCAGGTTGTGATCGGCTATGGCGCGCGCCACGAACTTGGTTGAATTTCCGGATCCGATCTCGACAAAGCGGCGCGGGCGCTTCATCGCCACCAGGCAATACAGTGTCACGGCATCGAGCACGGCAGCCACACGTTGTTCCAGTACGGCGCCCTGGGCTGCTGCGGATCATTGTCGAAAGTGATTTTTTCGAGCCACGGCAGATAATGCTCGAATGAGCGCAGCGTCTCGCCGTAGCGTTCGAGACCGGGCTCCAGCATCGCGCTGATCTTTGCATGCGGCGACCAGCGCGGTCGCGAGTCCAGTTTATCGCTGAGGGTGATCGAAAATTCCTTGCTTTCAACTGCCTGCCTCAGCCACTCGTCGCCTTCCGCCTTTCTGCCGCTGCGCTGGGCAAGGATGGCCAGCAGCAGCGCGTCGCGGTGGCCCGGCACGGCGCGCAGTATCTGCCGGCACAGTACGTCCGCCTCGGCATAGCGGGCGGTCTGGTAATGAAAGCAGGCCATCGCGTATCCCTGCTCGGTGGTGGGCTTCGCCATCGGCGCTACCCGGCCTGCAGCAGCAGGCGTATGCTGTGCGGCAGCCCCCGTGCGCCATGCCGGCATTGGATAAACGCACGCACAGGGCCTGCCGAGTCGACGCGTTGCATATCCTTAGTGCCTCTATTCAGCATGAATGAAGTGATTGTACTTTAAGTGTGCGTGGCATAATCAAGCGCCGGCTTTTGTTCGACTTTACGACACACTGGCGTTAATCGGCTGGCAGTTTTCGCACGCATTCCGGTAGAATGCCGCGCTTCCCCGCCACATCCAACAGCATGTCAGCATCAGAAAACGCCGTTGACGCCACACCCTTCCGCGCGCCTCTCTGGCTGCCCGGCGGCCACGCGCAAACCATACACGCGGCAACCTGGGTGCGTCGTCCCCCAGTGACGTACTGGCGTGATCGCTGGGAGACGCCGGACTTTGATTTCATCGATCTCGATTGGGCGGACAATCCGGATCACGAACTCAAGCGCGATCAGCAAGATGAAACGCCGCTGGTGGTGCTATTTCATGGCCTGGAAGGCAGCTCCAATAGTCACTACGCGCGCGCCTTGATGCACGCGGCGAATGCGCGCGGCTGGCACGGCGTAGTGGTGCATTTTCGCGGCTGCGGCGGCGAGGTGAACCGGCTGCCGCGCGCCTATCATTCCGGCGATAGCGCCGAGATCGACTGGATCCTGCGCCGTCTGCGATCCATGCGCAGCAGCGCCATTTATGTCGCCGGCGTCTCGCTGGGCGGCAATGCGTTGCTCAAATGGCTGGGCGAACAGGGCGATGCGGCGCGCAAGGTGATCACGCGCGCGGCCGCCATATCCGCGCCCGTCGATCTGGCCGCCGCCGGCGACGCGCTGGGCCGCGGATTCAATATGATTTACACGCGCAATTTTCTGTCGTCCATGAAAGCCAAAACGCTGGCGAAAATGAAGCGTTATCCGGCGCTGTGCGACCTGCCCCGCATGCGTGCCGCGCGCACGCTGCGCGAATTCGACGATCGGGTGACCGCACCGCTGCACGGCTTCAAGGGCGTGGATGACTATTACGCCCGCGCCAGCAGCAAGCCGTATCTCAAGTCCATAGCCCTGCCCACGCTGATGCTCAACGCGCGCAATGATCCCTTTTTGCCGGCACGGTTTCTGCCGACGCCACAAGAAGTATCGGCCAGCGTGCAACTCGAAACACCCGCCACGGGAGGACATGTCGGGTTCGTAAGCGGCAAGTTCCCGGGTAACATCGCGTGGCTTACGCAACGCGTATTGCGATTTTTCGCAGCGGATTAATCGCAACTATTTGTTTTTAAAAGGTTTTTTATGACTTCGACATTCGCTCCGCCTGAAATTTTCAAAGCCTACGACATCCGTGGCATTGTACAAACCGCGCTAACACCTGAAGCCGTTGAAAACATCGGACACGCCATCGGCTCCGAAGCCGTCGCGCGCCAACAAAAAGAAGTCGCCATCGGACGCGATGGACGTGCTTCCGGCCCCGAACTTTCAGCAGCGCTCGCACGCGGCCTGCGCGCCAGCGGTATGGATGTGGTGGATGTCGGTATGGTGGCGACACCGATGGTTTATTTCGCCACCTATGCATTGAACACACATTCGGGCGTGATGGTCACCGGCTCGCACAATCCGCCGGAATACAATGGCCTGAAAATGATGCTGGCCGGAGACACGCTCGCCGGCGATGCCATACAGGCGCTGCGCACGCGCATCGAGCGTGGCGACTTGACCCACGGCGCAGGCAGCTACCGTCAACACGACATACGCGAGACGTATCTGAGCCGCATCATCAGCGACGTGAAGCTCGCGCGCCCAATTAAAATTGCAGTCGATTGCGGCAACGGCGTCGCGGGCGCTTTCGCGCCGGAACTGTATCGCCGCCTGGGCTGCGACGTGCAAGAGCTTTTTTGCGAGGTGGACAGCCGCTTTCCGAACCATCATCCCGATCCATCACAGCCGAAGAATCTGCAAG
The DNA here is from genome assembly GCA_031381325.1 of Betaproteobacteria bacterium. GTDB lineage: Bacteria > Pseudomonadota > Gammaproteobacteria > Burkholderiales > SG8-41 > UBA5216. Next base: position 2,054 of record JANMXV010000021.1, on the reverse strand, counting down.
ACCTGATCCACGCGCTCAAATCGGGTCACGCTGAAATAGGCCTGGCTTTCGATGGCGACGGCGACCGTCTCGGCGTGGTCACAAAAAACGGCAACATCATCTACCCCGACCGGCAACTGATGCTGTTCGCGGAGGACGTGCTGAAGCGCAACCCCGGCGCGGAAATAATTTTCGACGTGAAATCCACACGCCATCTCTTCAACTGGATACGCGAACGCGGCGGCAAACCGCTGATGTGGAAAACCGGCCATTCGTTCATCAAGGCCAAGTTGAAGGAGACCGGCGCGCCGCTCGCCGGCGAGATGAGCGGTCATATGTTTTTCAAGGAGCGCTGGTATGGTTTTGACGACGCGCTCTACGCCGGCGCACGGCTGCTGGAAATTCTGGCCCGAGTGCCCGATCTTACCGCCGCGCTGGAGTCGCTGCCCGATGCAGTCAGTACGCCCGAACTGCATGTGCATACCGCCGAGGGCGAAAATTACACGCTGATGGATGCGTTGAAGACAAACGCGAAGTTCGACAGCGCGCAGGAAATTATTACCATCGACGGCATACGAGTCGAATACGCCGACGGCTTCGGCCTGGCGCGGCCGTCCAACACAACGCCCGTGATCGTATTGCGTTTCGAAGCGGAAACCGGTGCCGCGTTAAAGCGTATTCAGGAAGATTTCCGGCGCGCGTTGCAGGCAGTCAAGCCGGGGATTGAGTTGCCGTTTTAGCTACTTCAAATTGCGCTTTGCAGGCATTAACGCGGCAAGATCGACATAATCATTCTTACCGTTCATGCGATAGCGCCGCTTGTTGATGCGCGGGTAATCGCACACATCCAGCGGCCAGCGATTGCCGCCCACGAGATACACCAAATCAGTTTGGTAGGGATTGCGCATCGCATGCGGCTCGGACGCCGCGACAAAGCCCATGAAATCGCCCGCGCTGATTTTGTATTTTTTGTTGCCGATATCGGCGATGCCGCGCCCACTCAGGATGTAAACCCACTCTTCATCCTGATGATGAAAGTGATACTCCGTGCTCACGTCGCCGCCTTGCAGGCGCACCAGATGCACGCCCAGCGTTTTCAGTCCGGCGGCATCGCCCAGCGAACGCGTGTAGCGAATCGCACCGGGATTGAGGAAGTGTATGAACTTGTCCTCTTGCATACGGCGGATGGTCGCCGCCGTATGCAAGGCCCGTTGTGCGCGCATCTTTCGAGTCGCAATGGTCATAATGGCGGCATTCAGCGCGGCGCAGCCAAGCCCGCCAGCGGTGCATACTCGCCCGTGCTGCCGTGGCCGCCCGCGAATAGTAGCGGCGAAATACCCGCGCGCCGCGTGGCATTGACTACCGCCGCCAGCGACGGGTTGATCTGGCTCGGCAACGGCGCCGCGCCTGGACTCCAGATGTCGGCAACAAAACCGATACGGGCATCCGCCACATAACCGATCAGCATGCTCGCCACGTGCGGATTGTCGGTGATATGCGCGGACACTTCGCGCTTGCCATCGCTCATCACGTAGCGATCCGTTACTTCAATAATATTTGCCTTCGAGTAATCGTACGGCCCAAGATCGGGATTGCGTGTCGCAGGCGCGGCCAGCACACGGCGGTAATGCGCGGCGGCGCCGCGTCCCACCACCAGTGTAGCGCCTTGCGCGAGATACGTGCGCAATCCGCCCGCGTGATCCATGTGATGATGTGTCAGCACGAGGTAGCGCACGGGCTTGACGCCATATTGCGCCTGCACCGCGCGCAGGGTCCAGAGGGATTGCCAATCAGACACCGGCGCGTCAAACACGATCAGGTGATCGCGCATATTCATAACCAAACTATTGTGCGAGCCCCCCACCACGTGCTGCACGCCCGGCGCGAGTTCATGCAACCGCAGCGTGCCGCCCGCGAGCGTATCAAAGCTCGCGTTGTCTGAATCCAGGTAGGTGCCGATGAACTGGCGGCGTATGACCCATTGATAGGGCACGTTGCCCGTGGCGGGTTTGGCGGCGGTAGCCCTGACGCTTTCCGGTATCGACATGCCCGCCGGATTGAGCGTTGGATTCGGT
>JANMXV010000017.1:0-1195 GCA_031381325.1 Betaproteobacteria bacterium | reverse complement strand
GCGCAAAAAAATTTCGCGCTCGCATGCAGCCGTCGAACGTGGAATTTGCCATAATGCCGCTAAATAGACATTGACCTTGGTCGCTAATCCACATTGCGATCACACGTCCGGTCGCCGTTTCACAACCCAACCAGGAGCACTCAATATGGCATCATTAAGCCGGCAACTCGCGCAATGGGCAGTAAATCTCCGCTATGAAGACTTGCCGCCCGCCGTGGTGGATCGTGCCAAGGGCGTGACTTTGCAAAGCATAGCCTCGGTGCTGATCGGCGCGAAAACTGCATCGGGTAAACAAGCGCTGAAAATGATTGCCGACGAAGAAACCGGCGTCAAAAAAGGCGCCACCTTGATGGTAGACGGCACGCTGGTGACCAAAGGCGGTGCGGCGTATGCCAATTCCGAGATGGCATTGAGCGGCGGCAAATACGACACCTTCCGCATGCTGACGCACCCGAATACGGCCATCATTCCCGCTGCGCTGGTCGCCGCGGAAAGCGCCGGCGCTTCGGGCAAGGCCTATCTCACGGGCGTGGTGGCGGGTTACGAAATCATGGAACGCATGGCGGCTGACTTTATTCCGACAATGATGTCGCGCGGCTTTCATTCGGGTCCGGTGTTCGGCATTTTTGGCGCGGCCATCGCCGCCGCAAAAATCATGGGACTGAACGAAGAACAAATGAACAGCACGATTGCGCTGTGCGCGAGCCTCGCCAGCGGCAACCTTGAAGGTGCGCGCAGCGGCGGCAAAGCGTTGCGCGAAGGCGCGGCCACGCGCAACGCCATGCTCGCGGTCGCGTTGGCGCAGGGCGGACAAATCGGCGGCGAAACCGTGCTCGAAGGCGACGCCGGTTTTTACCATGCGTTCACCGGCAACAACAAAGGTTTGCTCACCTACAGCTTCACCGGCGACACGCGCACCAGTTTCGACAAAATCACCGCGAATCTCGGCAAGGACTGGATGTTCCTGGAGACGCTCTACCGCATTTACTACACCGCCGGTTACAACATCGCGCACATCGAAGTGCCCGCCGCCATCTGCACGGAAAATAACATCCGTTATGAAGACGTGGCGCGCATCGAAGCGGTGGTCAACTGGCTGGAAACGCAATACCCCAGCCCGGCCTTCACCAGCCGCCGCGAAGACGGCGAAGCAAGAGTCGGCGGCACGGCGTTTTTCACAGCCTACGGCGTGGTC
>JANMXV010000007.1:0-9306 GCA_031381325.1 Betaproteobacteria bacterium | reverse complement strand
AGCGCCTCCATCGTGCTCCACACGCACCCACCGCAGAAACACCCGCAATCTGCGGTAATCCTCCACGCCCATGCAGTCCGGCATCAGTACCACAAACGCCGATGAAGAACCCACGCGTGCGTCCTTGACGCGCACCACTGTCAGCCATGTACTTATCAGTCCGCCAGGCAAGGCAGGTCCGCTAATCCAGTGCCCGGACTTAAATTGACAGTGCAACGCGCTTGCATCACAGCGTATCGCTACCACGGCATTTGTATGCGTTTTCAGGGCATGCAGCCGCAGGGCCGTCGATGCGCCGCCAATTAACAGCAGGCAAACAGCCAACGCCGCCCAAACGGGAAGGTAGAGCAGCGACAGCATTACCGCAGAAACACTGCAAAAAACCACCCAGCACGTGAGTATCCTCGATGGCCGGAGCGGCATAACTCCAGGCAGTGATGCGTGGGCGGAAGGCAAACAGGTGCTCCAGAAATAAAAATCCCGGCAGGGCGCCGGGGTTTTATGTCGGCCTAAACGGGTTTCATCAGGACTTTATATTCCGTATTTCGGTCACCGCAAGACCGGCTATGTCCTGCAATTTAACATAGCGGCCGGACTCGACGTCCACCACGTTGCTGACCCGCGAATAGCTGGATTGCACCAGCATTCTTTGGCCGTTGGCGCCTACCCGTTCAATGCCGAAATCCACCTTTTCGCGATCCTCCGGCGGCAATTTGCTCATGAAGTTTTTGGTCGCCCAAACCTGACCAAAACGCGCCATGTCGGACAAGCGGGCCGTGTGGTTTATGGTATCCCCCAGTACCACGAATTCCACGCTGGTCGCGGTCTGGAAGGTGCCCAGCCACTCCTGCCCTTCATTCAGCGCCGTATTCAGGTAAAGCTCGTTGATCCAGTTTTTGCGCAACTGCCATTCTTTGGAAAGTCGCGCCATCGCGGTTTTCAGCTCTTGTGCGCACACCGCGGCGTTCAGAACGTAATTGGAGTCCGGTTGCGGAAAAAAATAGTAAACCATGCCGTCGCCGACATGTTTTCCATAGGTGCCGTAATACTTGCGAAAGATCTCGCCGGCCGTAGCCCAAATCCTGTTGACCAACTCGAAATATTCATCCGGCGGCAGTTCGGAACAGATTTTGACCGACTCCTGCAGATCGGCGACCAGAACCGCCATATCCGTGAGCACGGGTAGCCGTCTGCTAAGCAGGCTGCGAATCACCATATCGCGCCGGCCTAACAGGCGCAGCAGCTCGTCAGCGTCGTTTGCCCTGGGCGCAATAACGATCAATATGCCTTCGCGAAAGTATGTGGAAAACGCCGTGTAGTCCGTCAGTTTATTGTCGGCATCCAGCAACCGAAGCGGCATCTCCGTCACCACGTCGGCTCGAACCGGCTCTGCCTCGTCATACAGTTGCTCCACCACCCGCAACCGCGAATTGGGCATGCCGCGCAGCGGCTGCACGATGCCATCCAGCCCCATACGCTCTTTGGCGAGTGCCAGGTTAAGCCGCAACAGGGCCGTGTTGTTCGTGGCGAGGGCGTCACCCTGCTCGATCAGCAGCTTGAAAATGCTGCGATCATCAGTGCCAGGCGGCAACTGTTTAAACAGTCCAGGAATACTCGCCTTGGCCTTGTCGTTAAGCCACAGTAATTCGAACTTGTAATTCACCATGTAGCCAATATGCGGCAACTGGTCGATGGTCAGCGTCAATGAACCTGAACTGTCCACCTTCACGCCCTTGCTGGCGGGGGGCTGTTGGGTGGCGGGCCTTTGTGGTTGTAGTGGCGGCGCGGGCGCTTCATCTCCCGAGCCGCGTGCCGAATACAAATTTGGGGTGGAGTTTTTTGCTGCGAGTCGCAATCCGATGTCATCCATGCCGATACCGCCTCTCTTCCATTGCTGGATCAGTTCGATACGTTCCAGGACTTCAGGGGCAAAATGGCCGATTTGACGCGGGCCGCTGCCACTGATCTCTGGGCGGGAAACAATAGGCTTGGGCAAAAACCCACGAGCGATGTAATTATTCAACGTAGCACGAGATATTCCCGTTTTTTCGAGAATATCCTTGCTGGTCAATAAGTTATATCCCATCCCTGCCTTTTTATTCTTAATAATCTATACTGTGTAATCAGATTACACAGTATAGATTAAGAAAGTCAAGTGTATTTAGACACTAAGGCAAGTGAATTCCTTTTATGTTTTGGCACATCTGCAACAAGGAAGCGCCAAACATCGAACTGCGAAGACGCATTAACATAAATAGACAGGATATACAGGATGCGAATTAATCCTGTATATCCTGTCTACCCATGTAAATTTTGTCGTTTGACGGCAGACGTCTAAAACGCCGAAATTCCCGTCTGCGCCCGCCCCAGCACCAGCGCGTGTATGTCGTGCGTGCCTTCCAGCGTGTTAATGGTTTCCATGTTCATCATGTGACGAATAACGTTGAATTCATCCGAAATGCCATTGCCTCCGAGCATGTCGCGCGCCATGCGGGCGATGTCGAGCGCCTTGCCGGTGCAGTTGCGCTTGACCAGCGACACCATTTCCGGGGTCGCCCTGCCCTGCTCGCGCAAGCGCGACAGGTGCAGGCACGCGAGCAGACCGATGGTTATTTCGGTTTGCATGTCGGCAAGTTTTTTCTGGATCAACTGATTGGCCGCCAGCGGCTTGCCGAATTGCTTGCGATCCATGGTGTACTGCCGCGCGGTGTGCCAGCAGGCTTCGGCAGCGCCGAGGGCGCCCCAGCAAATCGAAAAACGCGCGTTGTTGAGACAGCCGAACGGTCCTTTCAAACCGGTCACGCCCGGCAGCAGATTTTCGTCGGGCACGAACACCTGATCCATGGTGATTTCGCCGGTCTGCGAGGCGCGCACGGAGAATTTGCCTTCTATCTTGCGCGTGGCGAGGCCTTTCATGCCGCGTTCGAGAATGAAGCCGCGTACGGCGCCCTCCTCGTCTTTCGCCCACACCACCATGATGTCGGCGATGGGTGCGTGGGTGATCCACAGCTTGGTGCCGGTGAGGCGCCATCCCCCCGCAACTTTTTTCGCACGTGATTTCATGCCACCGGCGTCGGAGCCGTGATCCGGCTCGGTCAATCCGAAGCAGCCCAGCAATTCACCCGTGGCCATTTTCGGCAGATATTTTTGCCGGTGTTCTTCGCTGCCGTAGGCGTAGATCGGCGTCATCGCCAATCCGGTCTGCACGCTGCACGCGGAGCGAAAAGCCGTGTCCACACGCTCCAACTCGCGCATTACCAAGCCGTAGGCGACGTAGCCGATGCCGGCGCAGCCATAGCCTTCCAGCGGCGCGCCAAGGAAACCGAGTTCACCCATCTCGCGCATTACTATGGGGTCAAACGATTCGTTGCGGTTCCAGTCGCGGATGCGCGGTTGCAATTTTTCCTGCGCGTAAGCGCGTGCGGTATCGCGAATCATGCGCTCGTCGTCGGTGAGCAAGTCCTCGATCAGGAACGGATCGTCCCATTTGAACTGGCCACCGATGAGGGTAACTTTGGTGAAATTGGTCATGATTTTTCTCTAAGAAGAGCAAATAAAAAGGCCGGATCTAACACGATACCGGCCTTATAAATTCAAATTATAACAGTTAGTTACAGATGATATATAACGTGAAATATTAAGAAACTTATTCCCCCTTGGCGGTAGAAGACTGGGATCGGGGTGAAAAGCGAACCGATGCGCCAAAGCGGGCATTCCACCACCACCCTAACTCGCCCTCAAGGGGGAGGGAATCCATTGTTTGGAACAGTGCAATTACACACGCTCCAGAATCATCGCCGTGCCCTGCCCGCCGCCAATGCACAGGCTCACCAGCGCGTAACGACCGCCGGTGCGCTGCAATTGGCGCGCAGCGGTGAGCGCAATGCGCGCTCCCGAGGCGCCGAGCGGATGGCCCAGCGCAATCGCCCCGCCATTCGGATTCACACGCTTGTCGTCAAATTCCACGCCCAGACCTTTGAGGCACGACAACACCTGCGCGGCGAAGGCTTCGTTGATTTCGATGATATCCATGTCTTTAATCGTGAGGCCCAAACGCGCCAGCGCCTTCTTCGACGCGGCTACCGGGCCTATGCCCATGATGTGCGGCGGCGCGCCCGCAGATGCGCTGGCGATTATCCGCACCATCGGCTTAACGCCAGCCTTTTCGCCCGCGCTTCTGGAGCCGACCATCAGGCACACCGCGCCGTCGTTAACGCCGGACGCGTTGCCTGCCGTTGTGACGCCACCTTCGTACAACGCTTTCATTTTGGCGAGCGTGGCGACGTCGGAACCGGGACGCGGATGCTCGTCATCGGCAATCGCCGGCACCGGACCCTTGCGTGTTGCCGGCATTTCCACCGGCTCGATTTCGCCGGAGAAGAACCCCTCTCCTTTGGCGAGCGCGTATTTCGCTTGCGAGGCTGCGGCGAACGTGTCGGCTTGTTCGCGCGTGATGCCATATTCGCGTGCCAGGTTGTCAGACGTCTGCGGCATTTGCGGGTCACCGAAGCGCTTGACCAGTGCAGGGTTCGAAAAACGCGGGCCGATGGTACTGTCGTAGAATTTGATGCCGCGATCAAACGCGCTTTCCGAGCGGCTCATCACAATCGGCGAACGGCTCATGCTTTCAACGCCGCCCACCACAAACACATCGCCCTCGCCCGCCGTTATCGAATGCGCGGCATGCACCAGCGCGCCCAGGCCGCTCGCGCAATTGCGCTGAATCACGGTGCCTGGCGTTTCAATCGGCAGATCAGCCATCAGCAGCGCATGGCGCGCCACGCAGCGGCTGTCTTCGCCGCCTTGGTTGGCGCAGCCGACGATCACGTCTTCAATCTGCTCGGGCTTGAATGCGGATTTGGCGACCACCGCTTTGATTACAGCGCCCAGCATATCGTCCGGGCGCACTTTGGCAAGAACGCCGGCGTGACGTCCAAACGGAGTGCGCTTTCCTTCGTAAATGTATGCGTCTAACATGGTAGTTTTCCTTTAAAAACAAATAGTTAACATCTTTATGTGAATCACGGCTCTGGCGTCAGCAGCGATACGCCGAGCTTCGCGCGGCGCGTCAACCAGATGTTCGGGCGATAGCGCGGATCGGCGTAAATCTTGTTCATGTTGTCGAGCACGCGGTAAATATTCTGCACGCCCAATACATCGCCGAACTTGAACGGGCCGTTCGGGTAGTTCAAACCCAGCGTGACCGCTTTGTCGATATCCGCCGGCACTGAGGTGCGGCTTTGTGCAATCGAGCAACCAATATTGACGATCATCGCCACGATACGCTGTGCAATGAAACCGGGGCTGTCGCGGCACACTGTTACCGGCACGCCGTCGGACGCCAGCAAGCCATGCGCGGCATCACGATACGCCGGATCAGTAATCGGCGTGGTCATTATCGTGCGTCGTTTCACCATCGGAAACAGCGTATCGACTGCAATGGTGCGCAGGGGATCCAGCCCCTGCGAAGTTGCAGCCGTGGTCGCATCTTCGCCTATCGGCGTCACCAGAATCAACGCTTTCGCGGAAGGCTTGGCTCCGGTTTCAATCGATGCGCCGAGCTTGCTCAACAACTCTTTCAACTTGGCCGAGCCCGCTGCCTCCACCGCACTGACCCACAACGATTCCGGCCGCGCGGCGGGCGCTGGCGCTTCCGGCGCGACGATGGCTTTCATATCGGCATCGTAGTTGTAGAAGCCCTTCTTCGATTTGCGCCCGAGTACGCCGGCCTCGAAACGCTCTTGCATAATCAAATTCGGACGATAACGCGGCTCCTGGAAAAACTGGTTGTAGATCAGCGAGGACGCCGGTTGTGTCACATCAAGGCCCGTCAACTCCATCAATTCGAATGGCCCCATGCGAAAGCCGCCGACATCGCGCATCACGCGATCCACGTCAGCAAAATTCGAGACGCCTTCATACACCAGATGCGAGGCTTCAAGCGTGAAGCCGCGGCCCACTTGGTTGACCAGAAAGCCCGGCGCATCGGTCAACCGCACCGGCTCGCGCGTCATGCGCCGGCCCAGTGTCATCAGCGCATCGCACACCCATTCTTCGGTGAGCAGCCCGGAAATCACTTCCACCAGCTTCATCAGCGGCACCGGGTTGAAGAAATGGAAACCGGCAAATCGCTGCGGGGTTTTCAGTTTCGCGCCGATAGTGGTGACCGACATCGACGAGGTGTTTGAAACCAGTATGCACTCGGGCGTGACGATGGTTTCAAGCTCGCCAAACAACGCACGCTTGGCCTCGAGATTCTCGACGATGGCCTCGATTACCACGTGGCAAGACTTCATGTCCTTGTGACTATCGACAATTTTGATGCGCGCCGTAGCAGCCGCGGATTCTTCTTTGGTCATGCTACCCTTATCAGCCGCACGATCCAGCATCTTGGCGATAAAGTCTTTTGCCTCGGCTGCGGCGCCGGGGCGCGCGTCCGTCATCAACACATTCATGCCGCCTGCAGCAGTGACCTGCACGATGCCGCGCCCCATGGCGCCGGTGCCGATCACGCCGACGGTTAAATCAGGCCGGTTTACGTCCAACTTCATGAAATCTCCTTATAAAACAAATAGTTAAAATAAATTCTCGAACAGCGGCTCACCTTGAATTATAGGCGCAGGCACCCGTGGTAGCAATGCACGCGACAGGCACGCGAGCTGTGCTCATTCCACCTTCGCGCCCGACTCCTTTACCGCTTTTGCCCAACGTGCGACTTCGGATTTCACATGCGCGGCGACTTCTTCCGGCGTTGTTGCCACGGGGTCGAAGCCGTTGGCGACGCGCCGCTCGCGCAGTTCTGGCGTCATGGCTTCCTGCGCGCAGCTTGAACAGCTCCATCGAAAGATGATCGGACGATCCCGCGCCGGGCGTGGAGAAATTAAACTGCCCCGCCTTTATTTTCACCAGCACGATCAGCTCTTTTACGGAATTGGCGCCGAGCGATGGATTCACCACCAGCATATACAAAACCCGGTGCGCTTGATTCGCATGTTATTGCTCGAAAGGAAAGTCCGCGCGAGTATCCGTGCGCCGTTGCATGCCTGTCAATGTCTTTGTCTGGGTGTGGACATTCCGCTTTAAGTATTTGTTTTTATTAAATATTTATAAATACTGTCCCGCTATCGGGTGGACTGTTGTTGCGCGCGTATGAGCCCTTGCACCGCTTACTCAATTTACTTAATTCCCAAGTAATCTCCTGCCTCCGGCTCAGCCGTTTCCGAGCTCGGCGCCTTCGCTACGGCTGCTTTAGCGCGTGTAGCGCTATGCGTTGCCGGCGTCTCCAGACTCACTCTTCCGAGCGCACCGCTGCGGTAATCCACCAGCAAGGTGATCGCAGCCTTTTCGAAATCGAAACCCGCACCCTTGAGGCGATAGCCACGCCTGGCCGCGACGGCTTCGACCACGCTGACGCCATCGGTGCTATTGGCTTGTCCATCAAATAGGGCCGGGAAGCCGTAGCGCGCAGCGAGTGCCTGCGGATAACGCGCCAGCAAAATCTCCGCCAAAAAGATTGCGACCTCGGATTCGTGATATGCCTTGGTGCCGATCACGTGGCTGGCGGCAAGCATCAGGCCATCGCTTTCATGTTCGATGCGAGGCCACATCAGGCCGGGTGTGTCGGTGAGGCTCATCGCCGGGGACAATTCGTAACGCGCGAGCACCTTGGTCACCGCCGGTTCATCGCCCACCTTGGCGGCGCGGCGTTTCAGCAACGCGTTAATCAGCGTCGATTTGCCCACGTTGGGTACGCCCATGATGAGCATGCGCAGCGGCTTGAAATTGTCGTTACGGTGCGGCGCGATTTTTTTGGCCGCCGTTAGTACTTTGGCCGCTTCACCCGGCTTTTTGCATGATAGCGCGATCGCCGTGAGGTTCTTTTGCGCGTTGAAAAATGTGAGCCACGCCTGCGTGACCGCCGGATCGGCCAGATCCATCTTGTTCAGCACCTTGAGGCAAGGCCGCTGGCGATGCGTGCGCAGCGTTTCGACTAGCGGATTCGCACTGGCCATGGGGCAACGCGCGTCGAGCACCTCGATCACCAGGTCGTGCTCCGCCATCGCCGCTTTGGCCTTGGTTACCGCTACGGCCATGTGGCCGGGAAACCAGTTGATGGCCATCTTGAAACTCTCCTTGAAAAGAACATTTTGCGCGCCGTGTTGGCCGCAAGCGAGTCACGCACGCTGATTAAGTGTCACAATGTAGCCTGAATTTCTTAAGGGTGCTTGTCCCGTGTTCGAAAATATTTTCAAGAAAGACGCACCGTCTGCTGACGCTACGGCAGCAGAGACGGAAAAAACGCCCGCAGGCTCGCCCAATGATGGCAGAGCCCTGGGTTCATCCGCTTCACCGGTTATTTCCGCCGCAGAAACGCAATCCTGGCAGGATCGCATACGCGCAGCCGCCTTGGACGACGCAGCGCTGCTGCAATTGGCCCATCAGGCGCCCACCGTGCCGTTGAAGCTTGCGGCAATCGAAGCACTGGCGCTTGAAAACTCGTTCAGGCAGGCCATGCACGACTTTCGCGAGCACGACAAACGCCTGTATCGCACCGCGAAATCGCGCTGGGAAACCGCCAGCGGCAAGCGTGTGGCGATGGAAGAGGCCACTGCTTTGATCGCAGCCGCGCGTGCTTTGATTGGGCAGGAGGTGGTTCCGGTGAATCGTGTGGTGGAATTAGACCGTGCATGGGCGGCAGTGAATGAGGCATTGCTCGATCCCGTGTTACGCAGTGAATTTGCCGCGCTCAGTGAGCAATTGGGCATCAGCGTGCGTACGCGAGGCGAGCGTGCGCAAGCGATCACGCGGTGGCTGAGCGCGGTCGATCTCGCCCTGGCAAAATTGAGTGAGTCACTGCCGGGTGTAGCGCAGGGTGTGACAGCAGCGACCGAATCCGAACCCCACGCGGTTGCCCTGCTGGAACTGGTACACAGTGTGCCGGAGGCGAGCGATGCGCGCTGTGTTGCGAAAACCGGCGATGCCAATCGGCTGTTGGCAGTGGCTTCCAGCGTGGTGCAGAGAGCGGCGTTTTTGCAAACATTGCCTGCCGCGGAGCAAATCCGCAATGGCGATAAAGACGACGGCGCCGGTGAAAAGCTGCTGATCGAGCAGTGGCGCGCGTTTCCAGAAATTTCCGAAGCCGGCGCGAACGAATGGCTCACCGTCCTTGCGGCGCGATTCGCCGATTGGCGCAATGCCAGCACGCACGAACGGCAACGCGATGCCGATGTGCATAGCGCGCAGGAGCGCGAACGGCGCACGGAACAAAATAAACAGCGCCTGAGCGCGGTGCAGCGCGATATTGAG
>JANMXV010000001.1:0-9055 GCA_031381325.1 Betaproteobacteria bacterium | reverse complement strand
CGGTAAAGCCGTTAAAGTTGCCGCGCGGATGGATGCCCTGCCCGCCCCAGTTGGCGCAGGTGAGGAGCGGCGTGCGCACCTTTGACAAATCCGCCGTGCGCGAGCGATGCCAATCATCGAAGAACGGGTGCTTCTTCAGTTCTTCAAAGGCATCGACTCTGTTCTTTGCCAACGCTGCGTCGGAGAGCGTCACCGGCCCCGCCACGAATTCGCCCGTGTTGGGATTCTTCGCAGCGCGTTCGCCACGGCCGTACTGAATGTTCACCACCTGATGCTTGGCCCAGCGCTGTTGAAACTGGCACAAAATGCCGCCGTGATAACCCGAGTCGCGATAGCGGTCGTTCTGCCCTTCCCACGGAATGATGGCGGCCAAATGGGGTGGCGGCTGATGCATGCCTGCCACGCGCCATTGATTGCTGGCGTAATACGAAATGCCGAGCATGCCCACCTTGCCGTTGCTCCACGGCTGCGTGCCCGCCCACTCGATGCACTGGTAAAGATCATCAAGTTCCCGTGGCGAGGCGGGGTCCATGAAGCCGGGCGACCAGCCCGCGCCGCGCGAATCCACGCGCACGATGGCGTAGCCGTGCGGCACCCAGCATTCGGGATCGGTGGTCTCCCAATTTTGATATTTGTTGCTCGACATCTTCAGGATTTCGGGATAGTCGGCAACCATTTTTTCCCACTGCAGCGGATAGCCGTCCTGATAAGCGACGCCCTTGCCGTAGATGCCGTAATTCAGTATCACCGGGCAGCGAAGGTTTTCATCGATGGGCTGGTAGATGTCGGCACGCAGGACGAGGCCATCCTCCATGGTGATGGGCTGGTGCCAGGTGATGCGCATGCCGTCGCGAATTTCGGTGCGGGTGTGGGGGTCGGAGGGCGTCATGGTGTGTATTGAGTGTCGAGTGAAATTGTTGTAAAAATCTCCCTCATCCCCAGCCCTTCTGCTCCGCTGCAAGTGTTCCCTTGTCCCGGGGGGAGAAGGGAGCGTCATGTCCCCCGCCCGAGCGGAGAGGTTCATGGAAAGGGGGTGAGGGAAGCGGGGTCAATTTAGCAGACGAAAAATCATTGCGGCTGAAACCCTATCGCCCTGATCAGCTTGCCGTATTTTTCGTAGTCGCTCTTGAGCAATTGCGCAAAGTATTCCGGTGACTCCGCAGCGACACTCATGCCCAGATTGACGATTTTGTCTTTCACTTCGGGCGCCATCATCGCGCGGTTGATTTCCTGATTGAGCAAGGCGACGATTTTCGGCGGCGTTCCGGCGGGCGCGAGATAACCAAACCAGCCGCGCGAATCGTAGCCCGGCAACACTTCGGCGACCGCCGGCACGTCAGGAAAATGTTCCGCGCGCGCGAGGCTGGTGACGGCGATCAGACGAATGCGGCCCGCGCGTATATTCGGCGTTAGCGAGGCAATGCCGAGTACGGTGGCATCGACACGATTACCCAGCAACTCCGTCATGATTTGCACGCTGCCTTTGTAGGGCACATGCAAGTAAGTAAATCCGCCTTGCAGCCGTAACATCTCGATGGTCATATGCGGAAATCCGCCTTCGCCATTCGACGCAAAGGTGAGTTTGCCGGGGTTGCCCCTGCCGTGCGCGATCATCTCCTTGAGCGTTTTGAACGGCACCGTCATGTTGGTCACCAAGCCGAGGTAGTTGGTGGCCGAAACGGCAACCGGGACGAAATCCTTGAGCGGGTCGTATGGCAATTTTTTGTAGGTGTGCGGCTGCACCACCAGATTGCCGCCTTGCCCGCCGACGATCGTGTAACCGTCGGGCGCGGCGCGTGCGCCGAGTTCGAGACCCAATTGCCCGGCGGCGCCGGAACGGTTATCGACAATGATGTTTTGACCGAAGCGCGCCATAAGCGCGGGCGAAATCAATCGCGACATGGTGTCCAGTGAATCGCCGGGCGGGAATGGGACAATGATGCGTATCGGCTTTGTGGGATAGGCCTGTCCTGAGTTTATCGAAGCGGCCTGTCCTGAGCCTGTCGAAGCGGGTTGTGCGTGAAGCGCAGGGGCGAGTGTCCAAACGATGGCAACCGTGAACAATGAAACCATTCGATGCATGGCGCGGCTCCTTGATTACGCATGGGACAACGGCATTGTGCCACGAGGCGCCGGAGTCGCAGGCGCTGAACAGGGATGTTTGTCGCGTTGATGATGCGTTCGGTGAATAAAAAAGATGCAAGCACTTGTATTTACTGCTGTTTTCATTCATTGGATATTAAGTACATCAGCAGAAAACCGCATTGATTGAGATTCCCTATCGTCATTCTGGCGCCCGCCAAAATCCAGTTCGTGCGAACATGCGCAGCATCATGAACAAATACCTCTCAGCAGCGGTCGCGGCATTGCTTATCACGCCACTCACGGCAACCGCACAGAACTACCCGTCGCGCCCGGTGCGCGTGGTGGTGCCCTTCACTGCGGGCGGGCCGGCTGAAATCATCGCGCGCATCGTCGGCCAGAAAATCACCGAGCAATACCGCCAGCCATTCATCATCGACACGCGCGGCGGCGGTGGCGGCACCATTGGTGTCGATATCGTGGCCAAGGCTGCCGCCGACGGTTACACGCTGCTGCTGCACACCGTTGGCCACGTCATTGCGCCGGCGCTGTATCGCAAGCTCCCCTATGACGCGGAAAAAGATTTCGCGCCGATCGCCATCGCCAACACCACGCAACTGATGCTGGTGGTGCATACGTCGGTGCCTGCGAAAAGCGTGCAGGAACTGATCGCACTGGCGCGCGCCAAACCACGCCAGCTTAACTTCGCGTCGTCGGGCAGCGGCGGCATCAGCCATCTCGCAGGGCATCTGTTTCTTACCATGGCCGGCATCGAACTCACACACGTGCCGTATAAGGGCATGGCGCCTGGCCTCACCGACGTCGTAGCGGGCCAATTGCAGATGGTGTTCCCCGACCCGGCGGTGGCGCTACCGCACGTGCGCGCAGGCAGACTTAACGCTCTGGGCGTCACCGGCAGCAAGCGCGTACCCAGCGCGCCGAGCATACCGACCATTGCGGAATCCGGATTGCCGGGCTACGAAGTGCCGGTGTGGTACGGCTTTCTTGCGCCGCGCGCAACACCGCGCGCGATCATCGACAAACTAAACGCCGGCATAGCCAAAGCGATGGCAAGCCCCGATCTGCGCGAGCGCTTCACCGGCGAGGGCGGCGACGCCACGGTCAGAGGCCCCGAGGAATTCGCCGCGTTGATCCGCACGGAACTCGTCAAATGGGCCAGGGTTGTAAAAGACTCCGGCGTGCGGCTCGACTGACAGAACTTGAAGGCTTGCACAATGAATATTGCGAGTGTGAATTTCGAGCGCGGGATCGATGCGCAGCGGAGAATGAAACTTGGACGAAGCAGAACGTGAGTTATGGTGCAGGGCGTGGCGACTGCTGCGGCAACATGGCGGCGATGTGGGTCAATTCATCGATACCGAGATACAACGCTCGTTGCACGTGGGCGACACTGACAGCGTCGCCCGTTGGAAGCAGGTCGCGGATGCGGTTGAGCAGTTGGCGACGTAAGCCGTGCTCGCGCGTTGAGTTATTTTAAGTTATTGATTTTAAAATATAACTTATGCAGCCAAAGGCTGCGTTCAAGCGGGTAGCGCAAGCGTCTGACGATCGCTGTAGTTCGACTCGATCTGGCCGAGATGGACGTTAATCAGCCGCTCGATGACCGCCGGCGGCGGTTCGGTGTCCGCATTGCCGGCATTGGATTCGCGCCAGCCCAAATTCGCCAGCGAGCGCGCCAGTGTCTGCATCAGCTCGGGCGTTTCCTCGAACAGCCGTGCCAGCGTGCGGCGATCCAGTTCGTACAACAGGACCGCCGTTTCGGCCAGCACCGTTGCCGCCTGTGGCTGACAAGCGAACAGGCTGCGGCGGCCGAAAAATTCGGTGGCGATAAAGCGCTCCTGCACCACCTTCGACCCCTCGCGATCACTGAGCGTGCGCTTGGCCATGCCCTCGCCGACAATGAACAGCGCGTGACGCCGCTCGCCCGCCTGCACGATGGGCGCAGCGGCGGCAAAGTGGCGCTCGATCAGCGCATCGCTGATGCGATGGCACACCTCGTCGGGCAGCCCCCGGAACAGCCTGCACTGCTCGACCAGGTGAAACACATCGAGCGAGCGGTTGGCGATGGGCACGCGCTGCCGGCTATGAATCACCTCGCTCTTGGGGAACGAGACAGTGATTTCGGCATCGCGCATGCGCTGCAGAACACTCTTGATCACCGCGTGTTCGGCCTGCTTGCGATCGTCGTAACGCGTGATGGTGAAGGCGATCTCGTAGAGCACGCCGTCGCGTTCCATCTTGCGTGCGAAGACGGTGGGCGTGCCGATGTGCTGGACCCCGGGCGCGCCCAGTGCAGCAGCGTAGAGTATGCGCTCGGCGCTCTCCACCGAGGTGTCGTAGTCGATCAGCACCTCGACGTAGCGCTTCGAGCGGGCATCCGGCAGCACCATATTGACAATCACCGCATTCGACAACGACAGGTTGGGGATGAACACGGTCTCGTTAGCCTGCGTCTGCAGCACGGTGGTGCGCCAGGTGATGCGCTCGATTTTACCCAGCCATTTGTCGTTGATGCGCACCGTGTCGCCCACCACGAAGGGCTTTTCCACGTTCAACAATACGCCGGTGAACAGCGCCAGCAAAATGTCGCGCAAGGCGATGCCGACTATCATCAGCGAGGCGCCGCCGGTGGCCACCAGCGCGGTGATGTCGCGCTTGAAAACCAGGGCGAGAATGGCGCAAATGCCGATGAACAGCACCAGCCCGCCCGTCAGATCGCCAATCAGTTGCGGAATCTCCTTGCCCGAGCGGCGCTCCAGCCAACCGTGGATGATTTCGCGCCTGACAATGCGGGCGGCAAGCACGGTCAGCGCGAACGCGAAGGCGGCCGCGACCCATTGTCCCAAGGTGGCATCGGACATCCCGGATACAAAGGCGAGCGGCCCGGTGAACAATTTGTCCAGGAATGCGAGCATGCCTAACACCGCGACGATGATCGCCAAGCGTCCGTAAATTTTCAAAAGTCCGTCCTGGGACATAGCGCGCTCCGCCGGTCTCTTGGTTTCTTTATGCCGCCGCCGCGAGTCGAACGATGAAGCCGGGCGCATCCTTGTTTTCGGAAACGCTCAAACTGCCGCCGTAGAACTCAAAGATAATGCGCGCCAGCACCACGCTCACCAGAGGGCCGCCGTTTGCGACCGGGCCGGCGTTAGGGCTGGCGCCCGATGTTGTGTCACCGGCCAGTCGCGTGAGGAACTGCCGCGATTCGTCGAGCAGCGCTTCGTTGGGCGCGCCCACGCCGCTGAAGGCGGAACCGGTGATCGTCACCACCAGCCATTTCGCTTCGTCCTGCGAGCCGCTGAGCGTGATGCGGCCCTGGCCGGCACGCTGCGCCGCATAAGCCACCAAGGCGGCAAAGGCACGGCGCAGCAGATCGCCATCCGCGCGCGTCGGCGGCAAGTCTGCCGGCACTGTCATGCTGATCGTCAGTTGCGGCAGGCGGCGATAGATTGCCAAGTCCTCTTCCAGTGTTTTTGCCAATACCGCGGGCAGCGTCACCAGCGGGCTGGCACTCTTGACCAATTTCTGGCGGAACATCTCGA
Organism: Betaproteobacteria bacterium; assembly: GCA_031381325.1. Classification (GTDB taxonomy): domain Bacteria; phylum Pseudomonadota; class Gammaproteobacteria; order Burkholderiales; family SG8-41; genus UBA5216. Next base: position 3,410 of record JANMXV010000001.1, on the reverse strand, counting down.
TCTGCTGATAGTCCTCAACCAGACGCGACAGCCGCGTGGTTTCGGCCAGCGCAAAGTTTACGCGCTCGATGACATCCTTGCCCGCGCCCGCCGCCTCGACCGCTGATGGCAGTGCCTTAAGCTGACCTGCGACCGCCTGTAACGGCTCGTTGATGGCGGTCACCAAATTGGTAAAGAAACCGCGTTTGATCAGATCGACCTCTCGCAGCTTGGCCAGCGCGGCATCGCACGAAGCAGTGCGTTCGTCGAGTTCTTTTTTCTGACGGCTCAATGCGCCGCCGAACTGCGCCTTGATCTGCCCGAATTTGATGAAAGCCACGCTGCCCAGCACCGACAGCAGCAGGAACAGGATGCCGCTTTTGATCGCCGCCGCTCGCGACACTTCAGCAAAGGGTTGCGTCACATCGAGCACCGTGGCAACGGTAATCGTCGGCTGACCGGAGAAATTGATCACAGGAAAAGTCTTGACGAAGACCGTGCGGCCTTGCGTCGATACCAGCGTGTGACTCTTGGCGCGCGCATCGAATTGAACGGCTCGTATCGTCTCTGCGGTGCCCGGGTCAGAATAGCGATAGTAGACGTCGTTGCCTTGCCAGACATCGACCTTGGAGTCGGCCGGCCGCTCCACGCGCTCGGAAGTCTCCTTGTTAAGACTGACCGCCCATTTCAGGCCGGAGGTCTCGCTCGCGCGCTCCAGCGGGATATTGAAGTTGCTGACGAACTCAATGACACCAACGAACTTGTCGTCAACCACCACCGGCACGATCGCGCGCAAGGCGATAACACCACCCTGGCCGGTCTCGATTGCCGACACCCGCTGCCGCCGCTCGTTTGCCGCAACGATAGTCTTGCGAAAGGCAGACAGGTCCATACCAAAATTATTGGGCTGGCCGGCACGGTAATACACCTTGGCCGGCGGCTGCCAGAAGTTAAGCTGTTCGACACCGTGATCCTTGCGCAGCGTTTCAAAGAACGGCTCCATGCGGCCCACCAGGCCGGCACGGTCGTCCTTGGCAAAGGCCTCCACCGTCACACGGCTTTGCAGCATCACCTCGGCGGCAATGTTCAGCGTCCGATAGCGTGCCTGCAGCAGATCGCGGAAAATAGCCTCGAAACGCGCGCTATTATTGTTGGCGCTTTTGACAATGGCGCCGGTACCGCCGGCGTACTCATTGATGCCGTAGAACGCCGACAACACACCGGCGGCCAAGACAATACCCGCGACGACCAACCAGCGTCCGGCGCCTGCCTTGCCGGCGGCATCACCGGCCGCCTTAGGTGCGGCCATCGCCGCGCTCGTTACACTCATGGTGCTTATCCTTGATTGAAGCACGCGGACCACGGGTAATTGGATTTCAAATCCCTCTGAAAGTCCCAGTTTTGCGTGCTGCTTTGGCCGAGTGGAATTTTACACCGCGCCGACGGATTGGCGCGTTTCATCGCGGGCATGCCGCTTAAGCCTGCGTTAAGCCATCGTGGCGCATAATCAGCCTTTACCATTTACGGGAAACGGTGCGTGCGACTATTGCTGGTCGAAGACGACGCGATGATCGGCTCGAGCGTGCAGCAAGGTCTGCGGCAGGACGGCTTTACCGTTGATTGGGTGCGCGACGGTCAGGCCGCCGAGCTTGCGCTCGGCGGTGAGGCCTATGATCTCGTAGTGCTCGACCTCGGGCTGCCGAAAAAACCTGGACTCGAAGTATTGCGAGGCCTTCGGCGCAAAAACAATTCGGTACCGGTGCTGGTGTTGACGGCGCGAGATGCAGTTTCCGACCGCGTCACGGGGCTCGACGCCGGCGCTGACGACTATCTGGTCAAACCGTTTGACCTGGACGAACTCGCGGCGCGCATACGCGCACTGCTGCGCCGCCGCGCGGGCCGTGCCGACCCGCTGATACGCCATGATAATCTGACACTGAATCCTGCTACCCACGAGGCTACCTTCAACGGCACGCCGTTGCTGTTATCGGTGCGCGAATTTGCGGTGATTCAGATGCTGCTGGACAGGCCGGGTGCGATATTGTCGCGGGCACAAATCGAGGAACGCCTTTACGGCTGGGGCGAAGAGATTGAAAGTAATGCCGTCGAAGTCTACATTCACTCGCTGCGCCGCAAGCTGGGTGCGAACTTCATCAAGACGGTGCGCGGCGCGGGTTACATGGTCGCCAAGCCATCGTGACATCCATCCGCAGACAGCTCATTGCAGGACTGATCGCTGTGGTCGCGCTGGCGGTGTTTCTCGGTGCGGCAGTGGTCTATCGGCAGGCACGCGCCGAACTCGATCAGATTTTCGACTATCAACTCAAGCAGATGGCGTTGTCCCTTGGCGACCAGTCGTTCGCATCGGCGTTGGAGGGCAATGCACGCGAAGATTTCGATTTCGTGGTGCAGGTGTGGAGCCGCGAGGGCGTGCGCATTTATTTCTCGCGACCGCACGCTGCCCTGCCCAATCATGCGCGCCTCGGTCTCGAAACGGTGGCCAGCGGGGAAGGCCCGTGGCGCGTATTCAGCATGCAACAGCGCGGCGTCACGATCCAGGTTGCACAGCCGATGCGCGTGCGTGAGCAGCTCGCTGCGTCGGCGGCACTGCGTACCGTGTTGCCGTTCATCCTGTTGCTGCCATTGTTAGCGCTGGTGGTGTGGTTCCTCATAGGCAGAGGACTGCGCCCGCTCAATGCCGTAGCCAACGCGGTTAAGGCGCGCACACCTTCAGCCCTCGAGCCGCTGCCCGTGGACCGCTTGCCCGACGAAGTGCAGCCGCTGGTGCTGGCTTTAAACGATTTGCTGGGCCGGCTTGCACAGGCACTGGAATCGCAGCGGCAGTTCGTGGCAGATGCCGCGCATGAGTTGCGCACGCCACTCACCGCGTTGCGTCTGCAAACGCAACTCGCTGAACGCGCGCATAGCGAGGACGAGCGCCGCGCAGCGAACGCCGTGGTAAGCGGCGGCTTGCAGCGCGCAACGCGCGTGGTCGAGCAACTGCTGACGCTCGCGCGCCAGGAACCCGAAGCCGGCCCGCGTGCCCTTTCAAAGATCGATCTGCTTGAGTTGGCGCGCAACACGGTGGCGGATCATGCACTCGTCGCCGAGGCAAAATCTATCGATTTAGGTATTGCGCGCGGCGAGTCTGCTGCAGCGGAAGGCGAAGCCGAGTCGCTGCGCATTTTGCTTGCCAATCTGGTGGACAACGCCATTCGCTATACACCGGCGGGCGGGCGCGTGGATATGTCCATCTATACCCACCATCAATGGGCAGTGATCGAAGTTATCGACAACGGCCCCGGCATTCCGCCGGAGGAACGCACACGCGTATTCGACCGTTTCTATCGCCGGGAAGCATCGGACGAATCGGGCACAGGGCTTGGACTTGCGATCGTTAAACGCATTGTCGAGCGCCATGGCGGGCGCAT
>JANMXV010000886.1:0-8291 GCA_031381325.1 Betaproteobacteria bacterium | reverse complement strand
CCGCATTGCCATGAAAATCGATCCGAAAGATATAGTTGACACTGCCAAGGGCGCCGAGGCGGCGCCTGAGCCACGCAGTGCCCGTCTGAACGCCGTTGTCGCCGTAACGGTGGCGCTCCTGGCCACGTTCATGGGGATCTGCAAGGTCAAGGACGACAACATCGTCCAGGGAATGCAGCAGGCGCAAGCCGATAAGCTGGATCACTGGGCTTTTTACCAGGCTCGCAACCTGAGACAGGATTTTGCCGAAGGTATGGTGGTGCAACTCGAGCTTGCGCGCGCTTCGCATGCGGGAAGTCAGGCTGCGGCCTACGATCCGGCCATCGCGAAGTACCGGGCGCTGGCGGCGGACCAGGCAGGCAAGAAGGAGGCGTTGCGGCGGCAAGCGCTCCAGGACCAGAAGAACTACGACGACTTGAACTACCGCGACGACCAGTTCGACCTCTCCGATGCGGCGCTGGCTATTGCGATCGCCCTTCTTGCGGTCACCGCGTTGACGCAGCTATGGGCTCTTTACTGGGCCACCCTGGTGCCTACGGTTTTCGGGATTGTGATGGGTACTGCGGGACTCGCGGGCTGGCAATTGCATCCAGGACTGCTCGTCAAATTGCTTTCGTGAGGTGGTGCGGGTTTCCTGTCTTTCATAGCCCGGCGAGATAAGCAAATGCCACGGCGCGAGCGGCACGGCCAATTCGCATCATGAATTTTGCGCCCTCCAGCCTGCGATTGCCGTTACAATAATCCCGGCATTCGATGGTGGGCCCTATGCCTTGCAGCAAGCGGCATTGCGGTCTGCTTTCACAAACGGCGGAGGAGTTATAGCCATGGCTGAGAACACAATCATTTCCGCGGATTCGCACGTATTCGAACCGGTGAACCTGTGGGAGACGCGGATGGACAGGAAATTCCGCGAACGGGGGCCGAAATTCGTCTCCGACTATCAGGGTAAGCCGGGTACCTGGTTCGTGTGCGAGGGCATCAACCCCAGGGCCATCGCCAGCATTGCGGCGGTGGGAATCGCCAAGGAAGACCTGGTCAAGTTCAAGGATGTCCACCACAAGGACTTGCGGCCGGGCGGATACGATCCGGTGGAGCGGCTCAAGGACCAGGACATCGACGGCGTCTCCGGCGAGGTGTTGTACGCGACTTATGCAATGCAGCTCTATGTCATGCAGGATGCCGAGTTGCAGGAGGCGGCGTTCAACGCCTACAACGCGTGGCTGGCGGAAATGTGCAGCCAGGCGCCTGACCGGCTGGTCGGATTGGCGCTGATTTCGGTGTACAACGTCGATCATGCGGTGAAAGCGCTGCAGCGCTGGGCGAAACGCGGCTTGCGCGGCGCCATGATCGCCGCCGTCCCGCCGCAAGGCACCGAGTACAGCGATGCGCTCTACGATCCATTCTGGTCGGCGGCGGAGGAGATCGGTGTGCCCATCAGCATCCACACGCTAACCAGCAACCGCAAACCGAACCCCCGTTTCAATCGGGAAGTAAAAGGTGCGGCGGGATATCCCGAGAATCCCATGGAGGTGATGCTCACCTTGGGAGAGATTCTAACCAGCCCGCTGCTCGACCGGCACCCGCGCGTAAAGCTGGTGCTGGCCGAAGCCGACACCGGATGGCTGCCCTGGCTGCTGGCCCGCGTCGACCGCGGCCACGAGCGCTATGCGCGCCAGAACGGCATCCACACCGAACTCAAGCCGAGTGAGTATTTCCACCGCAATTTTTCGGCGGCGTTCATCATGGATCGCGTGGGCGTGTTCACCCGCGAGTTCACGGGCGTGGACAACCTGATGTGGTCCTCCGACTACCCCCACACCGACTCCACCTGGCCGCGCTCGCGGGAGAGCATCGAGCACGACTTCGCCGGCGTACCGGATGCGGATCGCGTCAAGATGACCTGCACCAACGCCGCCAGGCTCTATGGCTTCGACAAAATCGGAGGCACGCATTAACCTGCGTAGAAGGATGCAATGACGAAGGTACCGCGTCAGTCGAGGTTCGCGCGCCGCGCTGCCCGTTCGCGATTGATGCGGTTCGCTTTGGCGCACCGGCAATTAATCCCCCATCCTACCTTCCCCCAGACGATGCCTATTGCGCTGGATCAGGATTCACCCGGTCGAACAGCGTAGTATGGCCGGACACCAGCCGGAGAATTATTTCATGACCAACAGGAAGCCGAACGACGACAGCACCCGCGAGATAGACCTGGACGAAGTCTCCGCGCTGATCGACGCTCTCGAACACGACTTGCAGAGAATCCAGGGCAACTCCCCGGACATTCAACGCCTCAGAGACGAGGTGGAGACGCTCAAGAACCTGCTGCGCTCTCCCGTGCGCAGGCACCACTGGGTGAGAGACGCGCTGCATGGCATACGCGAAGGTTTTGACGACGCGCTGGACGCGGCTGTGTCGGGGGGCGTGGAGGCCAGCCGCTACATAGCAGAGATCGGGCGCATATTGGGAATGTGACAAAAGCGCGCACACCTACCTGAGCAGTATCACTATCGCCAGCCAGAAAAACCACGTTCGCGCAGGATCGCGTGAATCCAAGCGACATCAATGGGGACACGCCGCCATGAAATGTCGAAAAATTTGGTTCCTGACGCTGCAACTGCTGCTTGCCCCCCTTCCAGCATCGCTGTCCGCACAAACCGCTTCGACAGAGCCTGTCCTGAGCTTGTCGAAGGGATCCGGACAAACCTACCCGACGAAATCCGTTCGCGTAGTCTCTCCGTATCCACCGGGTTCCAGCGCCGACATCATCGGCCGCATTTACGCGCCCAGGTTCATCGAAATTTTGGGCAAGCAATTCATCGTAGACAATCGCGCAGGCGCTTCGGGAAACATCGCTGCGGAACTGGTCGCGCGCGCAACACCCGATGGATACACATTACTTTTATTGAACACCTCCATCGTTGCCAGCCAGCCGTTCTACAAGAACCTCCCATTCGATATCGCACGTGATTTCCAGTCGGCGGGCATGCTCGGCATCGCCGCCTACCTGCTGGTGGTCAATAATGCCGTGCCGGCCAAATCAGTGCAAGAACTGGCCGCATTGGCCAAGGCGCGTGCAGGCAAACTCATTTACGCTTCAACCGGCATCGGCGGCGGGCTGCATCTGACGATGGAGTTGTTCAAGATGCAAACCGGCGCCAGCATGCTGCATGTACCATACAAAGGCACGTCGACAGCCGTGCCGGATCTGATTGGCGGGCAGGTTGAAACGATGTTTGGCTCCGCGCCAGCGCTGTTGCCGCACGTCAAATCGGGCCGTATACGCGCCTTGGGCATTTCGAGTCTGAAGCGTAGCGCTGTGATTCCGGAGATACCCACTGTCGCCGAATCCGGCCTGCCGGGGTTTGAATCGGTCTCTTTCACTGCGCTCGCCGTACCCACGGGCACGCCGCGCAGCGTCGTTACACAACTTAATTCGGCAATCAATCAGAGCGCGCGGTCGGTGGAGACCAGCACGGCGCTCGCCAATCAAAGCACAGAACCCGCGCCGATGACACCGGAGCAGACCCTAGCCTATATCCGCGACGAAATCGTGAAGTGGAAGAAAGTTGTGGCTGCCGCAGGCGTAAAAGGCGAATAATACAAAAGGACAGTCATGCTGATACAGTTTCGAGCAGCATCACAAAATATAAATAAAAACAATAAGTTACAAAAGTATTCTTTTTCCTGGGACCCGCAAGCGAGGCGGTTGTGCCGCGCTCAATCCACTTTGTAGCGGGCGACGATCTCAGGATCACAGCCTAAACCCGCCCCTGACCATCCGAAGCTGCCGTTCAAGCTGCAGCGCGATTTCGTGGCGGTGAGCCATGTGGCATCGACTTCATCAAAAAGAAGCTGGTGGCGCAAGGCATCGAGCCTGCCGGCAGCACGCCACAGGCATTCGACGCCTTCTTGAAATCGGAGATTTTGAAGCGGGCGCGTGTGGTGCAAAGCGCTGCTATTCGACCGGAGTAGAGCGCGGCACGATTGTAAGGCTGCAATATAATGGCGTTGCTGCGGTATGTACGCCGCCGCACAGAGAATCTTGCTTGCCAAGGGGTAGGATTTATTGCTTTACACAAATATTATTCGAATGGAAAAAATCATGAGCGACATGCGAACCCCCGTGTGGGAATTAATCGGCATGACGGGCAATGAAGCGGGACTGCTGAAACTATCGAACGGCGTACTGTCCTTCGAGACGGCGCAAGGCGTGCGCTTCACCTGCCCGGTGTCACAACTCGCCGATGTGAAGTGGCCGTGGTACTCCTTTAACTGCGCCCTGAATCTGAACGCGAATGGCGCAAAGTTCCGTCTCTCCTTCGCGCGCCCCAACGGCGCCGCTGCCGCGTGGCTCCCCTCTAGCGCGGCACAGGGTATCCTCGACCTCGGCGGCGCATCGAAAACGGGCAAGGCCTGGCGAGCAGAGCTTGATAAGAAGTGATGCACTGGGGGTGAGCGAAACTGGCGCGCTCTCAGGGACTACACCGGGTTCACGGTGGGGGCGAAGATCATGGGGCACAGCTCAAACGGGCCGCCGATAAGGGCATCGAATACCGCTTGCATTCGATTTCTAGCATGACTCTCATCAGTGCGCAGGGCGTCAAAATACTCAAGCACCCCGGCGTGTTCGCGCTCCAGGTGATGAAGGCGTTTCGCGCCAATCAGGGTCTGCTTCTGGCAGGCGCGGTGGCGTATTACACGCTGCTTTCCATCGTGCCGCTGCTGATCCTCATGGTGATCGCGCTTTCGCACGTCATCGACCAGGCCGAGTTGCTTGCGACGTTGCGCCGCGCGCTGGAGCACGTGGCGCCGGGGCAGGGCAAGGCATTGGTGCAGGAGTTGGCTGCGTTTCTCGAGCACCGCGACGTGATCGGCTGGGTGCTGCTCGCGACCATGATTTTCTTCAGTTCGCTCGCCTTCAAGGTGCTGGAGAACGCGATTTCCGTGATTTTTCTGCATCGCGTGGCGGCGCACAGGCGGCACTTTCTCGTTTCCGCGCTACTGCCCTTCGGCTACATCGTATTCATCGGCGCGGCACTCTTCATTGGAACCCTGGTGCTCGCGCAGTTGATCGCGATCGGCGAGGAGAGACTGGTCGTCCTCGGACATGCCTGGTCGCTGGGCGGATTCTCGCGCGTCGTTCTCTATGTTGCCGGCGTGGCAAGCGAAATCCTCATCATTTCCTCGATCTATTTTTTCATGCCGTTGGGCCGGATTTCGCCGAGCCACGCGCTGATCGGCGGGACCACGGCGGCGCTGCTGTGGGAACTGATCCGCCACGGGCTGGCGTGGTATTTCGCCACGCTCTCGCAAGTGAACGTGGTGTACGGCTCGCTCACCACCGCCATCATCGTGCTGCTCAGTCTGGAGATTGCGGCCGCGCTGTTGTTATTCGGCGCGCAAGTGATCGCGGAATATGAGCGCTTCGGCACCGGCGATGCGGACACGCCGCCCGCGGCGTTGCGCACCCACGCGGTAGAAGATATCGCGGCGAAAGTTGATTGACCGGGAAACCAGAGGGTTTCCCATTTGACGGTGCCGCCGGCGCGCTTTTTCAATACGCCCGCTCAGACCGGGAAAATTTACTTCAATAAAAACAATAAGTTATAGATTGCTTAGGCTTGGCTCTCGTGGTACTACCAGCAGATCACCAGACGCCAATAAAGGTAGCAGGCGCCGCCGCAACGCCGGTACGCGCGATGCAATCATCCTGCTGGTGATACGATGCTGAAAATCCCTTACGAGAGTAGAAACCATGCTTGAAATTCGCCGCATGACGCCGCAGGTCGGCGCGATTGCCGAGGGTGTTGATGTGCGCACGCTCGATGATGAAACCTTCGCCACGCTCTACCGCGCGTGGCTGGAATGCAACGTACTGGTGGTGCGCGGGCAGGAACTTCAACTCGATGAATTCGTTACTTACAGCCGCCGCTTCGGATTGATCGAGCCGCATCCCTCAAAAAGCACGCGCCATCCCGACTGTGCGGAAATTACGCTGCTGGGCGTGAACAAATTCGGCGCCGACGGCCAACTCGATATGGCGATCTACAAACGCGGCGCCTCAGGCTGGCACACCGACGGCGCGTATGACGATGTGCCGTTCAAGGCGACACAACTCTACGGGCTGGCGATTCCAAGCCGCGGCGGCAATACGTTGTTCGCCAGCATGTACGCGGCATACGATGCGCTGCCCGACCGCCTCAAGCAGCGCATCGCGGGACTGCAAGGCGCGTATGTCTACGGCGGCCGGCGCAAGAGCACCGCTCTGCTCAACGCGGAAGATCGCGACAAGAAACCGGCGCTGCACCCGCTGGTGCGCGCGCATCCGGAAACCGGGCGCTACGCGCTTTATTTTGATCCCGGAAAAATATTGCGCATCGAAGGGCTTGCGGCGGACCAGAGCGATGCGCTAATCGATGAACTCACCGGCTACATGATTCAACCCGGCGCCGAGTATCACCACCAGTGGCAAAAAGGCGATATCGTGATTTGGGACAACCGTTGCTCGTATCACAAAGCGGCGGGCGATTATCCGCCCGAGGAGGACCGTATACACTGGCGCGTGTCGATCAAGGAACACGCGGCGGCGCACTGAGTCGGCGGCTACGCGTAAACTGCGCGGCGCGCCGACCATTGGACGCAGCAACGCCGCCATTCATTCGGGAGCCCATTCTGGGTACAGGAATTTTCACTCCTTCACACATTCACACATTCACACATTCACGTTTTTAATCAATCTTCGCACCCGACGCCTTCACCACCCTCGCCCATTTCGCCACCTCGGATTTAAGGTAGTCACTGTACTCGGCGGGCGTCATGGTGCGCGGTTCCGCGCCTTGCTCGCTCAGGTATTTGCGCATCGCGGGTTCGTTAACGATTCTCACGATGGCGGTATTGAGCCGCTCCACAATTGCCGGCGGCGTGCCGGCCGGCACCACCAGGCCGTTCGATCCGCCCGCCTCGAAACCGGTGACGCCTGCTTCGGCGATGGTCGGCACTTCGGGCAACGCTGAAATGCGTTTGACCGTGCTCACGCCGAGCGCGCGAATCTTGCCCGATTTTACGTACGGCACTGCCGAAGGCGCGGTGGCGAATGTAAGCGCGACTTGCCCCGCCAGCAAATCGACCATCGCCGGGGGGGCGCCTTTGTAGGGCACATGCACGTATTGGATACCGGTCTGTGTTTTGAACATTTCCGCAGTCAGATGCGGCTGGCTGCCGTTGCCGGCGGAACTGTAGTTCAATTGGCCGGGACGCGCTTTCGCGTAGGCGATAAATTCTTTCACCGTTTTAACCGGTAGCGACGGATGCACCGCCAGCACCTGCGAGGTTTCGGCGATCAGTGTTACCGCTGCGAAATCGCGTATCGGATCATAGTTGAGTTTGCTGTAGAGGCTGGGATTGATGCAATGAATGGTCGATAGGGCAAACAGCGTGTAACCGTCGACCGGCGATCTGGCGGCAATGTCGGCGCCGATGTTGGCGCCCGCGCCGGGCCGATTGTCGATGATCACCTGCTGCTTCCATTCTTCGGTCAGCTTTTGCCCGATCGCGCGCGCAAGGATGTCCGACGTGCCGCCCGCTGGAAATGGAATCACGATGCGAATGGGCTTTTGCGGGTAAGCCTGTCCTGATCCCTTCGACAAGCTCAGGACAGGCTCTGTAACAGCAGGCTGCGCCAACACCGGAGTAACGGTCACGGTCATCAGCGCAAGCAACATCGTATGCAGCAGCATCATGGGTTTACTCCTATGGGCTCGCGAGTAGCCTAAAGTATCTGCTATCCTTCGCGCAAGGAAAACGACAAGGATTGTAATGGATACCTGGCAACAAAAAATCGGCATCATCGTACCGTCTTGGAACACGGTAATGGAATACGAAACGCAGCGCCTGGCTACTAATGGAGGCGCCGGCGCGTCCGTCCACTCGATGCGCATTCCGCACACGGCGGACACCGAAGAAAAGCTGATGGGGCTATCGATGCAGGCGCCGGAAGCAGCGAAATTGCTGGCGCATGCCAAAGTTAATGTCATCGGTTACGGCTGCACCGCCAGCGGCTTTTTGCACACGCCCGCGGAGGACAAAACGCTGGCCGAGCGCATACACAGTGAAACGGGCATCCCCTGTGCCACCTCGTCGCGCGCCATCACCGATGCGTTGCGTGCGCTGGGTGCAAAACGTTTGAGCCTCGCCTCGCCCTATGCGCCGTGGTTGAACCAAAGACTAAAGCAATACCTCACCGCCGATGGCTTCGAGGTGCTGGCGATGCAGGGCTTGAGCACGGAGGCGCA
>JANMXV010000884.1:0-4738 GCA_031381325.1 Betaproteobacteria bacterium | reverse complement strand
GCGCACGCGTGCGCGAGCAGCTTCAGGCGCGTCCGGGGTATCGTCCCGCTGACGTGCTCGAATCGGTGCCGGGGCTGATCATTACGCAGCACAGCGGCGAAGGCAAAGCCAACCAGTATTTTCTGCGCGGTTTCAACCTGGACCACGGCACCGATTTTGCGATCAACGTCGACGGCGTGCCGGTCAACTTACGCACGCACGGTCATGGGCAGGGCTGGGCCGATCTTAACTTCCTGATCCCTGAACTGGTGAATGATCTGCAATACAAGAAGGGTCCCTACTACGCCGACGAAGGCGATTTTGCGGCAGCCGGCGCGGCCCGCATAGGGCTGGTGTCACGGCTCGACCGCGGAATCGCCGAACTGGGCGCCGGCAACTACGGTTATCGCCGTGCACTGATCGCGAATTCGGCGGCGGCGGGCACGGGCAACCTGCTGTACGCGTTTGAAGTCTACCGCAACGATGGCCCGTGGACGAAACCCGACGACTATAAGAAGTTGAATGCGGTGCTGCGCTACAGCGACGGGACCGCTGCCAACGGCTTCAATGTCACGGCAATGGCGTATCGCGGCACCTGGAATTCCACCGATCAAATTCCGCAGCGCGCAGTGGACTCGGGCCAGATCGGGCGTTTCGGCGCGGTCGATCCGACCGACGGCGGCAGAGCGCACCGCTATGCGCTTTCCGCGGGGTGGAAGCGCACTCAGGGCATAGACGTAACCGAGGCCAGCGCTTATGTAGTTCACAGCAATCTCAACCTGTTTTCTAACTTCACTTATTTTCTTAACGATCCAGTCAACGGCGACCAGTTCGAGCAGAAGGATAGACGGGTGCTGTCCGGGTTCAATTTGCAGCATGCGTGGACGACTGCGCTGGGCGGATTGCAATGGGAGAATCGAATCGGCACACAGGTGCGCAATGACAATATCGGTGTCGCTCTATACAAAACGCAGGCGCAACAGCGGTTGTCGACCACGCGCGACGACCGAGTGGTGGAGACCAGTGCTGCCGTTTATCTGCAGAGCAGCGTGCAGTTGACAGAGAAGGTGCGCACGATCGGCGGCGTGCGCGCGGATTTCTATCGCGCTGAAGTGAACAGCGACAATACCGCGAACTCAGGCAAATCGACCGACCGTATGGTAAGTCCCAAGTTGAGTATGGTGTTCGGGCCATGGGCCAAAACCGAGTATTACCTCAACTACGGTCACGGCTTCCACAGCAACGACGCACGCGGGACAACGATCACGGTCGATCCTTCGACGGGCGACCCGGCATCAAGGGTACCGCTGCTGGTTCGCGCGCGCGGCTACGAAGCAGGCGTGCGCACCTCAATCCTGCCGCGCCTGCAGGGCACATTCACTGTTTTCCGCCTGGATACGGATTCCGAGCTGCTGTTCGTAGGCGACGCCGGAACCACCGAGCCGAGTCGTCCCAGCCGCCGCATCGGCTTCGAGATTTCAACCCTCTATACGCCGACGCCTTGGCTGCTGCTCGATGCAGACATCGCGTTCAGCCGCGCGCAATTCACCGATTCCAATCCCGCAGGCCAACGCATTCCCGGTGCGATCAGGGGCGTCGCGACCTTCACCGCGGCAGTTGACAATCGCGGCCCTTACTATGGCAGCATGCGCCTGCGCTATTTCGGCCCACGACCGTTGATTGAAGACAACAGCGTGCGCTCGAGTTCGACAACACTGCTGTCAGGCCGCATCGGCTATAAATTCGATAAGAGCCTGCGCGTGCAACTCGACGGCTTCAACCTGCTTGACAGACGAGTAAGCCAGGTCGATTACTTCTACGAATCACGCTTGCGCGGCGAGGCGGCACCGGTGAGCGACGTTCACTTTCATCCGGTCGAGCGGAGATCGTTGCGCGCGGCGCTAATCGCAAATTTCTAATTGCACTGTCACGGGTCCTGCTGATTGTGCTTGCCATTCTGCTGCCTATCATTCAATATTAAATGATCGACTGACCAAATAGCCACTTGGGATTATTGCAAAGGAGCGAGAAATGTCTAGTCCGAAATTTGTCTTGTGACAACCATGCAGAAAGACGTGACGGCCGTGATGCAAGCCAACTACAGCCAGCTTGCCAAGACCGCCGCGTCCGCGATTGAACAGAAAAAATCCTCGGCAATAGACGGCGGCGACGTGATGGCCAACGCCATGAAAGACGTGCTTGAACAGACCAACAAGGCATTCGATAATATGACCGCGGTCGCCGGCCAGATGGCGAGTATTGCCGGCGCCAATTTCAAGGCCGCAAGTTCATCTGCTGCAAAAGCGGCTGGATCAACAAGCGAAAGTGCCAAAAAGAAATAATGTGATCGCTCTCAGGTGAACCCGAGTTAAGGCTTGCAGGAGTGTTTCACGGGATTCGCAATCCATTTATTTTTTTCGTATGAATTGCTGTTAAAATAAAAACTAAATAAAAATCAAAGGCTTACGTCATTCTGAAACGCGGCCTCCCACTGACGGCCAGGGCATTGTGGCAATATTGTGCGGCAACGCGCCGCTACAGCGGTGTGAGTGTGGTTCTGGTGATCGGCTGATTCGTGCGTCCGCAGGTTTGGCGACAAGGTTTTTAAACAGGCCTCAAAGGAGAGAACGACGTGCTTAAGGGAAAAAATGCGCTAGTAACCGGTTCCACCAGCGGCATCGGTTTGGGTATTGCGGACGGATTCGCAAAAGAAGGCATCAATCTGGTGCTTAATGGATTCGGCGATGCGGCGGAGATTGAAAAGTTGCGTGCCGGTCTTGCATCCAAGTACGGTGTCACGGTTTTGTATGATGGCGCGGACATGAGCAAGCCAGAGCAGATTGAAGCCATGATGCGCAGGGCCGCATCTGCATTGGGCGGCATCGATATTCTTGTCAACAACGCCGGAATTCAGCATGTCGCGCCGGTCGAAGAATTCCCGCTGGCGAAGTGGGATGCGATTATCGCGATCAATCTGTCCTCGGCGTTTCACACCACGCGCATGGCAGTGCCATACATGAAATCCAAAGGCTGGGGGCGCATCATTAATATTGCTTCGGCGCATGCGCTCGTTGCGTCGCCATTCAAATCGGCTTATGTCGCATCCAAACATGGCATCATGGGCTTCACCAAAACCATTGCCCTTGAAGTTGCCGAGCAAGGTATTACAGTGAATGCGGTTTGTCCCGGTTACGTGCTGACGCCGTTGGTGTTGGCCCAGATTCCGGATACCGCCAAGGCACGCGGCATTACCGAGGAGCAGGTCAAGCGCGACGTGCTGCTCGCGGCGCAGCCCACCAAGCAGTTCGTTACCGTCGAGCAAGTCGCGGGAACGGCTTTGTTTCTGTGTTCTGATTCCGCAGCGTCTATTACCGGCACGAATATTTCAGTCGAAGGTGGCTGGACGGCGCACTGATTTAGTCGCGCTCCGACTTCACGAAAGGTTTAAACATGGCGTCAAAATCCAGGACTCTGAAGGCTGCTGCTGGCGCGTCCGCAGATAAGCCGAAGAAGAAAATCAATCTTGCACTTCAGGGCGGCGGTGCGCATGGCGCGTTTGGCTGGGGCGTCATGGACAAATTCCTTGAAGATGGGCGTGTCGAGATAGAAGGCATCTCGGGCACCAGCGCGGGCTCCATGAACGCGGTGGTTTACGCCTACGGCAAACTAAAAGGCGATGACGGCGCGCGCCAGGCGCTGCATGACTTCTGGAAGGCCATTTCGGATGCCGGGCAAAGGTTCGCCCTCCCGCGTATGCCTTGGGACAATGGGGTGCAGCATAAGGAAAACCCAATGCAGGACATGATGAAGGCGATGATGAGCATCGTCTCGCCCTACCAGATGAACCCGATGAATTACAACCCGCTGCGCGAGGTGCTCGAACAGCAGGTCAATTTTGAGGAACTTGAACGCAGCCAGAGCACCAAGCTGTTTATCTGTGCCACCAATGTGCGTACCGGCAAGGTGAAAATATTCCATACGCCGGAAGTCACTGCTGACGTGGTACTGGCTTCCGCCTGCCTGCCGCAGGTTTTCCAGGCCGTCGAAATCAATGGCGAACACTACTGGGACGGCGGCTATATGGGCAATCCTGTCCTCTACCCGCTGTTCTATTACACCGAAACGTGCGACGTGGTTATCCTCCACATCAACCCGATAGAACGACCCGGCCCGCCGACGACTTCGGCTGATATAGCCAACCGCCTCAACGAAATCACCTTCAATTCTTCGCTCATCAAGGAGTTGCGCGCGGTTTACTTTGTGCAGAAGATGCTCGACGACGGCTGGATCAAGGACGAATATCGGGACAAGCTGAAATACGTGCTGGTCCATTCTGTGCGCGCCGACAATGCGATGTCTGACCTGTCGTCCGCCAGCAAGATGTCCAGCGATTGGAAATTCCTCACCATGCTGCGCGACCGCGGTCGTGCGCTGGCCTCGGAATGGCTGGAGCAGAATTACGAGCACATTGGCGTGCGCTCAACGGTGGATCTGAAAAAGGAATTCCTGTCGGCAATGCGCTAGTCTGGCAGGCCAATGAAGACGCGGCGAATCGGATTGCCCGATTCGCCGCGTTCATTTTGGCGCCTTGTTTTGTTGCTTACTTCGTCGGGTTATTTCGCCAGATAGTCGTGAATGACCTTGCCGTAAGGCAGCGTCATGTCGGTCAGCATATGCAGGCCGCCGAGCACTTCCTTGACCGGCAGATCCGCGAGCGGACAATTCACGGAGGGGACCAATTCAAGGCGTGCGCGTCCTG
>JANMXV010000808.1:0-3838 GCA_031381325.1 Betaproteobacteria bacterium | reverse complement strand
ATAATCTGCAGATTCCACGGGTTCAGGATACCCATGCCGGAGCCGATCAGCGAGGCCAGCGGCATCACCGCCACACAGCCGATTTCTTCGAGCTGCTTGGCAATGATGGGGTCGTCCGAGGTATAGACCATCACTTTGAAGCCGTCCTTGACCAGCGTTTTCGCCGCACTGAGGGTCTCGACCACATTCGGATAAAGCGTTTTCGGGTCGCCCAGCACTTCGAGCTTCACCAGATCGTGGCCGTCGAGCAGCTCGCGCGCCAGTCGCAGCGTGCGCACGGCGTCATCCGCTGTGTAGCAGCCGGCGGTGTTCGGCAATATCGTGTATTTTGACGGCGGCAGCGCTTCCAGCAAACTCGGCTCGTTGGGATTTTGGCCGATATTGGTGCGGCGTATTGCCACGGTGACGATTTGCGCGCCGCTAGCCTCAACTGCCGCGCGCGTTTCGGCAAAGTCTTTGTACTTGCCAGTGCCGACCAGCAGCCGTGAGGCGTAGGCCTTGCCGCCGATCAGCAGGGGGTCCATGTTGTCGCTTGGAGTCATGGTGTTTCCTTTGTTGAGTCTGCTTAAAATAGTGCCATTGGAGTCTGCTTACTAACTTCGTGAAACGTGAAATGTGAAACGTTGCGGCCGGGGACTCACGATTCACGAAAAAACTAGCCGCCGCCGACGGCGACTACGATTTCAATTTTGTCGCCGTCGGCAAGCTGCCGTTCGGCATGGCGTCCGCGCGGCACGATTTCGCCGTTGCATTCGAGCGCGACCCGCTTGCCGGCCAATCCCAACGCGGCAATCAGACCCGCGAAAGTCAGGGGGTGCGGGAATTGGCGTGCTTCGCCGTTGACGGTTAGGATGATCACCAGGGCTTTGCCAATCGAAAATTCAAATTCACAAATTACAAGGGCTATTGACGATAGTGTAACGAATTGCGGCCATACTAAAGTGGTTGCGCACCCATTTTACCGGGTCTGCGCGGGACAGGCACAGCGGCTTTACCTGCCGATTCCCGATAGGTATAGGTAAATACATGATTTTTTGCTAGAATTTCCCGACAATCGGTTGAGCCTCGGAGTTGCGTATGTTGAACTGGATGGGCACGCAAAAGACTGCGGATGGGATGTCGTTGCTGAGAGACCCGCACGATGTGATCGCCGCCTTACCCGCGGATGATGCGGTTGCGGCGGTGGTGCAAATAACCGAAGCGCTGGAGGCGATCAATGGCACTGATACGCTGACCTTGGAGGAACGCTACGACGACATCTATTTGCTCGACGCGGCAACGGTGGCGCGTACGCGTTTGCTGTTGCGGGAGTATCTGGACACGTCGCGGCAAATGAAGCAGCGTGAAGCCGACTTGTGGAACGGCGCTTACAACTGCTGGAAAGAGCTGGCGACCGCTTATGTAATTTGCGTGCAGCGTTATGCCGCAGATGTCACGGCTGCGGCCGGGTTTCGCAAGCCGGCGCGGGTGGCGGTGGCGCGCGCGATGCGCGCGTTGCGCCGTCAATTGCAGTGGCGGCGCATCCGCTATGCCGCGCCGGTGCCTTCAATCTGGATGGGCCTTGCCAACCTGTATGCGTACATCGAGCCGGAAGACATCGACGAAGAGATGCTCATATATCCGGGAGAAAATACCACCATCAGGCGCGAGTTTCTCAAGGTGTTGGTGCAGTCGGCACTGTCGTGCGAAAACCTGCAACCGCCGGGGCAGGATCTGGCGACGTATATCGTCAGCCGTTATGCGCCGCATTTTGTGCTGTCCAAAACGCCGCACGCCGGGTGTACCCACTGGTTTGATCTTAAAGATCCGCAGCAGCCCGCGCTGCTGTCGCGCGAGCCGCGCAGCAGCGCCGATTTGCGTTATTTCGGCGCGGGCGCGGCGGTTGAATTGCTGAACCAGGCGCTGCGTAGTATCGAAGACACGGGCAAAGTGCCCGCGGACCTCGGCTTCACCTATCCCATAGACCTGGAATTTTTGACGCCGGTATTGGCGCAGATTTACCGGGACTGGTCGGGCAAAACCCAACCCCGGCAGCACGAACGTCAAAAGACCAATGCGCGGATTACCGTGGTGCCGGGATTCAAGGAGATTCTCGATGTGCTCGAAAACGCGTCTGCCGACCCTTTTGACTTTACCGCAAAAACCAATGTCGAAAGCTGGGTCGCCAATGACATCAGCGCGGGCGGGTTTGGCGCGGTGATTCCCTCGGCAAGTGGGGACTGGGTGAACGTGGGCAGCATCGCGGGTATCGAGAGCGAAATTGTCGGCGAGTGGGCTGTCGGCATGGTGCGCCGGGTGCAGCGACTCGACGACGGGCAACAACAAATTGGCATACGGGTGTTAAGCCGCAATGCGCAGGCGGTGCGCATCATGCGCGAAGACACCTCCTCAACCAATATGCGCTTGACCCAGCGTATGCCGCTGGACCATGCCATTTTGCTCACCGCCGATGCGGCAACGCAAAAGGAGGTCGAGGTGCTGGTCGGCGACGCCGCGCGCTACGACGAGGGCAATGTACACATGCTGGTTGGCGACTGCGTGCTGCTGTTGCAGATACTGGATGTGGTGGAAAAGAACGACGCCTGCGCACGCATCAGTTTTACGGTGATGGGTATCGAGAACTGACTGATTTACCTCAAATGCGGGTGCCGCCTGCGTCACCCAAGGGCGTCAAGCCCGAGCTGGTCAAGCAGAATCGCAGGGGCTGAGTGACGCAGTGACGGGATGACGAAAGGCAGTCATCCTGCGCCAGATGCCTCTGGCATTTGGCTCCCGGCGGGGCTAGTCGCGATACTTTCCGCAGCAACCGTGGCCCGTTCCCGATTTGATTAAAAATATCAATAAAAACATATATTTATACTCATAACGCCCTATGGAAAGCCAAAGCATGGCATACGACATGTGTACCTGCCGCCACGCAACATGCTTTACATACTATACCACTAAGTGATATGGTTTATTGCGAAGCCATGATTGCTCATGCACGCATATAAAACCCGAACTTTCGCGCGCTGGATGAGGCGCGAAGGACTTGCCGATCGTGATTTGCGTGACGCTCTGGCAGAAATGCAGAACGGGCTGGTTGATGCGCGGCTGGGTGGCGGACTGGTCAAGAAGCGCATCGCGCGAGCGGGCCAAGGCAAGAGCGGCGGCTATCGCGTGCTGGTGGCATCGCACTTTGGCGAACGATGGGTGTTTATGTTTGGCTTCGCGAAAAACGAGCGCGACAACATAGACGACGATGAACTGAAACTGATTAAGCGGTTAGCCGCAACATTATTAAGCCTGAGCGACAATGACGTCCGCAAGGCGATGGCAACCGGAGAATTACTGGAGATCAAAGATGGCAAATAAAAGACTACGCGAAGAAATGTACGAAACCGCACGCGGGCTTCATGACCTGGGGCTGGTGGGCGCGGAAACGCTGCGGGAATTTGATGCATCGCGCTTGCCAGAGCTAAAACCGTATGGCGCTGCAGACATCAAGCGCCTGCGGCTAAAGGCGAAAACCAGTCAATCCGTATTTGCCGCCTATCTCAACACCAGCGTATCAACGGTGCAGAAATGGGAAATTGGCGACAAGAAGCCGAGCGGGCCGGCATTGAAGCTGCTTAATATCGTTGAGCGTAAGGGCTTGAAGGCGCTGGCATAGACTGAAATCGCGAATGTGATTTTGAAAGACGTGACCTCGACGCACGAAGCGATAAAATGCAATAAACTTTTACTGCGGGACGGTCACACACGAAGGGGAACTTGACTGCGAATGGAACAGGCACCGATTCAAGCCGTACTCTCAAAAACAGTTAGATGCAATCGCCAGCGATGAAGCAGTGCATCA
>JANMXV010000769.1:0-9002 GCA_031381325.1 Betaproteobacteria bacterium | reverse complement strand
TACGTGGAGCGCTTCGTGCCGCTCGAATGGCGGCAGCCCACGCGCGCGGCCGGCCTATGACGGCAATCGACTACACTGCAGCCGAACTGATGGCGATACTGCTGTCGCGCGAAGTGCGCGACGGCGAAATTTCCGCTTGCGGCGCGCTGTCGCAGATTCCAGCAGCCGGCCTGCTGCTGGCGCAGGCGCTGCACGCGCCCAACGCGGAATTGATTATTCTGAATTCCATATTCACGCCGTTTCGCACCTCCAAGCAGTTTCACTATCTCGCGCAACGCGGCGAGCTCGGTCTGTTCTTCGTCAGCGGCGTGCAGATTGACCGCCATGGCAACTACAACCTGCATCAGCTCGGGCCGGATCCGGAGCATCCGCAAATACGCTTTCCCGGCGGCTATGGCGGCGGCATGATCTATTACGGCGCGCGCAGGACGGTGGTGTTTCGCACGGAACACACGCAGCGCTCGTTGGTGGAGCGGGTGGATTTCATCTCCGCCGCCGGCAGCACGCCGCCGGATGTACTGCGGCACGGCAATCCCAGCAAGGTCGTCACGCCAAAGGCCATTTTTCGCTTTGAGAAAGCCGAAGGTTTGCTGCATCTGGATTCGATACATCCGGGCTATACCGTCGACGATATTCGTGAATGCACCGGATTCGACATTGGGGAAAGCCCGCTATCCGCTACGCCGGCGCCCACCGGCGTAGAACTGCACGTACTGCGGCAGGTGATACGCCCCAAGATGATAGAAACGGGAACCTATGCCGAATGGGCGCGAAAATCGCTGGGCGGCATTGCGGAGCTATCCAGTTAACGGATACGCCCCGGCAAGCTTCACCTTTACGCGTGCCGCTCGGATATCGCATTGTGCATATCGCTCGATGTGTGGCGACGTGAGCGAACAAAGACTACAAAAACTTCATCCCGTCATTCTGGCGAGGGCCGGGTTTGTTCTCTTTGTGTGGCTCTGTGCCCTCTGTGGCTAATGGCTTTTTCCAGAATCAAGAAGGAGCGCCTATGAACGCCCGAAACGCATTGTGGTGTTTGATGCCAGCCCTTGCGTCCTGCACCATGACAATGGCTGCCGGCGCGAGCGCGCAAACTGCATCGACAAGTGCAGCCGTTTCGTCAGGCTCAGGACAGGCCTGGCCCGTACGCCCTATCCGCTTGATTATGCCGTTCCCGCCCGGTGGCGCGACGGACGCGAATGCGCGCGCGCTGGCAAAAGAGATGGAACCCTTCCTCGGTCAGCCGCTGATCGTCGATAACCGCGGCGGGGCGAACGGCATTATCGGCAGCGATCTCGTGGCAAAAGCGGCACCTGACGGTTATACCTTGATGCATATCTCGGTTGCATTCGCGATCAACCCGAGTACCTACAAGAAGTTGCCATTCGATTCGAGCCGGGATTTTACGCCGATCACCAATCCGGTCGTCGGACAGGGCGCTTTCCTGGCGGTGCATCCGTCGCTGCCGGCGCGCTCGGTCACGGAATTGATTGCGTTGGCCAAGAGCCAGAAACTCATTCTGGGATCGCCGGGAATCGGCAATGTGCTGCATTTGATTGCCGAGGCGTTCAACTTGCGCGCCGGCACAACCATGTTGCATGTGCCGTACAAGGGCGCCGGGCCGGCGATGATTGCGCTGCTCGGCGGAGAAACACAGGTGATGGTGGTCCCGCCGTTGATATCGATGCCGCATATTAAAGCCGAACGGCTGCGGCCCTTGGGTTACAGCGGCGCGAAGCGGTTGGCGGCGATGCCTGATCTGCCGACCATTGCCGAGGCCGGCCTGCCCGGCTTCCACATGGACACCGGCTGGCATGCCTGGTTCGCACCCGCGAAAACACCCGACAGAATCATTGCGCAAATTTACGGCGCGATACACAAATCGCTGCAATTGCCCAGACTGCGCGAGTATTTTCTGGCGGCCGGCTACGAACCCACGGCGGACCCGCCGGCCCAGTTTCAGAAAAATTTTCAAACGGACCTCAAACGCTGGGGCGAGCTCGTGCGGCTGGCCAAAATAGCGCCGGAATGATTCGCTACGGTATTACTCAACTTTCAAGCCGGCCTGCTTCACTGCCGCTCCATTCTTGTCGTAATCCGCACGCAGGAAAGCGGCGAATTCCTGCGCACTGTTGCCTACCGGGTCGCTGCCTTGACCTATCAGGCGCGGCGGCGGACTACAGCCGGCACTACGCTGATGGCTTATGATACCCGCCTATGAAGCGCGGAATAAAATGGGCAGTCGGCCTCGGAATTACAGCCGCTGTGCTGGGCGCAGCGTGGCTCGCCATAGTCTGGTGGCTGCCCACCGATGAAGATCTTGCTGCCCGGCTAACGACCGAGGCCGAGGAACGGCTGGGTGTCAAGGTAACCATCGGCTCTGCCCACTGGGCGTTGCTGCCAAAGCCCGTGGTCGTGGTCAACGACTTTCGCACGCAGCAGGCGCAACCGGTGATCATACGGCAGTTGAGCGCGTATCCCAACGTGAGCGCGCTGTTGCAGCGCAAGCTTGTGTTTGAGCGTGTCGACATCGATGAAGCGGTTTTCCCGCGCAATTCGGTGCGCGCCTTTCAACCCAAAGCGGATGCAAGTGAGCCCGATGCGGGCGATAGCGTGCCGCTGGAACATTTTGAGTTCCGCAACGTGACCTGGATTTCCTACAGCGGCATTCCGGTAGTCTTTGACGGCGAGGTCGACTTCGACCCGCACTGGCGCCCACGCCAGGCTGAGTTGCGCCGTCCTTCCGGCGTCAATCCCGCCTTCGCGCTGACGTTAACGCGCGAGGCCGATGCCGACCGCTGGCAGACGCGCATCCATGTCGGCGGCGGCGCCGCGCACGGCAATGTTGAGTTGAAGACCGCCGCAAACGGCGCCATGCACCTCAGCGGCCAGTTGGCTCCGCGTGACATCGAGGTAGCAGGCGCGGTGAGTTCGTTCAACCGCCGTTCACCCGTCGCGGGCAAGGCCTCGGGCAAGACCGTGTTGTCCGCGGACGGTAAATCGGCGGGTGAGTTGGCACTCTCGCTGCATACACGTACTACGTTTTCAATCAATCCCGCAACGGTATTGCGCTTCGACCTGGACAAGGCTATCCGCACACGAGGCAAAGAGCGCGACGGCCAGACTCCGTTGCAGGAGCTGACCGGCCAGATGGATACTCAGAACACCGATAAGGGCACGCGATTCACCTACACCGGCCTCAAGGCTCGTGCCGGCCAGTACACTGCCACGGGCGAGGCCACGGTTTATCAACGGCAGATTCAAGCCAGTGGCAATCTGTATCTGGTTGAAGGCTCAGTCGGCATACCCTTCACCGTGAGCGGGCCGGTGGACAAGCCGAAAGCTTCGGCGCCGCCGGGACTTTTTGCAGGCGCAATCATCGGCACGGCGGTGCTGCCCGGCGCCGGCACCACGATCGGCGCCCGCATCGGCGGCGCCCTCGGCCGGCTGTTCAAAGACAGCACGCAACAGCCTGGTGCGCCGGCGCCGGTTGCGCCGAAAAAGAATTAGCCGGACAGATGTCTCAACAGCCGGGAATGCAGCAACGGGTGGAGCAATCAATAGTAGCATCCTGAGCGAGGCATGGGCGCGCCCGCTTCCATGGGTCGCCAAAAACACGGGATGCAGAATACCGTTGTGCGTAGGACAGTATTATTAGGGTCAGATTGTAATTATTATAAAATTCAATAAAAACAATAAGTTACGCCACATTATGCCTCTTGTGTGATACGTGCCAAAGAATAGAAATTCCCGCAAGCACAGATGGAATGAAATGGAATCCGGGAGTTTAATGTTTCAAAGCTCTCTGGATAGATTTTATTGAACAGCGTTAACGAGTAGTCCCGGATTGCGCTGCGCTGCATCCGGGCTACGCTCCCTGCCCTGCCACGTATGCCAATTGGGATAGATTCATCATCCGGTTCCGGGACAATATTTAGCAAGCGAATGCCCTCAAGGCGCGACTGATCGACGTGCGGGCCGAGTGAAAGTTTATCGCGCACGGATTGAGTACGCCGCTTCACCCCGCCGTTCAACCCCGTGGGCACGCTGTGCTTCGTCCACCCTATGCTCGCTAAGGTATGATCCGGCATGTGCATACGCCAATAGGTGTCCCATACGCCGCACAGCGGATTTCGAAAGCGGTCTATACAAAAGAGGCGTGCCATGAATAATTTTCGACTAATCGGGATAGCACGAAGCCGGAAACTACGCATCAGCAACCTGGAAATGACGGTGCATCGTTTTCTTGCAATGCTGTTTGGAATCGCGCTGTACCTGCTGCCGCATTTCGCGGCGGCAGCGGACAATTCGCCGGCGCTGGTAGTCGTCATCGTCATCGACGGCGTGCCACAGGAGCAGGCGGTGAAGTACCGCGATCTATACGGGCCAGGCGGATTCCGGCGGCTGCTTGAGGATGGCGCATGGTTTACCAACGCACATCACGGGCACGCAGTGACGCTCGCAGCACCCGGCCACGCCGCCGTGCTGAGCGGGCCAGCACCTCGACCGCATGCTCGGCTTGCGTAACGTTGTGATCGTGCTGACCGCGGATCACGGTTTCATGAACGCGCCGGAATACAGCACGGCGCAGGGCTTTGTCGGAGCACGCCTGAATGGCCTCAAGCTTATGGGTGGGCTGAACGAGCATCTTGCCGTTCGTTTTGGCCCAGGCAATCACGCACTGCATTTCTCTTATCCGACCATCATTCTCGACCGGGCGTTTCACATTCAGGGGAGTTAGCGCGATGAAGAAATTTCTCCGGTTGCTTTCGGTATCAGGGAGTCTTGTTGCGCTGGCCGCAGTGCAGGCGGTTGCTCAGTATCCGGCGCAGCCGATCCGCATGATCGTGCCATTTCCGGCGGGAGGTCCCACCGATATTGTGGCTCGGCCTCTCGCGCAAATGCTGGGCGACGCTCTGAAGACGATAGTCATCGTCGACAATCGAGGCGGGGCCGGTGGCTCGGTGGGGGCCGACGCGGTGGCCAAGGCCGCGCCCGACGGCTACACGATGCTGATGGCGACGGTCGGCACAAACGCAATTAACCCTGCCCTCTACAAGAAGCTGCCTTACGACGCCCTACGAGACTTCACGCCCATCGCGCTTGTCGCCGCGGCGCCACTGGCCATTGTCGTGCATCCGTCCCAGCCCGCCACCGATCTGGCCAGTCTGGTCGCACGAGCGAAACAAATGCCCGGCAAACTCAGCTACGGCTCTGCCGGCAATGGCACGCCGGGCCATCTAACCGGCGAGACCTTCAAAGGCGCAGCCGGAATCGACCTCCAGCATGTGCCGTACAAAGGCAGCGCGCCGGCTGTGACCGACTTGCTTGGCGGCCAGATCCAGATAATGTTCGACCCGCTGCAGTCGGTGGTGTCACACGTTCGGACAGGCAAGTTGCGCGCCGTCGCCGTTAGCAGTGCAGCGCGCTCGCCCGCGGCGCCCACTATTCCTACTGTCGCCGAGTCCGGCTACAAAGGTTTCGAGTTCACCGCGTGGTGGGGTGTGTTTGCGCCGGCCGCGCTTCCCGCCCCTGTGGCCGCCACTCTCGCCGGTGAAATTGAACGGATCGTGCGCGCCAATGCCTTCCGCGATAGGATGGTGTCCTTGGGAGTGCTTCCCACTGTGCTGACCCTTGGCGCGTTTGGCGATTTTCAGCGCGGCGAATTGGCAAAATGGGGAAAGGCAGTACGCGACTCCGGCGCAACGGTTGACTGACATTGATGAAACTCAACGACGAAGAGCAGGATATCCTGGGAGGGAAACTCGGCCCGGTTCCCCGGCGGGCACTGCAGCACCAGATCATGGTGGGAGATTTCTTTGGCGCCGGGGATTTTGTGCCTGTCACACAGGCGCACATCATGGCGGATACCGAAAGCCTCGGCGAAGCCGGCATACGCTGGCTGGAGGGGCTGGCCGCCACGACGCAAGGGCGGCGGCGCGTGTGTATTCCCACCATCACCGATCCGCGCGGCACTGATTTCTCCAAGGCCGCGTTTTTGGGACAGACACAGTCGATGCTTGATCTTGAACGGCGCGCCATCGCCGCCTTCGTGAAACTGGGTGTCGTGATGACCGATACCTGCATCAACTACCAGACCATTCAGGCGCCCACACGCAATGAGCACCTCGCCTTTGGCGACACCGGCGTGGTCATCTACTCCAATTCAGTTTGCGGGGCGCGTTCCAACTTTGAAGGCGGGCCTTCCGCGGTGTCGGCCGGGCTCACCGGGCGCACCCCGCGCTATGGTTTTCACTTGCCCGAACAGCGCCGTGCGACGATCCACTTTCGCACCGATTTTACGCCTGCTACACTTAATGACTGGGGCGCCTTGGGGGCGCTGATCGGCCGCATCGCAGGCAACTACTGGGCAGTGCCGGTAATCGAAGGCATCGAGGGTGCCCCGCGCTCGGATCAACTCAAGCACTTCGGCGCCGCAATGGCGAGCTTCGGCTCCATTGCCCTGTTTCACCTGGCAGGCATTACGCCCGAAGCCGGCCGCTTGAGCGATGTAGCGCCCGCAGGTCTGCCGGCGCATCAGGTCACTCGTGCCGACGTGGCTGCGCTACAGAAGTCTTACCGCAGGGACGGTAAGGTGGACGTAGTTGTCTTTTCAGCGCCGCAGCTCAGTCTTTTCGAGCTGCGCGAACTCGCCGGTTTGTGCGAAGGCCGGCGCTTTACGGTGCCCTTGTTAGCGGTGACCAGCCCGCAGGTGAAGCCCGACGCCGACCGTATGGGCTTTACGGCGCGCATTGAGGAGGCTGGGGGCACCGTGCTTTCGGGCATGTGCTTTTATCAATCTTACGCACGTGAGATCGCAGAAGCCAAGGGTTGGAAGCGCCTGGTGACCAATAGTGCGAAATTGGTCAACATATTGGGCGGCTATGGTTATCAGCCCATGCTGGAATCCATGGACGCGTGCGTAGAAGCGGCCGTGACCGGGAGACTGGGTTGAGCGCCAACACCGGGGTTTTTCGCGCGCGCCAAGCGATGGGGCGCAGCGTACGCGGAACCGCGCTGGTGGCAAACGACGGTTTTTCGGCGCGTTACGACCTGGATCGCATTGCCGGCCTATTCTGTCGCCCCACGCATAAGCTGGCGGGCCAGTCCTATGTAGGCCGGATATTGGTGTTGGACACCGCCAAGGGCGGCGTGGCCAGCGCGTGGATGCTGCACGAAATGCAGTCGCGGGGCGTGGCGCCGCTCGCATTTGTTTTCAACTCCGTCAATCCCATCCTGGTTCAAGGTGCTGCACTGGGCGATATGCCGATGCTGGCCGGGTTTGACGAAGATATCACTGCCGCCATTCTCAATGGCGCTGAATTGGAAGTCGATCCTGAACATAAAACCGTTAAGGTGCTGGGTTAAATAGCCCGTATTTTGGCGCAGCGAAATTTGGGATTCATCCTCCGTAGGAAAACTGCTTGAGGTGCGACGAGGAAAAATCTATGAGACGAAGCGCCGTAACTTGTAAACTCCCGCTAGACAAAGGGTGGACGAAATGAGTGCTCGCAGGAGGTATGCACGACTGCTTGGGGGGCTCGTCTTGAGCGCGTTCGGCGCAGGCGCGGCCGCGCAGCAGGACTACCCCAATAAGCCGATACGCTACATCAGTCCATATCCGCCGGGAGGCAGCACGAGCTACATTGCGCGCCTGATCGGACAGCAACTTACCGAGGCGTGGGGACAACAGGTCGTCGTGGACAATCGGGGCGGGGCCAACACCATCATCGGTACCCTTGCAGCCGTAAATTCACGCCCGGACGGCTACACGCTCGTGTCCTTGGGCGGCACCTTGGCCGGCAATTACTGGCTCGTGAAGACACCTTACGATGCCCTGAAGGACATCGCGCCCATTGCCACCGTGTCGAGCTACGAGAATGTGTTGGCGGTGCCGCCATCGCTGCCGGTGAATACGGTCGCGGAGCTGATCGCGCTGGCGAAGGCCAAGCCGGAGCAGATGACCTACGGCACGTCCAGCACCGGCGGACCGACCCATCTGTTGGCCGAACTTTTCAACACCGTGGCGGGCATCAAGACGCGGCACATTCCATACAAAGGCGGCGGCCCCGTGGTGGTGGATCTGATGGGCGGGCACATTCATTTCTTCTTCTCGAATCCCGCCAACGTCGTCACGCAGGTTAAGAGTGGGCGCCTGCGGGCACTTGCGATCACCGGGCAGTCTCGCGTCGCGGCCTTTCCGGGCGTTCCTACCTTCGCCGAGGAAGGGCTGCCGGCCATGACATTAACGAATTGGCAGGGCGTGGGCGGACCGGCCGGCATCCCGCAGCCCATCATCGACAGGATATCCGCCGAGATCAGAAAACTCGTGGCCCTGCCGGATACCAGGGAGAAGCTGAACGCGCAGGGGTTTGAGCCCTACTACAACAACCCGGAACAGACCGCCGCGCTCATCCGCTCGGACATCGCCAAGTACGGCAAGATCATCAAGGACGCGAACATTAAGGTGGAGTGATGGCGTTCGCTGCGAAACTTTCGACCAATTCAGACACTGTATGTCGGATCGACTCGCGATTACTATACTAAAAAGAAGATGCAGTGAGACGGCGAATCCATGCGCCTGGTCGAGCGGTTAAGTGCTCGGCCTTCCCTGCGGTTGACCCTGCCCGAGTAGAGCTTGCATGCCTGCTAACGATGAAATCGCCACTCAGATCGCCGCTGCCGCGTCGTGTTCGTAAAGCCAGTTCATGGCGGCAAACGTGCGGTCGCCGCTGGTCGCCATGAGTTCATCACGCTTTTGCTGCTCAGGGCCGTCGGGCAGATGGAAACGCTTGCGGTTTACGGCACTCAACTCCTGCAGCCGCGTAGCGCGCGGCTTGCGTACCGCTTCATAGCGCGCGAGCGCGCCCGGCACGTCATCGGGCATCGCCTTGAGCAGTGAGGCGAGCGCGGCGCCATCCTCGATCGCCTGCGCAGCACCCTGCGCCATCATCGGCAGCATCGGATGGCAGGCATCGCCCAGCAGCGCGATACGGCCC
>JANMXV010000754.1:0-1782 GCA_031381325.1 Betaproteobacteria bacterium | reverse complement strand
AATTCCTGCAACCCTACCCCACCAAACCCATCCGCCTGATCATTCCCTTCCCGCCCGGCGGCCCGCGCGATATACAGGCGCGGCTGATTGGCCCCAAACTCACCGAGGCGTGGGGCCAGCCCATGGTGATCGACAATCGCGCGGGCGCCAATGGCATCATCGGCATGGAGCTTGCCGCCAAGGCGCCGCCCGACGGCCACACGCTGGTGATGATCTCCGCGGGATACGCGTCCGCCATCTACGGCAAACTGCCGTACGACCCGCTGCGCGATTTTGCGCCCGTCGCCCCGCTCACGCATGGGCCGGGCATACTGGTGGTGAACAACGCCCTGCCGGTGAAATCGGTGAAGGAACTTCTCGCCTACGCACGCACGCGGCCGGGGCAACTGCACTATGGCTCGGCGGGTAATGGCGCACCCAGTCACTTATCGATGGCGTTGCTGGAGACCATGACCGGCGTGCAATTCATGCACGTGCCCTACAAGGGCATGGCGCCTGCTTTGACGGACGTGATCGGCGGGCAAATCCAGATGAGCCTGCCGACCATTCCTGGAGGCCTGCCGCACGCGCAGTCCGGGCGCGTGCGCGCGCTGGGGGTGAGCGGCGCGAAACGTTCATTCGCCGCGCCGGAGATTCCCACCATCGCCGAGGCGGGCGTGGCCGGTTATGAAGCCGGCAACTGGTACGGCATCGCCGCGCCCGCAGGCGCGCCACGCGCCATCATACTGCGGCTGAATCAGGAGATCGCGCGCATAGTCACGCTGCCTGACGTGCGCACCAAGCTGCTGGCGATCGGCATGGAAACTGAAACCAGCACGCCCGAAGCCTTCGCCGAGTTTCTGAAGAATGATGCCGCGAAATGGGCGCGCGTGATCAAGGCCGCGGGCTTGCGGCTGGACAGTGAAACGCGTTAGCTGACGGTATGAACGTACGGCGTATCATGTTGCTGCGCAGATAAGAACGGTCGGCCCCTGATCTGCCGTGCGCCGCAATTGCACCATCGGTAGAACTGGGGGTGTTTGCATTTTTTTGGTTTCGGACGTACTAAAATTTTCTATCCAATTGATTTTAAAATAAATTTTCTACAGCGGCCTTTATGGATGCTGTTTTTCAGGCAGGTTATCTGTTGTTTACGACGCCGACATTGAATTAGTTGGCTTAGAAAGGCAGGTGCTATATGAAACTGAAACGCTGGATTCTCGCGCCGATAGTCACTGTTTCTCTTGGTGCCATAGGTCAAGCGCCCGCGCCCATCGGAAAGATACCGACCGAAGAGGATTGTCTCGGTTTGATTGCGGTCTTGCCGACCTTTCATAGCGAGAAGATGAAGGCCTATTACGAGATGAACCCGAAAGCCAGCGGCAAGGAATTGGTGGAAAAACTTCAGTCACTGGCTGACGGCGGTGACAAGGACGTACAGTTCACATACAGCATGCTGCTTCTCAATGGTTACTGTGTGCCAAAAGACGTTTGTGCCGCACGGCGATATCTAGAGAAGTCACGGGGCGGCCCGAACAACTGGGAGCAAGTGTATCCAATCCCGCCATGGCCGAAGGACGCAGAGTCCATGTGCAACTGAGGCCGATGCTATCCAACCACAACTTCGAGGGGACCGTTTACAAGCGGCGCTGCGCACCCCTTGTGCTCGGCCCCTCAAGCAAGCCCAAAACGAAGGGGTCACCCAAAACGAAGGGGTCAGGCCTTGTCTATTGCCTACTCACCCCATACCTACAGGCTTCATTCGTGTCACATGAAATGGACAGCAAGTGTAGCAAGCGTAGC
>JANMXV010000740.1:0-6664 GCA_031381325.1 Betaproteobacteria bacterium | reverse complement strand
GCCGCGGCTGCCGTTCTTGTGGGCGCAAACGTCGGGCGGTGACGATTGCGTGTTTATTTTGATGCGCGAGGATTTACAAGAAGCAGAAATCCTTCACCGCAAAGGCGCAAAGATTCGCAAAGGTACGCGAAGAAAACCTGTCGCAAAGAAATAACTATTTTCAGCAAGACCGTTGTTCGGCTTGCGGCTTTCCTTTGCGTTACCTTTGCGCCTTTGCGCCTTTGCGGTGAGGTTTTGAACTCTCTGGCTTTGCCAGCCAATCCATCAGCCGCTTCACTTCCACCGGCGGCAACTCTTCAATCTGTCCGCGCTTGAGCCGTGGCGGCAACTGAATCACGCCGAAGCGCACGCGCATCAAGCGGCTGACGGTGAAGCCCACGACCTCAAACATGCGGCGCACCACGCGGTTGCGGCCTTCGCTCACAATCAACCGATACCAGTGATTCGAGCCTTCACCGCCTTCGTCCGTGAGTGCATCGCAACGCGCCAGACCGTCTTCGAGGGTGACGCCTTCCAACAGCCTCTTGCCTTGCTCATCGGAAAGCTTGCCGAAGACGCGCACCGCATACTCGCGTTCAACTTTAAATCGCGGATGCATCATGCTGTTGGCCAACGCACCCGATGTCGTAAATATCAACAAGCCGCTGGTGCTGATATCCAGACGCCCTATCGACAGCCAGCGCGAGCCGCGCAAGCGCGGCAGCCGCGTAAACACCGTTTCGCGGCCCTGTGGATCGTCGCGCGTGACGATTTCGCCTTCGGGCTTGTGGTAGATCAACACGCGCGCCGGTTGCTCGGTACTATCGATGCGCACCTCGCGGCCATCGACCTGCAGACGATCAACCGGCATGACGCGCGTGCCGATGCCCGCTACCTTGCCGTTGACCGTAATGCGCCCGGCCGCGATCCAGGTTTCCATGGCGCGGCGCGAACCCAGGCCCGATTGCGCCAGGATTTTTTGCAGTTTCTGGCTCTCCGCCGGCGCCTCGGCCCCTAAGCCACGCCGGCCGCGGGGACCACGCGGGTGACGCTCGACAGACTCCTGCGGTTCAACTGTCGTCGCGTCGGCATGACGTGCGGCCGCCGGCTTGCGGCGCGGCGGGCGCACGGGTCGCTGCGGACGCTGGGTTTTATCAGACGGCACGGCGTTCAATCACGGCTTGCGCCAGCGTGCCGGCATCCACATGATCCAGCTCACCGCCCACCGGCAAGCCGCGCGCGATGCGCGTAACCTTGATGCCGCGCGCGGCCAGCAATTCGCCCACGTAGTGTGCGGTCGCCTCGCCCTCGGCGGTAAAGTTAGTTGCCAGCACGACTTCGTTGACCGCA
Organism: Betaproteobacteria bacterium; assembly: GCA_031381325.1. Classification (GTDB taxonomy): domain Bacteria; phylum Pseudomonadota; class Gammaproteobacteria; order Burkholderiales; family SG8-41; genus UBA5216. Next base: position 5,335 of record JANMXV010000740.1, on the reverse strand, counting down.
CCGTCGGTGGCGCGTTTCAGCAATCGGTCCAGGTGAATCTCCTTGGGGCCCACGCCATCGAGCGGTGACAATACACCGGCCAATACAAAATACAGTCCCCTGAAACTCTGCGTCTGCTCGATCATCAACAAATCAGCCGGCGATTCCACCACGCACAGCAAGGCTGCGTCGCGACGCGCGGAAGCACACAAATCACAGAGGATTTCCTCGGAAAACGAATTGCATTTCTCGCAATGGCGTATGCGCTCGAGCGCCGCGCGCAGAGCGCCAGACAAGCGCGCCGCGCCCGCCTGATCACGCTGCAACAAATGATACGCCATGCGCTGTGCCGATTTCGGACCCACGCCGGGCAGGCAACGCAAAGCGCTCATCAACTCATCCAGCGATGAGGGCGGCTTCATATCGTGCGTCCTGGCCTGCCATTCAAAACGGCATCTTGAAACCCGGCGGCAGCGGCATCCCTGCCGTCATGCCGGACATTTTCTCCTGCCGCGTTGATTCGACACGGCGCACCGCGTCGTTCATCGCCGCGGCGATCAAATCCTCGAGCATTTCCTTATCGTCGCTATTGTCTTTCAACAAGCTGTCGTCTATCGCCACCCTGCGCACGCCATACTGGCAGTTCATAGTGACCTTGACCATGCCGGCGCCGGCCTGGCCTTCGACCTCGACCGCGCCGAGTTGCGCCTGCATCTTTTGCATGTTTTCCTGCATCTGCTGGGCTTGCTTCATCAGCCCGGCAAGCTGGCCTTTCATCATGATGACATCCTCATTGAATTTTACGAATTGGGTTTGATCGAAGACGCTTTCACGTGCGCGCCGAAAGTATCGACCAGTTCCTTGACAAAAGGATCGCGCTGAATCTCCTGTACCGCTTGCGCCTGACGTTCCTGTTGCTCGCGTGTGGCGATAAGGGCTGGCGAGTTTATTTCACCTTGCGCGAGTTTGAACACCACTTTAAACGCCGCGCCGAAACGTTTCTGCAGCGCGTCCTTGAGTTTGCCTTGATGCGCGCCGTCCAGCAGGCGCTCCTGCGCTTTGGGCAAACTCAATTCTATGTGCGCGGCATCGAGCCGGGTCATTTCGCAGTGCTGGGCCAGTTGACCGGTCATGCCCGCCAGACCCAAGTGCTGAACCAGCTCATGCCACGGCCTATCGACGCTTGGGGCTGCGACCGTTGGCGCGGGTGCTACGGTTTGTTGTGCGGTAACCTTTTGAACGGGACGGGCTGCCGCGGCCTGAGAGCGGGAACCTTCGCCCAGTGCTGCGGATGATGTCCGCACCCGCATCGGCAGTGGCACAGCAGGCGCTTGCATGCCGGGCGTAAACGCCAGCATGCGTAACAATGTCATGGTGAATCCGGCATACTCATCCGGCGCGAGACCGATGTCACTGCGCCCCTGCAAGGCAATCTGATAATAAAGTTGAAGTTCGTCGGCGCCAAATCGGCCCGACAACTCCAGCACGGTATCCCGGTCAGGATCGTCGTCGGCCACCGTGGCGGGAATGTGCTGCGCCAGCGCCAGTCGATGCAGCAAGGTGCCCAACTCCAATAGCGCGGCCTCGAACGACAGGCTGCGCGCCGCCATTTCATCCGCCTTTTGCATCATCGCCGGGCCATCGCCGAGCGCCAGCGCATGCAGTATGGCGTAGAGGTGCTGCTGATCCACCGCACCCAGCATGGCGCGCGTTGATGCCTCATCCACTTTCCCGCCGCCGTGCGCGATGGCTTGATCCAGCAACGACAACGAATCGCGCAAACTGCCCTGCGCCGCGCGCGCGATCAAAGTCAGCGCAGAGGCATCGAATTCAACTTTTTCGGATTTCAGCACGTAACTCAGCCTGCCCGCGATTTGTTGCTGCGGAATCTGCTTCAGATTAAATTGCAGGCAACGTGACAACACCGTCACCGGAATTTTTTGCGGATCGGTGGTGGCGAGAATGAACTTGACGTGGGCCGGCGGCTCTTCCAGCGTTTTGAGCATGGCATTGAAGGCATTGCGCGAGAGCATATGCACTTCGTCGATGATGTAGACCTTGAAGCGGCCGCTGGACGGCGCATACATCGCGTTCTCCAGCAACTCGCGCATGTTATCGACCTGCGTGTTCGACGCGGCATCCAGCTCAACCAGATCGATAAACCGTCCCGCATCAATTTCGGTGCAGGCCGTGCATTGGCCGCACGGCGTATCGGTTATGCCGGTTTCGCAATTAAGCGCCTTGGCAATAATGCGCGCCAAGGTGGTCTTGCCTACCCCGCGCGTGCCGGTGAACAGATACGCGTGATGCAGACGCTGCTGCTTGAGCGCGTTACTCAGCGCACGGACAACATGCTCCTGTCCGACCAACTCGGCAAATGATTTGGGGCGCCACTTACGGGCGAGAACTTGCGTCACGATAGAACAATAGGCCGCAAAAGTGAACCGGGAAGCGGTATTTTACGCTGCTTCACAACGCAAACGTTCACCGTTTCTTCCGGCATCACCCAAGCCTGCTGGCATGCAACAAAATTATCATGACACACCAGCAAGCACACGTAACGAATGGCGAATGGCGAACGGCGAAAAGGGTGGCGAGCCTGACCCCCGGCACTTGCAGAGAATAGCTGTGGCTGCTTCCTTCCGGACCTGACCAGATTCACTACCATGCAATGCGGGGAGGCCCGCCCTGGAAGCTTAAGTGTATACGAATTGAGGGGTTTCTAGCTATCCTATTGATGCAACAGAAATTTCTGTCGCGGTTGTTACGCTGATATGCCGTATCACCCCTACGTCGCCGGCAGAAACTTGATGGGATCCACCGGCTTTCCCTGCCGTCGTATTTCGAAATGCAGTTTCACCTGATCCGCATCGGAGTTGCCCATATCGGCGATGCGTTGGCCTTTGCGCACGGTTTGCCCTTCTTTGACCAGCAGCGTGTCGTTGTGCGCGTAAACACTCAGATAGTTGCTGTTGTGGCGTATCACCACCAGCTTTCCCAGGCCACGAATACCGGTGCCGCTAAAAATCACGCGCCCCGCCGCACTGGCGTGTACCGCCTGACCGCGCTTGCCGGAGATGGCAATGCCTTTGTTGGAACCGTCATTGAAGTTCGCTATGACTTTGCCTTCAGTCGGCCAGGACCAATCGACTTCGCCATCGGCGCGCGCAGCTTCGGGTTTAGTAGCCTCGGCCCTGGCATCCGGCTTTTCGGCCGCTGCAGATTTTGACATTTGCGCATAAGCCTGATCGCTGTACGGCACGCGCTGCCCCAGTGGCTGCGTTTTCATATTGGCGTCGGCAACCGGCGGCGGCGTATCGATGGGACGGACCTCTGGCGTTGCGGTAGGCGGCGTGACCGGCGCCGTTACCGCCACGCCGCCCGGTGGCGTCAGGCGCAATTGTTGTCCAACACGGATACTTGCCGGGTCCTCGATATTGTTCCACGCCGCCACATCGCGCAGCGCGACGCCATTGGCCTTGGCGATACTGAACAGCGTATCGCCCTGCTTCACCGTATACAGCGAGCCGGACCCGTCCGGTGATTCCAGCGGCGTTACCACCACGCCCGCATCCGGCGTGGCCGCCGGCGCAGCAGGAGGCTGCGGTTTAGCGGCAATCACCTTCGGCGGCGCTTTTGCTGTCGAAGAGGGAGGCGCACGATCCGACACGGGTGCAGGCACGGTCGCGCGACAGCCCGTTAGCAGCACCGCTGCCGCTGCAAAAATTGCGCACATCCCATTCAACACTTTATTCACCACAGTCATCCCCGCCCGTCACTGCATTCATCCTGTTCCCGGCAACAGCGGCACAAATTTCACCGCATCCATGCGCTTTTCAGTGTAACCCTGCGCCGTACGTTCTATCACCCAAAGACGCTGCTCTTCACCCTTGACCATGGGTAAAATCATTCTACCACCCACGGCCAGTTGCTCCAGCAAGGGCTTGGGCACATGCGTCGCCGCGGCAGTCATCAAAATGACATCAAACGGCGCTTCGGTCGGTATCCCCACATGCCCGTCACCATGACGCAGCCGCGCGTTCAACACCCGCGCATCGCGCAAATGCTTGCGCGCCTTGGCCGTCAACAACACCAGCCGTTCAATCGAATAAACGATTTTGGCCACCCGCGCCAACACCGCGCATTGATAGCCGCAGCCGGTGCCGATCTCCAGCACTTTGTTTAGATCACCGCCGGCGCGTGCAAGTTCCGTCATGCGGGCGACCGTGTGCGGATTCGATATCGTTTGACCAAAGCCTATGGGCAGCGACATATCCTCATACGCCCGGTGTGCCAACGCCTCATCCACGAAAAGATGCCGCGGCACTTCGCCCATTACCGACAGCACGATCTCGTCGCGTATGCCCTGCTCACGCAACAGCTTCACCATGCGCATGCGCGTGCGCTGCGAGGTCATGCCGATGCCGGAGTGACTGGTATTCATCACGCCGTCACGCCGTCAGCCATGCAGCCACGCGATCCATCTGCGCGAAGCGCGTCAAATCCATCTGCAAGGGCGTTACCGAAACCCTGCGATTCGCCACCGCATAAAAATCGGTGCCCTCGCCCGCGTCTTGCGCGCTGCCCGCAGCGCCCACCCAGTAAATCGCGTCGCCGCGCGGATTGACCGCCTTCACCACGGGTTCCGCCTTGTGACGCTTGCCCAGGCGTGTAACGGCCATGCCCTGCAGTGCCGTGAGCGGCAGATCGGGCACATTCACATTCAGCAGCATCGGCTCGCCCAAAGGCTTGCGTATATAGCGTTCAACCAGACCGCGCGCGACTTCGGCAGCGGTAGCGAAGCAATCATTACCCGACCCCGCCAAAGAGATGGCAATCGACGGTATGCCCAACAGAAATCCCTCGGTGGCCGCCGCCACCGTACCTGAATAAATGGTGTCGTCGCCCATATTGGCGCCGTGATTCACACCCGACACCACCACATCGGGCAGCGCGTCAAGAAATCCGGTCACCGCCAGATGCACGCAGTCGGTGGGTGTGCCGTTGACATAGTAAAAGCCGTTCGCAGCTTTTTTTATCGACAGCGGCCGATCCAGCGTTAGCGAATTGCTGGCTCCGCTGCGATCACGTTCAGGCGCGACTACGGTCACCGTACCCAGCGCGGACAAGGCTTGCGCCAAGGCTGCGATGCCCGGCGCGAAATAACCGTCGTCGTTACTCAGCAGGATACGCATGAAAAAACAGAGGGCGCGTAGTGAATGATTTGGAAAAACAATAGGCGCGATGAGAGGATAGGCGATTCATATTTCGGCCAGAGTATAACATTCACCCTCATCGCCCTGAATGAATTTTCCAATAGTGATACGATTCTGGCGGCGTCTGGCGGCAGGCGCAT
>JANMXV010000722.1:0-4993 GCA_031381325.1 Betaproteobacteria bacterium | reverse complement strand
TTGCGCCTTCAAGGCAACGAACACGATGTCCTGCGGCGGCAGTGTCGCGGGATCGTCGGTGGCCGCAGCAGCCTTGCCGCCGATTTCGCGTCCGCCGACTTTGAGCATGAGGCCGTGTTCGCGTATGGCTGCGAGATGCGCGCCACGCGCAACCAGCGAGAGTTCGCAATTTTTTGCGGCAATGAATTGCGCCGCGAGATGACCGCCCAGCGCGCCGGCGCCGAAGACACATACTTTCATGAAACTCCCCTTGATTGATCCTTAATTCTATCGCATTGCTTGCGTGACACGTGCGCGGCGACTAAGCTCAGGGTACCCATTTTCGAGGAAAAACATGCACTATTTGCTGCGTATTCTGTGGTTGACGGCACTGATGATTGCGGGCCTGGCGCAGGCGCAAACGCTGTTTACGCAGCCGCAGACGGCGTTCATCATCCTGGAGACATCGCTGCCCACGGCGGACTACGCATCGTTTGCGCTTGCGCAAAATAGCGCGAGTTTTTCTCCGGATAGCGAAGAAAACAAAGGGTTGCTCGACAAGGGATTCGGATCCCCTGTGCGCGTGCGGCGCGTGCTGGATGGCTACATCTACGCGCTTGCCGCATCCGCGCGTCTGCTGGTGCCGGTGCCGTTTGGCTGGCGCGGTTTCGATGACGGCAAACGTACGCGGCTGTTTACCCCCGGGGGCAATATTGGCATTGTCATCAATGCGATGCCCATGGAAGGTTTTGAAACCTGGGACGAGACGCGCGAGCAGGTGTGGAAACTGGCGCGTCAGACCGCGGAGGAGCGCGCCAAAAAAGATCCGCGTTATCAGGCGCGTCTGATTCGCCTTGCCGACGGCACGTTTGGCATGCGTGAAACCAATATTTACGACGGCGAAGACGATCCGTATTCGTCGGTGATTCTGTTCCGCCAGCATCCCGATGATCCGCGCATGGCGATACGCATGAATTTATTCGCGCCGGTGGGGGATTTCGACCGTCACCTGGCCCTGGCGGCTATGGTTATCAAAGACATGCAGGGCGCGTTTATTCCAGTGGGGCTCGATACCGATATTTCAAAAATTCCGCAGTCGGAAAACCCGCGAAATACGAAGAAGCCGTAGGGCGCGGCGCGCCCGAAAATTCAAACCAGAAAACCGAACCGCAAAGGCGCAAAGGCGCAAAGGGAACGCAAAGACAATCCGTAGACCAACGGATCACCTGACGGGGGAATCGCGAGATACTTGCAAGGCTTTAGCTTTGCGAACCTTCGCGAACCTTTGCGCCTTTGCGGTTATGAATTGGGGTTTTCTAAGGCGCGACGCGGTTTACCCCGCCCCGAATACAAGGACGCAAGTCAGCCCCGTCCCGCGTAAGGCATCTTAGTCGCCATCACCATCAAGTGATAAATGTTCACTTCGGGCGGCTGGCTGGCCATGAACAGCACGGAGCGTGCTACATCATCGGTGGTGATCATCGGCTCGGGCGCAACGGTCCCGTTGGCCTGCTTGACGCCTTTGGCCATGCGCGATGCCAGTTCAGACATGGCATTACCCACATCCACCTGACAGCACGCGATGTCGTATTTGCGGCCATCCAGCGCAATGGTGCGTGTGAGTCCGGACACGGCGTGCTTGGTCGCTGTGTACGGCGCCGAATCGGGCCGCGGGGTATGCGCCGAGATGGAGCCGTTGTTAATGATGCGCCCGCCTTGCGGGTTCTGATCCTTCATCATTTTGAAGGCTTCCTGCGCGCATAAAAACATGCCGTTCAAGTTGGTATCCACCACGGACTTCCAACGCTCCCACGGCAAATCTTCAAACAGCACACCAGGCGCATTCTGGCCGGCATTGTTGAACAGCACGTCGATACGCCCAAACGCCGATTTGGTTTTGGCAAATAATGCTTTCACCGCTTCCGGGTTGCCGACATCGGCAGGCACGCCGATCATGCGCGAGCTGTCCACGTCGGCGGCTTTGATGGTTTCATCGAGCGGCTCGGCGCGCCGACCGGTGATCACAACGCGATAGCCGTCCTTGATAAACGCGAGCGCAGTGGCTTTGCCGATGCCGGTGCCGCCGCCGGTGATGACGGCGACTTTATTGTGCGTGGTCATGATGATTTCTCCGTTCGTTCGGTGGGTTTATTACAGTGGCGCAATGCGATCAAGCCGCATGTTAACGCAGTTAGTGCGGCGGCGTTTGGACAGTCTGTGCGCGTTTAGTGCGCACCAGCAATTCATAAAGCATTTCCGAGGCCAGCCCATGCAGCACCAGCCGGTGCCCCGCGCGCAAGGTGGATTCGGGTACCAGCGGATGCTTGTTGTTGAGCAACACCAGGTTGTGCGGCTGTTCGAGTATGCGCGCAACGTAGATGGCGATGGTTTCATCCAGTTGCAGTGAATTGGTGGCGCGCCAGAAATCGTTGTCGGTCAAGAACAGTTGATACACCGGGGTGAATAATTCGATTGCCGTTTGCAGATCAACAAAGTTGTGCCAGCGGTCGGGCAAGGGTTCGATGCCGAAACTATTTTCGCTAATGCCGCGCATATCCAGCGCGGGCGGTGCTGTGATCTCGCGTTGCTGTGCGCGCAGTTCGCGATTCAGATTGATCACGAAATTGAACAAATTCAGATCGTGCTGCAGGAATAGATGGTCGCGCAGTTGCACGAGGTTGGTGGGCTTAAGCGGCCGGAGCGGCACGTTTGTGCCCGGCACATTGCGTGCGATGAAGTCGAGGATTTCGCTGCCCATATGAAAGTGACGTAAAATCAACCAGTTGGCATCAGGTCGCACAAAGGTGTGCAGTGCCCACGCGAGCAGCCGGTGCAACAGAAACGATGAAGTGAAGGCTTTGGGCAGTACGGTCTTGACCCCCTGCAACAGGATGATGGCGCCGCGAGCGAAGGGCCGCACAATCGGCAACAGGAACTGCCGGCTCCATGAGCTTGATTCGCATAGCCAGGCTCGTTTGACTTTCGCATCGATAGGCGTGCTTTGATCGAGATACAGCGCCAACCAGGGATTGGGGTCGCGCGGATCGTGCTGCATAGCCTCGAAATCGCTATTGCTATCGAACTTGCGGCTCATAGCACAGACTCCAGTTGCATCAGATAGAGTTGTGCGGTGGTGCGTGCGGTAGCAACGATATCCGTAGCCGCAGTCTCGCCGCCTGCGTCGAGAGTGATCTCTACGCCATGCAGCCAGCGCGCCAGGTGGTTTACATCGTTTTCGCCATGATATTGCAGAAATTTTGTGGTCTCGATGGGCAGCGCCAACTGGCGGCGAATCTCCGGCAACAATGCGGGAACAATACGCTGCCCGGTGCCTTCGATAACGTACACCGCGCCGAGCAGTCCCACCGGGTTCGGCCCGTCCGCGCGCGCGTGCAGATAAGCATTTAGCGCCTCGCCGCCGGCGTTGCGGCGCAGGGTCTCGATAGTTTTCGCTGCGCCGCCCATACGTTTGTAGTCGTCGAACAAAATGCGAAAATCGAACTGCTCGTCGGCGGCGTGCAGCAAAATCAGTTCACGCAACCGGGCGTAAGGCTCGCCGAGATTGCCGGCAGCTTTGCGCATCCACAGGCTGCCCTGCTGCACTTGCGGTATCCAGTCTTCCATCCAGCGCAGCATGTGCTCGCGCGAGAGGCCGCCGCGCGTGATGCGCGACACCAGCGGCGTGCGCCAAGCGCGCGAGCGGTAGTCATGCCATACCTCGGCGAGATCACGCAGCAGCCCGCGCATCGCCGGGTTGGCAACAATGCCCGGATCGTGCGGCGGAGGCGCCGCATCGACTGCTACCTGTGCGGTAGCCGGCTCGTTTGCCGGCGGCGCGACTTCAAACAACAGGTAGCCCACGGTAAAGCGCCCCGACTCCGGCACAAAACAGAAAATGCGTTCGCCCGGCTTGACCGCGTGCGTGCGCAGAAAATCGTCGAGCATCACGAATATCGATGCCGCGCCCGTGTTACCGCGCGTTTGCAGATTGTTGTACCAACGCGCATCGGGTATCGACAGCCCGGCTTTGTCGAGCAGTTCGCGTACCACACCGGCAAAGCGTTGCGAGGAGTAATGACACAAAAAATAATCGATGCGCGTAGTATCGATCCAGCCGCACTGCACCAGCCGTACGTACTCGTGAATCGCCACATCGAACAGATTCGGCAGCAGGCGTATGTTCTGGCGCAGCGCATACGCGCCGGCTTTTTCTGCATCGGCGAACGACTCGTAATCGAGGTACGACTCTGCTGCACCGGCAGCGGTGTTGGCGGATAAGCCCACCTGCATGCATACCGGGTAATCACCACTGAACGAACGCAAATGCATATTCAAAAGCTTGAGCGGACGCAGCCCGCGCGGCGCCGCTTCAACCAGCCACGCGCCTGCCGCGTCCGACAACATCCAGCGCAAAAAATGGGCATCAAAATCAATAGTATAGCCACGGCTGGCAAAACGCGAGCGTTTGAATAGCCGCGACGGCATTTCACTGGTGGCGACCACCGCGTGATGCGCGCGTCCGCCTTCCAGCGCCATCGCGGCGTGTTGCAGCGCCGAAATGCCCGCCGCACATACACCGCTATGGCTGCTGGTCATCAGCGGCGGCGCGGCCAGCTCGCCTTGCACCATGTTGGCAAAGCCCGGCAGCGTTGCGTCACCGCCTGAAGTACCGGTGCATAGCAGATCGATTTCGCCCAGCGATACGCCGGCGTTTCCCAAACAGGTGCGTATGGCGCAGGCCGCCATGTGCGCGGCGCTGAAACGCGTACGTCCATCCGGCCCTACGGAATAATAGCGCTGCTGAATGCCGTTTTCGGCGAGGATACGGCGCTTGAGTCGCGATGAACCGGGATTGAGCGGCGCGATGTATTCATCAATATGTGCGTTATCGACGGGGTCGCCCGGATAAAACGCACCGGTGGCGTTGATGTAAACGTTTTTGAAGGGCGCGAGGCTCACGGCTTTCCCGTTGGCGAGCCGCCCAGCCAGCGGTCGAGCCACACCAGCGAAAACG
>JANMXV010000546.1:0-4429 GCA_031381325.1 Betaproteobacteria bacterium | reverse complement strand
CCGGTCCAATAGTTGTTGCGCACCTTCCACATCGTGGGTACCTAACGCCGCGCGCATGTGTGCGTGATGGAACCGATGCAGATAGTGACTGGCGTCAAATATCACGAAGGGGTCATACAGGTGGCGTGCTATTTTCGGCGTTAGCCGAATCTTGAATGCGTGGCCAAAATCGCGATTGAGCTCTATCAGTCGCGGCAGTTGGCGTTCGATGGCGCCTGCGTCATGCAAAATCACGTGCAAGCGGTTGGCCGGGTTGCGCCGCAGAAATTGTCGCAGCAGCGCAGTTCGCTCCACGCCGTTCCACGCCACCGGCAGTGCGTTATCGAATACGCGGATTACCGATTCGGTTTGCGGAATCAGCGTATCGATCAGCGCCCCATACTCTTTGAAGCTTTCGAAGCGGCGGTAGCGGGTGATCGGTAGCGCGGCGCCGGTTGACTGGGTGCTCACTGTGCTCATAGCAAATTAAATCTCGATGTATCCGGCGCAGTACCATGCGTAGAGCAAGCGCGCGGTGGCGTCCGTTGGCGTGAAAGCCTGCACCTCACGGCGGTTCGCCAGTTGCACCAGGGCGGCGCGGTCGTGCGCGCCGTGCGCGTTGAGCGGGTGACATTCGCCGTTGATATACTGATCGCGTCCGCAGAACAACATGCGCGTCGGCAGTGCCAGCCGCATGCCCTTGGCAGCGACACGCCGGGCAAATGCCGGCAATGGGGTGGGTCGGCGCGGCGGCCGAAACACGGTTTGCGCTTTGGGTTCCGTCAGGTAGCGGCCTGCGAACCTGCGGATGTCCCGCTCGTTCCAGCGTATGCGCTTCAGAATGCGTGAAATTTTATCCAGCATCGCCGGCGACAATTCCGCCGGGTGCTGCTGCAGCGTCAAGTCGCTGTCTTCATACAAGCCGGGCAATTGCATTTCGTCCTGCAGATATTCCAGAAATTGCGCGGCCAATTCCTGTTTTCGAGGCGCACGAAAGCCGACCGATAGCGTCATACAGGTATCGACCGCCACACCGTCGTGCGCGTAACGCGGCGGCAGGTAGAGCAGGTCGCCGCGCCCGGCTATCCATTCCCGGGTGTGGCGAAAATTTTTTAATATGCGTAGCGGTGCGTTTTCAACCAGTTCAAAATCCTTCCGCGCACTGATACGCCAGCGTCGCGTGCCTGCACCTTGCAGCAAAAAAACATCATAGCTATCGAAATGCGGTCCAACGCCGCCGCCCGGCGGCGCGTAGCTCACCATCAAGTCGTCGAGACGCGCGTGCGGAATGAACGAAAACCGCTGCAATAACTCGGCGGCCTCGCGGTGACATTGCTCCACCCCTTGCACCAATAGCGTCCAGTTCCGCGCCGGCAGGCGGCGCAGTTGCGCGCGCTGGAACGGGCCGTGTTGCACCGTCCAGCGATTGCGGGTGCGTATCACCAGGCGGGATTCCACGTCGTCGCGCGCGGCTAATTCAAACAGGGCGCCGGGGTGCAGCCACGCACCGCAATCGGGAATCGCGCCGCGCACGAACAGCGGGCGCTTTTGCCAATGGCGGCGCAGAAATGCCGCAGTGGTCAGGGCGCCGAGCAAACTTTGTGCCATTTGTACCGTAGCTGCCATGGCGGGAATTATAATCGCCAAGTTGCGCCGCAGGTACTTCCGTTACAATTCACGCGTGATAAAAGCGTTTAATCAAGGAGGCTGCCAAAGGCCGCCATGCTACAGACGGGACAAGCCGCGCCGGGTTTCGAGTTGCCGGATGCCGATATGAATGTTGTGACGCTGGAGAGTTTCCGCAGCCACAACGTTGTCCTGTATTTTTATCCGCGCGACGACACGCCCGGCTGCACGATGGAAGCCATCGCCTTCAGCGATCTGGATGACAAATTCGCAAAACTGAAAACGGTGATTGTGGGCGTGAGCATGGATGATTGCATTTCGCACGGGGCCTTCCGTGACAAACATGGCTTATCCGTGCAGTTGCTTGCGGATATGGAAGGCGATGTCTGCAACCGTTACGGCGTGTTGCATGAAAAAGAGTACGAAGGCCGCAAGAAAATGTGCATTCAGCGCTCGACGTTTATCATTGATCGCGAAGGCGTGGTAAAGCATGTGATGTATGGCGTGAGTGCGCGGGGCCACGCCGAGGCGATATTAAATCTGGTGAGAGATTTGGAAAACCAGGGTAATAAGTTACTAAAGGACCAGGGAATTCACGAATGAACATAGGGCACAACACGGTAGTATCGCTGGCATACGAGCTGTACGACGTTGACGGCAATTTGATCGAGAAAGCGAACCAGCCGCTGGTCTATCTGCACGGCGGCTACTCGGGCATATTCCCGCTGGTGGAGAAGGCGCTGGAGGGCAAGGCCGTGGGCGAAGCCTGCACTGTGCGTTTGACACCGGCGGACGCCTTTGGTGAATACGATGCCGAACTCATGCGCGTCGAAACCAGCGACAAATTTCCCGCCGAGTTGAGTGTCGGCATGCAGTTCGAGGGCGAGTCGAGCAAGGCGGGCGAGACGGTCGTCTACACGGTAACCGACATTGCCGACGGCAAAGTAGTGGTTGATGGCAATCATCCGCTGGCGGGGCAGACCTTGAATTTTGAGTGTACGATTGCCGAGGTTCGCGCCGCCACGCAGGAGGAGTTGTCGCATGGACACGTGCATGGCGCGCATGGCCATCACCATTAAGCGCGGGTGTACGGTTCGCTCAACCGCCGGGCGATGCTAAAAACGTAACCTTGCCGTCGCGCTGGCCGACGCGCACGCGCACCCAGTTAACCAACGGATAGCCGAATACCTCCAGCCGGGTGAAATTGCGCAGCGCTTGTTGCGTGCGCGGATCCATCAGCGGTTGATCGAAGCGGTAGCGGTGCGTGTCGCCGTGGATCAACAGCACTTCGCCATTGAAGTTCATGGTTTCCCGCGTGATCGCGTTCATCAGGTCGGTGTAATGGCGGCTGACCCGCCCGTCGCCTGCAAAGGGGTCGGCCTGCATAACCAGCACCACGGCGTGGCGCGACTGTGCGCGCGCATGCGCATAGGTGTTGGTGATCCATGCATCGTTTGCCTTGCCGCGCGCCGCAAGTTCGTCCGGCATGCGCGCGTTGTTGCTGCTGCCCGGAACATTCAACGTGGCAAACACTATGCCTTGGTGTTCCCAGCGCGCGTTTTCGGGATACGCCGCGCTTTGCCTGGCCAGCGTGATTTTGCGCTGACCCAGCGAGTAGTCGTCCGCGAAAAACAGGCTGCGTAATTTTTGCAGGCGTTCCAGGGGATCGCGCGCCGCACCCAGCGCGCGATGGCAGTCCGTCCATTCGTTGTCGCCGGGCGTGTAAATCAGCGGTTGATGAAACAGAGCGAACCAGTCGCGACGCTGCGTGAACAAAGCGTCGGTGCAGGGCGACCAGCCGCTTTTGAAATCGCCCACGTGCAGCGAGAACGCGAGCGGCTCGCGATTGATTTCCGCGATCATGCCGACAAAGCGACTCTCTTCGTCTTCGGTGTAGGGCGTATCGCCGAAAGCCGCGAAGGTGAATTCCGCCCGCGCGCTTTGACTGACAACGCAGATGATAACTACCGCGAACAGTCGTGCCAGGTGATGCATGTTATAACTGATTGTTTTTAAACGCTTATTAAGCATCCAGCTTTTTTCTCAACTGATACAGTATATCCAGCGCATCGCGCGGTGTCAGTGCATCGGGATCCACGGCGCGTAGCAAGCTCACCACCGGATGTTCCGTTTGTGGCTCAGGCTCCGGCGCGGCAGCGGCAGTGGAAAACAAATCGCGCTGCGGATTGGCGCGCGTGCCTTTTTCCTCAAGCTCGAGCAAATTGCGCCGCGCCGCGCGTATCACGCTGGCGGGCACGCCGGCCAACTGCGCCACTTGCAATCCGTAGCTCTGATTGGCCGGGCCTTCCTCCACGCTGTGCAGAAAAACAATGTGATCCTTGTGCTCCACCGCGTCGAAATGCACATTGGCCACTTCCTTGAAGCGCAGCGCCAGCGCGGTCAGTTCAAAATAGTGTGTGGCGAACAGCGTGTAGCAGCGGCTTTTTTCAACCAGATGACGCGCAATGGCGCCGGCCAGCGCCAGGCCATCATAGGTGGATGTGCCGCGGCCGATTTCATCCATCAGCACCAGGCTCCTGGGCGTGGCGTGATGCAGAATGTAAGCGGCCTCCGTCATTTCAACCATGAAGGTGGAGCGCCCGCCGGCCAGATCGTCGGCAGCGCCGATGCGCGTGAATATCTGGTCCACCGGGCCCAGCCGTGCGCGCGTCGCGGGCACGAACGAACCGCAATGCGCCAGCAGCACAATAATCGCGACCTGCCGCATGTAAGTTGATTTGCCGCCCATATTGGGGCCGGTGATCAGCAGCATCTGCCGCGTGGACGACAGACGCGCGTCGTTGGGTATGTATTGATCGACCTG
>JANMXV010000592.1:0-1620 GCA_031381325.1 Betaproteobacteria bacterium | reverse complement strand
CGACCTGTTTTCAGGAAATCACCCAGCAGACGGGCTGCAACGTCGCCGGGTTGTTCATGGATGCCTTGGAAGCGGAAACCACGAAAATAAAACAATAAAAACAAATAGTTACATGGTGTTTCGCTTGACGTGGCAATGATTAAAAGCTGATAACTTCTGATTGTCCACTCCATTTACTGCTTTATGTTGCGGCGCAAAAGCGTAGAATTTCGTCGAATCACAATTACCGTACCCTGACAAAAATGATCGGCATATTGCTCCTTACGCACGGCACCCTAGGCGAGAGCCTGATCCACACGGCGATACACGTACTTAACAAACGTCCGGCGCGTCTGCGTCAGATCGGTGTTACCGCTCAAGACGACCCTTTGCTGCTGTTGCCGCAAGCGCGCACGCTGGTGAAAGAACTCAATGACGGCGACGGTGTTTTGATACTCACCGACATGTACGGCGGCTCACCCTCCAACATGGCCGCCAAGCTCGTGGCGCCGGGCAAGGTCGAGGCGCTTGCCGGCGTGAGTCTGCCGATGTTGATTCGCGCACTCACGTATCGTGAAAAATCACTCGATGTGATGATCACCAAAGCCATCAGCGGCGGCTGCGAAGGCGTGCTGCGCGTGCCGGCGTTTACGCTGCATCATGTTGCAACGGGAAGTTGAAATCGTTAACCGGCTCGGCTTGCACGCGCGGGCGTCGGCGAAACTCACGCAACTCGCCGGGCAATTTACCTCGGAAGTGTGGGTGAGCCGCAACGCTCGCAGAGTCAACGCCAAAAGCATCATGGGCGTAATGATGCTTGCCGCCGCCAAGGGCTCGTGCATCACCGTCGAAACCCACGGCGCCGACGAAGCCCCGGCCCTGCAAGCCATCACGGCGCTCATCGCGGACAAGTTCGGCGAAGGGGAGTAGGGCAGGATTGAGGATTGAGGATTGAGTGTTCGGCGGCGACCGGGCACAATGCAGTAACTCATTCCTCATTCCTCAATCCTACCAACTCAATCCTAAAATGAGTTTCACCCTCCACGGCATTGGCGTTTCCGGTGGCATTGCCATCGGACGCGCGCATTTGGTGTCGCACGCCACGCTGGAGGTGAACCATTATGTCGTGCCCCCGCATCAGGTGGCGGCGGAATCCATGCGATTCGATGCCGCAATTCGCACCGTGCGCGCCGAGTTTGACGCATTGCGCCATGAAATTCCCGCAGGCGCGCCAGCCGAGTTTTCAGCGTTCGTCAATCTGCATCGCATGATTCTCGACGATTCCACGTTATCGGTAGAGCCGCGCCGCATCATCGAAACCGAACAATGCAATGCCGAGTGGGCGCTCAAAGTTCAGACCGATGCGCTGCTCGCGCAATTTGATGCGATTGACGACGGCTACCTGCGCGAGCGCCGCAACGACGTAATCCAGGTGGTCGAGCGCGTGTTGAAAGCACTGTCCGGCCAGCCGGGCTACGTGCCGCCGCCGGCCACGGGTGACGAGCAGGAACTGATTCTGGTGGCGCACGATCTGTCACCCGCTGACGTAGTGCAATTCAAACGCCATAACTTTGCGAGTTTCATCACCGATGTGGGCGGCTCCACTTCGCACACCGCTGTCGTTGCGCGCAGTTTGAATAT
>JANMXV010000590.1:0-1620 GCA_031381325.1 Betaproteobacteria bacterium | reverse complement strand
TGACCTTAAGGTCTACATTACTGACCGCGACAAATCCCTTGAACTCCTTGGTGAGCGCGCGGGTTTCGAGAATGAATTCGCTATTCGCCGCCATCAAAACCTCAACTGCAAACCGCAGAGGCGCAGAGGCACAGAGGAAACGCAGAGAAAAACATGAATAAAAACAAACACTTCCTCTGCGTGTTCTTCTCTGCGTCGAACCCTCTCTCCTGCCCTCTCTCCCAAAGGGAGAGAGAAAACTCGAACCTCCCTTCTCCCTCGGGGAGAAGGGTCGGGGATGAGGGATGGCGCCTCTGCGGTGAGCTTTTGACCTTGCATCACGAATCAATCGCCGACGAAGATTTAACCTGCTCGCGCAACACAAATTTCTGAATCTTGCCGGTCGACGTTTTCGGCAGCACGCCGAACACCACCTGCTTGGGCGCTTTGAAATGCGCCAGCCGCGCGCGGCAATGATCGATAATTTCCTGCTCTGTAGGCTGCATGCCTTCCTTCAATTCGACGAACGCGCACGGCACTTCGCCCCACTTGGCGTCGGGCTTGGCCACCACCGCGACCGCCATCACCGCTGGATGACGACACAACGCATCCTCGACTTCCAGCGACGAAATGTTTTCACCGCCGGAAATAATGATGTCTTTCGAGCGATCCTTGACTTTCACATAGCCATCGGGCTGCATCACCGCCAGATCGCCGCTGTGAAACCAGCCGCCGGCGAAGGCTTCCTGCGTGGCCTTCTCATTCTTGAGATAACCCTTCATGGTGATGTTGCCGCGAAACATGATCTCGCCCATGGTTTCATTGTCCCACGGCACCGGCTGCATGGTCGCGGGATCCATCACGGTCATGCCTTGCTGCAAGTGATAAGCCACGCCCTGGCGTCCATTCATCTCGGCGCGCTGCTCCACCGCCAGTGCATTCCAGTCTTCGTGCTTCGCGCACACCGCGGCAGGTCCGTAGGTTTCAGTCAGACCGTAAACATGCGTGAGATTAAAGCCCATCTTCTCCAGGCCCTCAATCATCGCCGCCGGCGGCGCTGCGCCGGCAACCAGGCAATTCACCGTGTGCGTGATGCCCTGCTTCATCGCCGCCGATGCGTTGAGCAGCAGGTTGTGTACAATGGGCGCGCCGCAATAATGGGTGACTTTGTGCGCGCGAATCAGATCGAATATCGCCTGCGCTTCGACGCGGCGCAAACAAACATGAGTGCCCGCAGCGGCGGCAATCGTCCACGGAAAACACCAGCCGTTGCAATGAAACATCGGCAGCGTCCACAGATACACCGGGTGCGGCGCCATGCCCCACGACAGCATATTGCTCACCGCGTTGAGATACGCACCGCGATGGTGATAGACCACGCCCTTGGGGTTGCCGGTAGTGCCGGAAGTATAGTTGAGGGAGATCGCATTCCACTCGTCCGCGGGCAGTGACCACTCGAAATTCGCATCACCGCCGGCGATGAAGGCTTCGTACTCGATTTCGCCCAGCGTCTTACCCCCTGAGTACATCACATCGTCAACATCGATCACCAGCGGCTTGTTCTTGACCCGCGTGAGCGCCTTTTCAAGGGTGTCCGAAAACTCGCGGTCGGTGAGCAACTCCTTCGCTTCGCCGTGATCG
>JANMXV010000583.1:0-1331 GCA_031381325.1 Betaproteobacteria bacterium | reverse complement strand
GTGCGCATGGCGCACGCTACGCGGAGCGAAATTTTGTGCCGGGGACAATATCGCAGCTACAATGCCAGCAAACACAACCGGAATCAATCATGAAAAACAAACAAATTCTGCTCGCATCCCGCCCAAAAGGCGCGGTGGAAGAAACTCACTTCCGCCTGGTTGAATCCGACATCCCGCAGGCAGGCGACGGCGAGTTTGTCATGCGCGCACATTACCTCTCGCTCGACCCCTACATGCGCGGGCGCATGGACGACGCCAAATCCTATGCGGCGAAGGCCGAGGTCGGCGCTGTCATGGTGGGTACAGCGGTAGGCGAGGTGATCGAATCGCACCACGATAAATTCAAAGTCGGGGATTTCGTCGAAACGCGCACCGGCTGGCAGGAATACGGCGTGAGCAATGGCGGCGGCGTGCGCAAACTTGATCCCAACTACGTACCGTTGTCCGCGTACTTGGGCGCGGTGGGCATGCCCGGCGTTACGGCTTGGATAGGTTTGAACGAACATGGCAAGCCAAAGTCTGGCGAAACCGTAGTGGTATCAGCCGCCAGCGGCGCGGTCGGCAGTGCAGTCGGCCAATTGGCAAAACTAAAAGGTTGTCGCGCGGTAGGCATCGCCGGTGGCCAGGCGAAATGCGATTACGTGGTGAATGAACTCGGATTCGACGCCTGTATCGATTACAAAGCCGGCAATCTCGACGCTGCGCTCACGACGGCATGCCCCAAAGGCATCGACGTTTATTTCGACAACGTGGGCGGCCCAATACTCAACGCCGTGCTTGGTCACGTAAACGCGTTCTCGCGCATCGCACTGTGCGGACAGATCTCCGGCTACAACGACCCGGAAGCGCTGACGGTGCGCAACTTCCGCAGCTTTCTGGTCAACCGCATCCAGGCGCGCGGCTTCATCTGCTCCGATCACATGGACCTGTGGCGGCCTGCGCTGAAGGAACTCGGCGAACTGGTACACGATGGAAAACTCAAGTACCGCGAAAGCATCGCCATCGGCCTTGATAGCGCACCGAAGGCGTTTATCGGGTTACTGAATGGGAAGAATTTTGGCAAGCAGTTGGTGAAGTTGATCTGATAAATCCGTAGCCCGGAAGGAGCGCAGCGCATTCCGGGGATCGTAAACCCGGATTACACTGCGTTTCATCCGGGCTACACACGCTGCGCATGGGCATATGCGCTGGATTCTGGCGTGCGCCGGAAGGAAGGTGGTGCTGTAATGAAAAATAGTTACTTATTAATCCTGGCAGCGCTGACGGCGTTACACGGACTACCGGTCATGGCCCAGAACTATCCCACACGCGCCATCCGGCTGGTGGTACCC
>JANMXV010000571.1:0-3383 GCA_031381325.1 Betaproteobacteria bacterium | reverse complement strand
AAAAAGTTGTTCTGGTCGCTTGTATGCACAAATTGCTTTCCATTATGAATGCTATTTTCAAATCCAATGTCCCGTGGAATCCTAACTTCAAAAGCCCTAAAAGCGCTTGACTTTCGACACAGTTGCTCTCCCGGAGGGAGAAGGGAGCGTCGAGTCCCCGCCCGAGCGGGGAGGTTCATGGGTAGGGGCCGGGGGTGAGGAAAATTTTTTGCTTCACCTCGCCCAGCTCGTATAGATGCGTCGCTGCGACAAAACCATCCGCCGCCAGTTGCGCGGCGAGTATGCCGTCCATCGCGACCTTGCCTGCATGAAACGGTTTCTCGCCGGGGAATTTGCGTGTGGCGGTGCCGGCGATGTAGTTGACGAGTTGCTGGTTGCGGCTGACTGGTTGCACAAAGGTGGTTGTAACTATTTGTTTTTATTAATAATTTTGTGGCGCCTCACGCAGGAACACCGGCAGGTCGGTCACCGGCGCACGATGTCCCGGCACGTTGAACATCATGTCGCCGACGAAGCCGCGGTGATACGCGGTGTGGTGATACAAATGCAGCAGCATCTCGCCGAGCGACATCACCACGCGATTGCCGCCGATCAAGGTAACGGGGCGGCGATCCTCTATGGTTTCATCGGTTTGCTTGCCGCTCCATTGCTCATACCATTTATCGATGGCCTGTTGCTTCGTGTACAGCGCGGCGAGCGGCGGATGATCGGCCGTGTTGCGCACCGTCATGCCGTGATCGCGGCCTTCGAGATGCGCCTGCCAGATCAAGTCGATGACGTAGATGTGATTCATCGTATGCACCATGTTCTTGAACAGGCTGGTGCGCGGCTTCACGTCCTCGCCGGCGGGCAACGCGGCAATCGCGTCAAACCAGACTTTGTTCGACCAGGTGTTGTAGCGCGTGAGCATGCGGGCGGTTTTGGCATTGATCATGACTCGACTCTCCTTTCCTTAAACACGCTAAACAATAACACAGCCGGCGCTGCGATTAGCCGTCCAGGGATGCGGGCTGACCTTATGCACATCTGTGATCGACGGGTTCATTCATGATGCAGGGTTGTGCGCGCCGCTTTCGCGGGTGGTGACTGGGTTGTGCCAGCCGCCGGCGGGTGAGACGAGATCGTTCACCGCGCCCGGCCCCCACGTGCGCGGCTCGTATTCGCGCAGCGGCGTGTGCGCCTGCAAGACGGTGTCGACGATGCGCCACGCCTCTTCCACATAGTCTTGCCGGGCGAACAGGGTGGCGTCTCCCTTCATCGCATCTCCCAGCACGCGCTCGTACGCTAAGGGCTCATCGGCGCTTTGTTGGTGACACGCCACCAATTCCACCGACTGGCCCGGCTTCTCCTCATCGGCGCCCAGCACATTCAGGCCCAGCGCGAAATCGATATCGGGGCTGATCCGCAATCGCAGCACGTTGGGTTTCAGATGAAGGTCCTGGTACAGACTCGCGCACCGGCGCAGCCGCAGCAGAACTTCGGTGCAGGTGACGGGCAGGCATTTCCCGGCTCGCAGATAGAAGGGCACGCCGTGCCAGCGTTCGTTATCGATCTGCAGGCGCATTGCCGCGTAGGTCTCCACGCTGGAGTCCGGCGCCACGCCTTTTTCTTCGCGGTAGCCGCGAAACTGCCCGCGAACGAGATGCGCGCGTTGCAGCGGTGAAATGGCCTTGAGCACCCTGACCTTTTCATCCCGAATGGACTCGCTATCGGCGCCGGCGGCCGCTTCCATGGTCAGATGGGTCAGCACCTGGAACAGGTGGTTTTGCACCACATCGCGAATAGCGCCCGTTTCTTCGTAGAAGCCGCCCCGGCCCTGGACGCCGAAATCTTCCGCCAGGGTGATCTGTACGCTCTCGATGTAGTGGCGACTCCAGATCGGCTCCAGAAAAGCATTCGCAAAGCGGAAGAAATGCAGGTTGTTCACCGAGCGCTTGCCGAGATAGTGGTCGATGCGAAAAATCGCGGACTCGCCGAGGGTTTTAAGCAGTACCCGATTCAGCGCCCGGGCGGAGGCCAGGTCACGGCCGAAAGGTTTTTCGACCAGCACGCGGGCTTGCCGGGTGCAAGCGGACGTCTCCAGTTGTTCCACAACCATTGCGAACATGCCGGGCGGAATGGCCAGGTAATACGCCGGCCGCTGGGCGCCGCCCAGTGCTGTGTGCAGTGTCTGATACGTCGTTGGGTCGGAATAGTCGCCGCGCACGTAGCGCAGCAGGCCCAATAGCTTTTCACTGGCAAGCGGATTGACTTCCCCATGGGCTTGCAGGCTATCGCGGGCCCGGGCGCGGAACTGTTCAGCAGTCCAGTCCGCTCTGGCGACGCCAATGACCGGCGTCTCAAACTGACCGTGCGTGACCATGGCCTGCAAAGCCGGGAAGATTTTCTTGAAGGCCAGATCGCCGGTGGCGCCAAACAACACCAGCGCGTCGGAATGGGAATGACTCACGGAATCGGAATGACTTGTCATGGCCGGCTCCTCGAGAGGTCCGCTTATGGGGTCGGTTTTTCGACGTGCCCGCCGAACTCGAAGCGCATGGCGGACAACAGCTTGTCGGCGAACTGCGCCTCGCCGCGCGAGCTAAAGCGCGAATAGAGCGCCGTGCTCAGCACCGGCACCGGCACGGCCGCATCGATGGCTGCCTTGATCGTCCAGCGGCCCTCGCCGGAATCCGACACCCGGCCGTCAAACGTCGTCAGCGCCGGATCATGGGTGAGGGCGGCCGCGGTCAAATCCAGCAGCCATGACGAGATTACGCTGCCGCGCCGCCAGAGCTCGGCGATATCGCGCAGATTGAGATCGAACTGGAACGCTTCCGGGTTGCGCAGCGGGGTGGTCTCGGCATCGTGGGACTGTTTGCGCTTGCCCGCATTGGCGTGTTTCAGCAGGTTCATGCCTTCGGCATAGGCTGCCATGAGGCCGTATTCGATGCCGTTATGAACCATTTTCACGAAGTGGCCGGCGCCGCTTGGCCCGCAGTGTAAATAGCCTTGTTCGGCGCTGCCGCCGAGTTTTTTTCGCCCCGGCGTGGGTGGAATGCTGCCGGCGCCGGGCGCCAGTGTCTTGAATATCGGATCCAGATGCTGTACCGCTTTTTTAGGGCCGCCGATCATCAGGCAGTAGCCCCGTTCCAGGCCCCTCACGCCGCCGCTGGTGCCGCAGTCGATGTAGTGGATCTTCTTAGCCGCGAGTTCTTTGGCAATCCGGATGTCGTCTCCATAGTAGGAATTGCCGCCGTCGATGAGGATGTCGCCCGGCTCGAGATGGGGCAGGAGATCGGCAATCAGTGGTTCGACAAACGCGCCCGGAATCATCATCCAGATCACCCGCGGCTTTTCCAGCTTCTTCACGAGGTCGTTGAGCGAGGACGCGCCAACGGCCT
>JANMXV010000548.1:0-2096 GCA_031381325.1 Betaproteobacteria bacterium | reverse complement strand
CATCGCGCTAGATCAGCAATGCGCGCGTCTCGCCGGCTTCGCCCGCGGCAGCAGTGCCATGCACCGGCGCACGGCACAGCATCACCGCGTTGGCGCCCAAAGCCAATGACTTGATGACATCGGTCCCGCGACGAAAACCGCTATCGACAATCACGGTGATACGATTGCCCACGGCATCGACTACGCGTGGCAGCGTCAGTATAGAGGCGGGCGCGGCATCCAGCACACGCCCGCCGTGATTGGACAACACCACCGCGTCAGCGCCGCAGTCCGCTGCCAGTACCGCATCGCGTGGATGCTGTATGCCCTTGATAATCAGCTTGTGCGGCCACAGCTTGCGCAACTCGCGCACATCGTCCCACGTGATGGAGGCGTTGGACGCCGTGGAGCGGCCCATCGGCAGGGCGGTAATCTTGGTTTGTGTGTCCGGCGGAAAATTCTGGTAGCGCGGCGTACCGGTGGTCAGCATGTAGCGCGCCCACACGCCGAACAGCCAGCGCGGATGCGTCAGTACATCGAACACGTTGCGGCGGGTGAACCTGAACGGAATGGTCATGCCGTTGCGCAGATTGTATTCGCGCCCCGGCGCCACCGGTGTATCGACGGTGAATACCAATGCCTCGAACCCGGCCTCCTGGGCGCGTGCGATGACTTGATGTGACAGCTTGCGCTCGGGCCACATGTAAAACTGAAACCACAAAGTACCGCCGGCTTCTGCAGCGACTCTTTCCAGTTTGGTCATAGAACCGAGTGCCAGCGTAAACGGCACGCCATGCGCTTTGGCCGCGCGGGCCAGCGCAATCTCGCCTTCATACCACGCGAGACCGGTTGAACCCGTGGGCGCAACGATGACCGGCATATTCTGTTTCTTGCCGAAGAGCGTGATTTCCTGACTGCGTTCGGTTACATCAATCAGCACGCGCGGGTTGAGCTTGATGCTTTCCAGTGCAGTGCGATTTTCCCGCATGGCGACTTCGTCGTCGTTGCCGCGATCCATGAATTCAAACAGGCCTTTCGGCAGTCGTCGGCGCGCAGCTTCGCGCAGGTCGGCGGTGTTGTAAAAGCCAAGGGTGTCGTCAGTCATGGCGCTTGCTCGTTTGTGTTCTTAGAAATTATCGGTGTATTGTCGCCCAGAACCGCCGGTGAAATCACCGTTGTGTTCGGCGACGGCGCGCTTGATCTCGGATAGACTCTGGCGTCCTGCTGTTTGTGGCGCGTTAAAAATATCACAATAAAAACAAATACTTATCAAATCATATCTGGAGGTAACACCCATGAAGCACTTCACCCACTGTGCAACCGCTGTCTTCACCACACTGCTGGTTTCCACCGCATCCGCCCAGACCGCTTCGACAGGCTCAGGACAGGCTTGGCCGGCAAAATCGGTGCGTGTGATCGTACCCTTTGCCCCCGGCGGCGGCTCCGATCTGACGGCGCGGCCGGTGTCACAAAAGCTTTCCGAGGCGCTCGGCCAGCAGTTCGTCGTCGATAATCGCGGCGGCGCGGGCGGGGCAATTGGCATGGAGCTGACGGCCAAGGCGCCGCCCGACGGCTATACCCTCATGAGCATCTCCGGCAGTTTTTCCGCGACGGCGGCGACGCACAAGCTTCCCTACGATCCGTTCGATGCGTTGATTCCGGTGGTGGAACTCGGTTACGCGCCCAATGTGCTGGTGGTGCATCCGGCGCTGCCGGCGAAGAGCACCAAGGAACTGGTCGCGCTGGCTCGCGCCAATCCGGGCAAACTCATCTTTGCATCCACCGGGGTGGGCGGGCTGACGCACATGGCGACGGAACTCTTCGCCAACATGGCCGGCATCAAGATGATCCATGTTCCGTACAAGAGCACCGGTATCGCGATGCCCGAACTGTTGGCGGGGCAAACGCAGATCATGGTGGCGGGCATGCTCGGCGCGCAGCCTTTCTATACCAGCGGCAGGCTGCGGGCGCTTGCCGTGACCACTGCCAAACGCTGGCCCAGTTTGCCCAACCTGCCGGCGATCGCTGAAACTTTGCCCGGCTATGACAGCGGCACTTACTACGGCATGTTCCTGCCGAAAGGAACGCCGCCAGCGATCGCAACTCGCCTCAACGCG
>JANMXV010000532.1:0-6412 GCA_031381325.1 Betaproteobacteria bacterium | reverse complement strand
TCGCCACCACGGTCAATTCGCCCAGTGCAGTGGTCGCGCTCACGCACATCTCGCCGAGTGCGGCTTGCACTACCGTGGTCAGGATTTCGAGACGGGAAGACATCAGCGCGCTTATGAACGTGCAATCGTATTGGTGCGTTTGATTTTGTTCTGCAACTGGATGATGCCGTAGAGCAGCGCTTCAGCCGTCGGCGGGCAACCCGGCACATAGATATCGACCGGCACAATACGGTCACAGCCGCGCACCACGGAATACGAGTAATGATAGTAACCGCCGCCGTTGGCGCACGAGCCCATCGAAATCACCCAGCGCGGCTCGGCCATCTGGTCATATACTTTGCGCAGCGCAGGGGCCATCTTGTTGCACAGCGTACCGGCGACGATCATCACATCCGACTGGCGCGGGCTGGGACGAAACACAATGCCGAAACGGTCGAGGTCATAGCGCGAGGCGCCCGCATGCATCATCTCTACCGCGCAGCACGCCAGACCAAACGTCATCGGCCACAGCGAGCCGGTGCGCGTCCAGTTAATCAGCGCATCCGCCGTAGTGGTGATGAAGCCTTTATCATTGAGGGTTTCGATGGCGCCCATGTGATTACCTCATTGCCTCAAAATCTCATTCCCAGTCCAATGCGCCCTTCATCCACTCGTAGACAAAACCCACGACGAGGATGCCGAGAAACACCATCATGGCCACATAACGGAAAAGGCTATCGCTCTGCTCCCCAAGCACGATTGCCCACGGAAACAGAAACGCAATTTCGAGATCAAACAGTATGAACAGGATCGCCACCAGATAGTAGCGAACGTCGAACTTCATGCGCGCGTCCTCGAAAGCTTCAAAGCCGCATTCGTACGGTGACAATTTTTCTTCGTTCGGCCGGTGAGAACCCAGCAGCCGCGAAAGTCCCCCGCCCAGCAACATCGGCGCCACACCAACCATGAGGCCGACGCCGACGAACATCAGGATGGGAAAATAATTTTCAAGCATGTGCAATGCCGGATTGAACGGTCATGGATGGCCTATGTGATCAGTGTAGCTCAATCCTCAATCCTCATTCCTCAATCCTGCTGTATTTGGTGCCGACGGAGAGACTCGAACTCTCACGGCTTTCGCCACCGCCCCCTCAAGACGGCGTGTCTACCAATTCCACCACGACGGCAATAAAACAGTGCAGCAAGAGAATCGGAAGATATCCAATCCACCTTTCGCTAAAATTACTTCGGAACGTTCCCCGCTTTCGATCCCGATTCGGCGGGCGCCGCAGGTACCGCGGGCGCTGCCTTGTCGGACTTTCCACCGTTATCGGATTTTGCCGGAGGTGCGGGTACTGTTGTCGGCGCCGCAGGCACCTCAGACGCTCCCGGCGCCTTATCCGGGGTGGACTGCGTTGCCGCCGGCTGGTTGACCATCACCCCTTTGCTACTGCTTTTCTTGGTGGCGAGAAAAGTCAGTCCGATGCTGGTAAGAAAAAAGACCAGTGCCAGGCCTGCCGTCAAACGGCTCAAGAAGTTGGCCGACCCTGCGGAGCCAAACACGCTGCCCGCCGAACCGCTGCCAAACGCCGCGCCCACGTCCGCGCCTTTGCCGTGCTGTACCAGCACCAGACCAATGATGCCGGCGGCTGCGGTAACGTGCAGAATTAAAACACCCAGATCCATAAATTAATCTCTATTTTCAAAACGTTACCGCTAATTCAGCCTACGCCGCCTTGCAAATAGCGGCAAACTCTTCCGCCACCAGCGACGCGCCACCGATCAATCCGCCGTCTATATCCGGCATTGCGAACAACTGCGCCGCATTCGACGCCTTGACACTGCCGCCATAAAGTATCGGCACACCGTCCGCCACGCGCATGTCTTGTTCCGCTACGCGCCCGCGTATAAATGCATGCATCGCCTGCGCTTCTTGCGGCGTAGCCGTTTTGCCGGTGCCTATGGCCCAAACCGGCTCATAAGCCATCACCGCTTGCCCCAACGCTGCCGCACCGCATAGCGCAATTACCGCATCCACCTGCCGTGCAATCACTTGTTCCATAACGCCGGATTCACGCTCCACCAGCGTTTCGCCCACGCAAAAAACCGGCGTGAGGTCCGCCTTCAACACCGCGGCAAACTTTTTTGCCACTACCGCATCCGTGTCGCCAAAAAGCTTACGGCGCTCCGAATGTCCAACAATCACATAGCGGCAACCAAAATCCGCCACCATGCCCGCCGAAACCCCGCCGGTATACGCGCCGTGTTCATATTCGCAGACGTCCTGCGCGCCCCACGCGATGCCTTGACCACGCAAAATATGCTCGGTTTGCGCCAGGTACGGATACGGCACACACATCGCGCACCGCGCGCGGGTGACAGAAGCCAATAAGGGAATCAAAGACTTAAGCAGCGCCTGGTTCGAAGCAAGGTTGCCATTCATCTTCCAGTTGCCCGCGACTAACTTGCTACGCATTTAATACCCGGCTCGGAAAAACCATCGGATTTTACAGGGACGGCGACTGCGGGTCAACGAAAGACCGCTGTGATGCGCTGCAGAAAGCTGTTGATTTAACGGGGTATTTACGCTGAGTGTAGCGCTTATAACAGGAGCAATCGAACATGAACAAGGACCAAGTGAAGGGCGTGGCGAAAAACGTTGCCGGTAAAGTCCAGGAAAAAGCGGGCAAGCTGATTGGAAGCAAGGAACAGCAGATCAAGGGGCTTTCAAAACAGGTTGCCGGGAAGGTGCAAACAGGCGTCGGCGACGTCAAGCAGTCAATTGAGGATTTCAACAAGAGCTAGTCCAGGGGCACGCCGTCAATTGGCGGGAAGTGGAATCACGCTGGAAAGGGGCCACACAACCAAGCGAACTTCAGCCCGCGCGCCGTCTCTTTCTCGCTGGCACGTTGAGCCCCGTGATCCGTTGGTTATTGCGCTCTCGCTATGCTGCATAATGCCGGATCCCTATCAACCAGGAAAAACGCTCATGTTCACGCGCATTCATTGGATCGCGCTGTTGTCAACCATCGCGGAGCTAACCCACGCACAATCGTACCCCACCCGCCCCATCCGCCTCGTACACGGTTTTGCCACCGGCAGCGCCATCGACGTGATGGGCCGGCCATTGGCTGCCAAGTTATCGGAGTTGTTGGGGCAACAGGTCATCGTCGATAGCCGCCCCGGCGCCACTGGCGGCATAGCAAACGAATCCGTCGCAAAAAGCACGCCCGATGGCTACACTCTGCTTACCGCGCCGGGATCCTCATTGACCGCGGTACCCCATCTGCAGGCCGTGCGCTTCGACCCATTGCGCGATTATGCTGCCGTGGTTCAAACCACCGCGTTTTCCTACATGCTGGTGGCGCACCCATCGGTACCAGTGCAAACAGCGCGCGATCTGATTGCCCTCGCGAAAGCGCGGCCCGGCTATTTGACGTACGGTTCAACCGGCGTGGGCAGCGGATTCCATCTGGCAGGCGAGATGTTTTGCCATTTAGCCGGCGTGAAAATGCTGCATGTGCCTTATCGCGGCGGCGGCGCGGCGGCGATTACCGATCTCATGGGCGGACGCGTGGATTTGATGTGGGACGCGCTCGCGGTGGTGCGTCCGCAACTGATGGCAGGAAAACTAAAAGCAGTCGGTGTCACCGGCTCGCGCCGCGCGGCGGTCCTGCCAAATGTGCCAACGATCGCCGAGAGCGGCCTGCCCGGCTACGAAATGCTCGGCTGGCACGGCATACTCGCGCCCGCCGCGACGCCGCGCGAAGTGGTCGAGCGCCTCAATGCGGCCGTTGCCAAGGCACTGGCGATGCAGGATATCCGCGACCTGTGGGCCGCACAGAACATGGACATTGTGCCTACCACTCCCGCGCAGTTCGGAGACCTGATCCGCCGCGAACACGAACGTTACGGCAAATTGATCAAGACGGCGGGTATCAAACTGAATTGATTTATTGCGGCGGACGCTGCACGTTACGCCGCGCATCGACGCGCGCGTTCTTTAACGTGATCGCGCCGCCGGTCGTGATGATGTGATGGTCAATTCTCGTTGCTAGGCCACCACGTCCGCGATGATCCGGGCCCAATGGCTTGCCTTGGCACGCGATTTGGCCTCGACCATGACTCTTATCACCGGTTCGGTGCCCGACGGGCGCAGCAGCACGCGCCCATCGGCGCCCAGGTCTTTTTCGGCCGTTTGCAGCACCTTGTCCACTTGCGCATTGCGAGCCTTGTCCGTGCGTTGCGTGACCGGCACGTTGATCATCACCTGCGGATACAGCGTGACCGGCGCGCAGGCTTTTTTCAGCGTCATGTGCGTTTCGCGCAGCGCGCGCAATACCTGCAGGGCCGCGATAGTGCCGTCGCCGGTGCTGTGCTGATCCAGACACAATATATGTCCGGAATTTTCGCCGCCCAGACGCCAGCCGCGCTTCTGCATCAACTCCATTACGTAACGGTCGCCCACCTTGGCGCGCTCGAACGGAATTTTAATCGCGCCGAGTGCGTGTTCGAATGCAAGGTTGCTCATCAGCGTGCCGGCCACGCCGCCGCGCAGCAGGCCGCGCCGTTGCACGTCGCGCGCGATCACATACAGCAGTTGATCGCCGTCATACGCAACACCGCGCGCATCCACCATCAGCAGCCGGTCGGCATCGCCGTCGAGTGCAATACCCAAATCGGCGCGTGCGTCTTTCACCGCCTTTTGCAGCGCGTGCGGGCTGGTGGCGCCCACTTTATCGTTGATGTTGA
The DNA here is from genome assembly GCA_031381325.1 of Betaproteobacteria bacterium. GTDB lineage: Bacteria > Pseudomonadota > Gammaproteobacteria > Burkholderiales > SG8-41 > UBA5216. The sequence continues at coordinate 1,681 of JANMXV010000532.1, read as the reverse complement.
AACCGTTGGGTTCCACGCCGATGGACACCACCTCGGCGCCCAGTTCATGAAACACCGGCGGCGCCACGTGATAAGCCGCGCCGTGCGCGCAATCGACCACGATCTTCAGGCCACGCAGGTTCAACGCGGATGGAAACGTGCTCTTGCAAAATTCGATATAGCGCCCCGGCGCATCCTCAATGCGGCGCACCTTGCCCAGCGCCGCGGAAGTGACGCAATGCATCGGCTGATCCAGCTGCGCTTCAATCGCGGATTCAACGGTATCGGGCAGTTTTTCACCCTTGGCGCAGAAGAATTTGATGCCGTTGTCGTCGTAAGGGTTATGCGACGCGCTGATTACCACCCCCGCGGTAAGCCGCAGCGCGCGCGTGAGATAAGCCACGGCCGGCGTGGGCATCGGCCCCACCAGTTTCACATCAACACCGGCGGCGGTAAAGCCTGCCTCCAGCGCCGATTCGCACATGTAGCCCGACACACGCGTGTCCTTGCCGATCAAAACGGTCGGCTTTTCGCCCTCTAGCGAGCGCGCCGCCAGCACTTTGCCTGCGGCATAGCCCAGCCGCATTACAAAATCCGGCGTAATCGGCGCCTTGCCGACCTTGCCGCGCACGCCATCGGTACCGAAGTATTTGCGAGTCATGGTTTAGTTTTTAGGATTGAGGATTGAGGATTGAGTAACTCTGCGGAGGGGTTACTCAATCCTCAATCCTCAATCCTGATTCCTGATTTTCAATCCTAAATCCTGATCTACTGCAGCCAGCACTGCCAGCGCATCGCGCGTCGCGGCCACATCATGCACGCGTACAATTTGCGCGCCATTCTGCACGGCTATCAACGCGGCGGCTACGCTTGCGTGCAGCCGTTGCGCCGGATCGCGTCCGGTCATTTTGCCCAATAGGGATTTACGCGAAAGTCCGGCCAGCAATGCGCCGCCGATGCCACGAAAATGTCGCAAGCCGCGCAGCAATTCGAGATTATGCTCCAGCGTCTTGCCAAAGCCGAAACCCGGATCAATCACAATGCGTACACGCGAAATGCCCGCCGCCTCAGCTGCGTTTACCCGCGCCGCGAGATAGTCCCGCACCTCCGCCGTGACATCGCCATAGCTCGGATTCTGCTGCATGCTGCGCGGCTCGCCTTGCATGTGCATAATGCAGATCGCGGCGTTGCCGGCGGCCACAGCTTCAAACGCACCGGGCGCACGAAATCCGTTTATATCGTTCACCATCGCCGCGCCTGCCGCCACGGCCTCGCGCATCAGCGCCGGTTTTTGCGTGTCTATCGAAATCGGAACGGCGCCGCCCGCCAGTTTTTCAAGCACCGGCAGCACCCGCCTGCGTTCTTCATCGAGACTCACCGGCGCGGCACCGGGGCGCGTTGATTCGCCACCGACATCGAGCAAATCCGCACCCGCGGCGATCAGGGCTTCTGCGTGTTCAACTGCTTGTTTTAATTGAATAAATTTACCACCGTCCGAGAACGAATCAGGGGTGACATTGATCACGCCCATGATCAGCGGGCGTGATAGCGGGAGCTTGAATGGGCCGCAGGAAAGATGCATTCGTAAATGGGTGAAGGAGTGAAAGGGTGAAGGGGTACCCCATTCACGCCTTCACATATTCACTCCTTCACAAGCGCACCGGCAGGCGCGTTAAGCTTCCGCCGCCGGTGTTGCAGGCGC
>JANMXV010000534.1:0-1905 GCA_031381325.1 Betaproteobacteria bacterium | reverse complement strand
CGCGGACGTGGATTTTCTTGCGATGATGATTCCGCACCACGAAGGCGCCGTGGAAATGGCGCGCCTGCTGCTGGTGCATGGCCGCGATCCGGCCACGCGGCGGCTGGCGGAAGACATCATTGCCAGCCAGACAGTCGAGATCGCAGCTATGCGCCGCCGGATCGAACTGCTTAAAGCCGCGCGTCCGGCGCGCGAAGCGGCGTTTCCGGAGCTGGGCGGTACGCGCGGGCCGTGACGGAAATATTCTGATTCAACATGGATTTTAACCGCAGGAGATGGCAATGACCGGCCCGCGGGATAATTTCAGGGTTCAAGCAGCTTCAGCCGCTGTACCTTGCCCGAAGGCCCCTTGGGCAAATCATTCACAAACCTGATGATTTTTGGCGTTTTGTATTTGCCGAGTTCGTTGAGGGAAAACGCGTTGAGTTCGTCCAGCGTGCAGCGCGCGCCGGGTTTCAACACCACGCAGGCCATGATTTCCTGACCGTAATTGGCGTCGGGAATGCCGACTGCGGCGGCTTCGAGCACGGCCGGGTGCTTGAGCAGCGCTTCGTCGATTTCGCGCGGCGCAATGTTTTCGCCGCCTTTGATGATGAGTTCCTTGATGCGGCCGGTGACGAATACGAAGCCGTCTTCATCGAGATAGCCCACGTCGCCGGTGTGCATCCAGCCGTCGGCTTCGAGCGTCTTGGCCGTGTTGTCCGGGTCTTTGTAGTAGCTCTGCATCACGTTATCGCCGCGAATCATCAACTCACCGGGTACGCCTGCCGGCAGATCGTGACCAGTCTGCGCATCGATGACTTTGGCCTGGTTGCCGTAAGCTTGTCCGGGGCTGCCGATTTTGCGTTTGGCCGGATCGTAAGGGTTGGTGAAGCACGGCGCGTTGGTCTCGGTCATGCCGAAGGTTTCGATGATGCCGATGCCGAATTTTGCTTCAAATGCGCGATGTTGTTCCGGCGGCAAGGGCGCCGAGGCCGAGCGGCAGAATTTGACGCGCGAGATGTCGAGTCCGCGTTCGCGCGGGTCATCGCCGTTCAACAGATACGCGATGATCGTCGGTACTACGTTGATCCAGGTGCATTGGTGTTTAACCGCCAACTCCCAATAGTTGGATGCGCTGAATCGGTGTGGCATTACCACGCTGCCGCCGTGTACCAAGGGCGCTACGGTGGTCACGATCTGGCCGTTGATGTGATAGAGCGGCAGTGCGCACAGCACGCGGTCGTGCGCCCTAAGTTGATGCGCGCTACTGGTGAATTCGCCGCCGGCAACGACGCTGCAGTTGGTAAGCACACAGCCCTTGGGCTTGCCGGTGGTGCCGGAGGTGTACATCAGCAGCGCATCGTCGTCTTCACTAACGTCCGGCAGGGCGGCCTCGGCTTGCGCATCGAAAATTGTTTCGGCATCGGGGTCGATAACGATGACTTCAATGTCGCGCCTTACGTGCGCCAAAGCTTCACGCACACGCGGCGCGAGTGTTTCGCTGGTGAATACGAGTTTGCTGTCGGAGTGGTCGAGCACGTAGCTGAGTTGCGTGGTCTGCGCCAGCAGGTTGAGCGGCGCGACCATGCAGCCCGCGTACATCACGCCGATCAGCAGCCGCGCGGTCTGATAGCTGTTGTGCAGCATCAGCGCGACCTTGTCGCCTTTGCGTAAGCCGTGATTTAACAGAAATGCCGCGAGTTGAAGCGAATCGCGTTGCAATTGCGCGTAGGTCAGCGTTGCACCGGTTTCCGGCGCGATCACATAAGGCGCATCGGGCGTTTCGCGCGCTCGCAGGTTTACGAAGTGGCAGATGGTTCGCATGGCAAAAAAAGCAACCGCAGAGGCGCAAAGGCGCAGAGAACTGCCGCAGAGAAAATCTTTTGAACTTCTCTGCGTTACCTCTGCGCCTTTGCGCCTCTG
>JANMXV010000520.1:0-12705 GCA_031381325.1 Betaproteobacteria bacterium | reverse complement strand
CAATAACGGCGACGTGGTTCTCGCCAAACGCCTGAACCAGTTGTTGCCGGAAGGTGTAGCCATCGACGCCGCAGGCCATCCGACGCGCGATCCGGTGGCGGTGCTGGCGGGCAGCATTCTGACCTTTGGCGGCCACAAGGGGTTCGGACTGTCGTTGATGACGCAGGCGATGGGCTTGCTTGCGGGTACGCCGCTCACCGGCGGCAAGGTAGCGGATTTCGGATTCTTGTTTATCGTGTTCGACCCCGAACTGCTGATGCCGCTGCCGCAATTCAAGCACTACCTGTCCACGCTGCTAACGCAAATCAAGGCGACGCCGTTGCAGCCGGGCGTTGATGAGATTCGTATTCCATCGGAGCGTGCGTTTGCGGAACGGGAACAACGCCGTCTGCGCGGCACGGGGATCACCCTTGATCGCCGCATTGTTGATCGACTGCAGGCTTTGTAACCTGGAGTAACTGCTATGCCCGTTATGCGCGGCGCCGACTGCCATCTGCACCTTCTACCCTGCGTGATGCAGGCTGGAATCAGGATCGCCAAATAACGATGCTATACTAAATTTTGCCGTATCTGCGAGTGTCGCCGCAATCAGCGGCGGCGTTTTTTCAATTGTCAAAGTGCGAGGAAAGGATTACCTATGGCCGTCAATTACGCCAGCTACGAACGTCTGCTGCAATACAAGATACCGGAAGTCGAGCAAACACTGACCACCCGCGACACCATGCTGTACGCGCTGGGCGTCGGCCTTGGCGCCGATCCGATGGACGAAAAGCAATTGCGCTTTGTCTTCGAAAAAAACCTGGCGGCATTACCGACCATGGCGGTAATTCTTGCCGCACCGCATGCGTGGATCAGAAAAACCGATACCGGTTTCGGCACAAAAACCGTGCATGGGGAACAGACGCTGGTGCTGCACAAAGCGTTGCCGGTGGAAGGCACGCTGGTCGGTGTGCCCAAGCTGGTAAGCGTGATTGACAAAGGGATCGAAAATGGCAGGAACAGGGGCGCGGTGATCGCCACTGAGCGCAAGGTCTATGAAAAAAAATCCGGCGATCTGTTGAGTACGCTGGTGTCCACCAGTTTTTGCCGGGATGATGGCGGCTTCGGCGGACCGATCGGACCGGCAAGACTACCGCATGTCGTGCCGGATACGCCGCCGCAGTTCACCTGCGATCTGCCGACCTTGCCGCAGGCGGCGCTGATTTACCGTTTGTCCGGCGATTACAACGTGTTGCACGCCGACCCTGCGCATGCGCTGAAAGTGGGTTTCCCCAAGCCCATATTGCACGGCCTGTGTACGCTGGGCGTTGCGGGTCACGCACTGCTGAAAACGTTGTGCGAGTACGAGCCCGCACGTTTCAAAAGTATGGAAGTGCGATTCTCCTCACCGGTGTATCCCGGCGAAACGCTGCGCACGGAAATGTGGAAAAACGGCAATGTCGTGTCGTTCCGTTGTGTGGTGGTGGAACGCGATAAAGTGGTGCTCAACAACGGTCGCGCGGAGATTGCTTGATGCGCGGTGCGCCTGGTATGCGCGGGATTTGCGTGGCTGCGGCACTGTGTTGCGGTGTCGCTGGCGCGCAAGAGTATCCGGTGAAACCGATCCGCACCGTGGTGGGGTTCGCGCCGGGCGGACCTGCAGATCTGGTGGTGCGCCCGGTAGCGCAGAAATTGCACGAGATGCTGGGCCAGCCGGTGGTGATCGACTATCGCGCCGGCGCCAATGGGGTGATCGGCGCCGAAATAGTGGCCAAGTCGCCGCCCGATGGCTATACGCTCCTCGCCACCACCTCGGGATTCACCATAAACCCCAACACGTTTGCGAAGCTGCCGTTCGACACCATCAAGGATTTCGCGCCGATCAGTCTCACCGCCAATAGCGATATTGCCTTCATGGTGAACCCGGTGGTACCGGCGCGCACGCTGAAGGAATTCATCGCAGTGGCGAAGGCGCGCAGGAATGCGCTTACTTACGGTTCGTCGGGCACCGGCGGATCGCTGCATCTGGGCGGCGAGATGCTCAAGCTCGCGACGGGCATTGACATGCTGCACGTGCCGTACAAGGGTGCAATTTTGGCGATGGCCGATGTGATCGGCGGCCACATCGATGTGATGTTTATTTCGGTGCCGCCGGCGATACCTCAAGTGAAGGCCGGCAAGCTGCGTGCGCTGGCGACGGCGAGCGCGAAACGCGCGCGAGGCCTGCCCGATGTGCCGACTTTCGCTGAACTCGGCTACGCGGATTTTGAAGTCGATGCGCGCTACGGATTGGTCGCGCCCGCGGGCACGCCGCGCGAGATTATCGCCAAATTGAGTGCTGCTGTTGCGAAGGCCGCTCAGACGTCCGATCTCAAGGAGCGATATGCCGGTCTCGGACTGGAACCGATTAGTGCAACGCCAGAGCAGTATGCCGAACACATCCGCAGGGACATCGAGAAGTGGCGCAAGGTGGTGGCAGCGGCGAAAATTAAGCCGCAGTAAAAGTTCAATAAAAACAAATGCTATGAGTTTTATTTTGTCTGCGCCCAGATGGCTGCGCAGCGCTCTCGTGGCTGCTTTGGCTGCTATGGCAAGCGCACCGCTGTTCACGGCCGCGCAATCACCAGCCACTTCGACAGAGCCTGTCCTGAGCCTGTCGAAGGGATCAGGACAGGCCTATCCGGTGAAGCCTGTGCGCATCATCGTGCCGTATCCCGCAGGCGGATTGGGCGACCTGCTGCCGCGCGCATTAGGTGCGAGCCTTGCAGAACAAATGGGACAACCGTTTATCGTCGAGAACCGCCCCGGCGCGAGCCAAATTATCGGTGCGCAGCTTGCGGTCAAGTCCGCGCCTGACGGCTACACGCTGTTTTTCGGCAGCGTTACCAGTCTTGCCATTAACGTCAGTGCGCAGAAGAATTTGCCGTACCACCCGCTGCGCGATTTTGCGCCGGTGTCGCTGTGTTTTTCCACGCCGCTGTATCTGGTGGTGAACCCTGTGGTGCCCGCGCGTTCGGTGAAAGAGTTGATTGCGCTGGTGCGGGCGCGGCCGGGCAAGCTCACGTTTGCTTCGGGCGGGCCGGGATCATCCAATCATCTCGCGGGTGAATTGTTCAAATTTCTGATCGGCGGCGATATTGTGCATGTGCCGTACAAGGGCGCGGGGCCGGCGATGATCGACGTCATCGGCGGCCATGTGGACATGATGTTCGAGGGCGCGGGTATCAATTACGCGAAAGACGGCATGGTGCGCGCGCTGGCCGTGAGCAGCGCGCGGCGCGCGCCTGCCGCGCCCGAATTGCCAACCATGCAGCAAGCCGGCGTGCCGGGCTATGAATCGACGATCTGGTTTGGCATAGTCGCGCCGTCTGCAACAGCGGCGCCGATTGTGGGCCGTCTGTCTCAGGAAATTACCAAAGCTCTGGCGCAACCGCTGATGCGCGAAAGGCTTGCGGCGGTCAATCTTATCGGCACCACGCCTGACGAGTTCGCCGCGCACATCCGTGCCGAGATTCCGAAGTGGCGCAAGGTGATCGAAAGCGCGAAAATCAGCTTCGATTAGGCATGACCATACTACAAAAATTTCCAACCATAGCCATCATCGGTGCAGGCATAGGCGGCCTCGCAACCGCGGCCTTGCTGGCGCGCCGGGGCATGGCCGTGCGTGTGTATGAGCAGGCGCCGGCGTTCGCGCGCGTGGGCGCGGGCATACAGATGGCGCCCAACGCAGTGAAGGTATTGCGCGCGCTGGGTGTCGAAGACTTTTTACGCCGCACGGCTTTTCGCTCTGAACGCGCGATCAGCCGCGTGTGGGACAGCGGTGAAATTACCAGTGATTTGCCGCTGGGCGATGCGGTGGAAGCGAAATTCGGCGCGCCGTATTTTTTTCTGCATCGGGCCGATCTGCATGCGGCCATAGCCTCGGTGGTGCCGGCCGGTATCGTCGAAATGAATCGCAAGCTGACGGGTCTTGAGCAGGGCGGGAAAAACACGCGCGGCGTGACCTTGACGTTTGCCGATGGCACGTGCGCAACCGCCGACGCGGTAATTGCCGCCGACGGCGTACACTCGCTGGTGCGCGAAATCCTGCTCGGCCCGGAGCACGCGCACTTCACCGGCAAGGTCGCTTATCGCACCACGTTTAAAGCGGAGCGCATGGGTGGCATGCACGTGCCTGCCGTGCGCACCAAATGGTGGGGGGTGGATAGGCACATGGTCATTTACCCGGTGACTGCGGCGTGCGACGAGATTTATTTTGTTACCAGCCAGCCGGAAAAAGCTGAATGGCTGACGCCGGAGTCGTGGTCGGCCACAGGTGATCTTGAAGCGCTGCGCGCGAGCTTCGCGGGGTTTCATGCCGAAGTGCAGGCGGTGCTCAATGCCGCAACCGAAATACACAAGTGGGCACTGTTCGAGCGCGATCCGCTGCCGCGTTGGGGCGAGGGCTGCGTGGTGCTGCTGGGTGATGCGTGTCATCCGATGACGCCGTACATGGCGCAGGGCGCCGCTTCCGCATTGGAAGATGCAATGGTGTTAAGCCGTTGTCTGGAAGGCGTGGATGCGGGGGCGCACGATTTGGCCGCCGCCTTCAAACGTTATGAAGCCACGCGTAAGCCGCGCACTTCGCAGATACAAACACAATCCAGCAACAACACCTGGTTGAAGGGTGAGACCGACCCGGCTTGGGTTTATGGTTATGATGCGTGCATGGCGCCGCTGGCGTCTGAATTGCGTAATGAGGAAAAATATCATGTATAAAAATATCAATAAAATCAATAACTTATTGCATGTCTGCGCATGGCTTGCCGCGTCCATCGGCGTGTGTTGGGCGCAGGCCCCTGCGGCAGGCTCAGCACAGGCTTACCCTGCCAAACCGATACGGATCATCATTGCGCTGGCGCCCGGCGGCGGCGTGGATACCGCGGGAAGGTTGCTCGGTCAGAGATTCACCGATGCCTGGGGCCAGCAGGTTGTCTCCGAAAACCGGCCCGGCGCCGGCGGCACCATTGCTACAGAGCTGGTTGCGCGTGCGGCACCCGATGGCTATACCCTGTTGATGTCGTCTATGGGCCACGCCATCACGCCCGCGCTGTATAAATTAAGCTACGACGGCGTCAAGGATTTCGCGCCGGTTTCGCTATTCGTGCAATCGCCCAGCGTGCTGGCGGTGCATCCTTCGCTGCCGGTGAAGAATGTGAAAGAACTGATCGCGTTTGCCAAAGCGCGTCCGGATCAGATTCTGTTTTCGTCTTCCGGCACCGGCAGCGGACAACATCTGTCGCTGGAGTTGATCAACCGCATGGCCGGCGTGAGTATGGTGCATATCCCTTACAAAGGCACCGCGCCGAGTATCACCGATCTGGTGGGCGGGCGCGTGTCGGTCACCGTGGCGAGCGCGATTTCGACTATGCCGAATGTCCGATCTGGCCGGCTGCGCGCGCTGGCGGTGGCCAGCGCCAAACGTTCGCCGTCGGTGCCGGAACTGCCTACGATAGCCGAGGCGGCGATTCCCGGATTTGCCGTCGATCAATGGTACAGCCTGTTCGCACCGGCCGGAACGCCGAAAGAAATCGTGATGAAACTCTACGGCGAAATCGCCAAGACTGCCGCGCATCCGGAAACGAAGGAGCGCTTGCTGGCGATGGGGCTTGATCCGGTCGGCAGCCCGCCCGACGAGTTCACTGCCTATCTGAAAACAGAAACAGTGAAGTGGGGCAAGCTGGTTCGCGATGCGGGCATTCGGGCAAATTAGGCGTGAATCAGTACGCATGAGCGTGATCCACCCTATTGCGCAGAGGCGCGCTCAGTAAGAGCAAGATTACTTCATCGTGCCGGATAAAATCCGAACGACGGATGCCGGGCAACATCGTCTACATGCTTGGCCCGTACCGAAACGGTCATTGCCAGTTTCACATCTACCCCAATCGTGTGAGCTAGTTCTGTCAAGTCCTGATCAGGCTTTGACAGCCAAGCCGAGGGTTCGGGTGGGTCCATACCTCCAATTTTTCTCGATGACGGTTTGTCTCTTGAGTTCTCCTCTTTGAAGTCAAACCATTGACCGTCAGCAGGATCGTCGAGCAGCGTCAATTCGATGCGTTGCCCGCTGTCATTGTCACGCAGCGGCGACTTTGTATACGTGTCCAGCGCCATCCAGAGGTTGCTACGCAGATCGGAGGACACCATGCGTGTAAAGATTGCCTTTGTCTCCGATTCAATTGCTCTGTCATCTAATTTAGGAAACCGCATTATAGTGACGTGCGTCCGTTCGCCGCCAGGTAGGCGGCTTAGAAGCAGAATTCGTATGCGCGCGAAGCTCACCTAATGTTCGCCGCCAGGTAGGCGGCTTAGAAGTTACCGGACACTTTTACCGGAATTGGCCGCACGTTCGACGCCGTGTGGGCGGCTTTGAAGCCACGCATTTTTCGTTGGCGCGCGCGAGAGCGATCCAGGTTTTATGTCACGCCAGATGTGCTGTGTTTGATCCAAGCGATGATCCCATATCGCTTACACTGAACACTCGAGTCGAGCGCCACAATTATGAAATTTTTAACTTCTTTCCGATTCGGGCAAGCGCTTAAGCGCCGATGGCGTGCGCGGCATCCCGATTTTATCTACGCAAGGATCGAACACCCATGAGCACAGCGGTTAGCCGCAGAATGTTGAGCTTCACCATCTCCGCCCTTCGGTGTTGCACACAGGCGTTGCCGGCCGGCCCACCGTCCGCAGTCCGTTCACAGCGCGTACCGCACTCTGACAGTCATCGCCAACGTCTCGTCGGAGCACGCTACTTTTCCCCAACCCCTGCGTCCTTGATCACCTTGGTCCAGCGCGCCAGTTCGGTTTTTATGCGGTTGCCCAACTCTGCCGGCGTGCTGCTGATCGGCTCCAGTCCCAGTGCTTCCAGGTTCTTGCGGAATTCGGCGTTGGCGAGCGCGACTTTCATCTCGGCATTGATCTTGTTGATGATCGGCTGCGGCGTACCCGCCGGCGCGAGCAGGCCGTACCACGTCGTATTGGTAAAGCCGGGCAGCATTTCGGCAATTGCGGGAACGTCCGGCATCGAGCGTACCCGCGTGAGATGTCCGGTCGCGATCACTCTCGCCTTGCCGCTTTGCAGCGCGGGCGCGACATAGGGGATGCCGCCGAACAGCGCTTCGATGCGACCGCTCATGAGGTCGAGCAGCGCCAAACCGCCGCCCTTGTACGGCACATGCACAAACCGGGTGCCGGCCAGCGCATTGAGCAGTTCCATCCCGAGGTGATTCGGTGTGCCGGCGCCGGGCGAACCGAAATTGATTTTGCCCGGCTGCGCTTTGCCCATGGCAATGAATTCCTTGACGGATTTCGCGGGCACCGCCGGATGAATCGCAAGCACGAACGGTACATCGACAGCGAGCCCGATCGGCGCGAAGTCTTTCACCGGGTCATACGCTACCTTCGTGCCATAGGCCGGCCCGACCACCAGGCCGCCGGAGGTGCCCAATAGCAGGGTGTATCCGTCAGGGTTGGCCTGCGCGCCCAGCGCATGCCCAATGGTCGATCCTGCGCCACCGCGGTTGTCGACGACCACCGTCTGCCCGAACTTCTCGGAAAGCCATTGTGCTAACGCACGCCCGGTCGGGTCGGTGGATCCTCCCGGCGGATACGGGACAATCATGCGGATCGGACGCGACGGATAGGTCTGAGCCATGGCGCAGGTTCCCGCCACCACACTGAACAGCACCATCATCACTGCTGCGGTTTTCAAGCAGACGTGCATCAATTTCCCCGGCTCCGTTACCTTCCGATTTGTACCTGCCAACTTTGTTGCCGCAGGAAATGGATTTGGCGTTATTTCAATAAAGCCAAACCCAACCTTTCATTGGTATTACTTGATCAGCCGAAGGGTGAACGGATATTTGTAGTCGAGCTCGCCGTTCGCGACCTTGACCGCAGCTACGATGGTCAAGACCAGCGCGCCGAGGCCGACAACAACTATCAGGAAGATCCCGATCACCACGAACATTAACAGGATGCACACGAATACCGCGATCATCACCGTGATCTGAAAATTGAGCGCCTCTTTGCCGTGCTGATCCACCAGCGGCATGGTGTCCTTTTTGATCAGCCACACCACCAGCGGACCAATGATGTTGCCGAACGGGATGACGAATCCGGCCAACGCGGAGAGGTGGCAGATCATCGCCCATTGCTGCTCATCCTTGGAATATTGCGGCGCTGTTTGCGGCGCTACTTGCGGGGTTTCTTGCGGGTTCTCGCTCATGATTTCTCCCTGAATGGACGCTCCCCTTGGAGCATAGTTTCAGAATACTACACTTTATGAAAACGTGGGGGCATCGGCTGCAACACCGGATTAAGGCAGAGATTCGATATAAGCAATCGCGCGACGGTAACGCACAATACGTTCGTGATCATTTGCCGTGGGGTTGCTGATGCGTGACAGGTGGCAATTGTCGTGCAAATCAGAGCGTTTGACGCGGCGGTCGATGGAGTTTTCGCAGGCGCGCCTGACGAAGTCTTCGTAGGCTTCGGCTTCGCGCTTGGTCACAGATTTGAGGGCATCGATGATATCCGCGGAGCCTTCTTCCAGAAGCCGCTCAAACCACCAGCCTGCGCAGTCTTCCACAACGTCGTGCAGTAGCGCGGTGATGCACTCGGATTCGGAGGCGGCGCGCAGCATGACGCGTAGCGGATGCAGAATGTAGGGCGCGTTAGCTTTGTCGCGCTGGCCGGCAGGCGCGGTTGCGGCTATGGCGATTGCGCGTTCGAGTGTGCTCATCACAGTAACTATTTGATTTTTATGTGAAAATATAATTAAAACTGACGGCGGAATACGTCGTGATGGCTGATCCCGTTACTACGCGAAACATTACGCTGCTGGTAGCGGAAGCACGCAACGAGATTCTTGCATGCGTGTCCCTGAGTCGGGATATACTAGGCGCCTACACACAAAAAGGGAGATAAACATGGACGCAGAAGCTGCTGGCAGCGTTGGAACGGTAGTGGGCTTGGTCTACCTTGCCATAATAGTTTTGTTGATCGTGAGTATGTGGAAAGTTTTTACCAAGGCCGGTCAGCCAGGTTGGGCTGCGATTGTCCCGATTTATAACATTGTTGTGTTGCTTAAGATTATCGGGAAGCCGGTGTGGTGGATCATCGGTTTGATAATCCCGATTGTGAATTTTATCGTCCTCATTCTGATGTCTTTGGAACTCGCGAAGGTGTTTGGAAAAAGCACCGGGTTTGCGATTGGCCTGATGTTACTGGGTATTGTGTTTTTTCCGATTCTTGCCTTCGGCGACGCGAAATACACAGCACCGCCGCCAGCAAAGGACTGAGTTAGTTTGAGTGGTCGAGGCATGTTTCTCAAGCACATGAATCGAGCCTGAGAACTCCTGCCCTACGCCCGTCAAGCAATAAGGAACCGGCGTTGCGCCGGTTCCTTTGCCGCATTCTTGCGGCGATTTCCGTGAAAATTCCCCGTGCCGCTGTTAGACACCCGCATTTGCGCCGTGCCAATGGCAATCACGCGAGCGGACACGGCGCATCGCGCGAGATAAATATCTAACGAATCGTTATTACAGCAAATTTATTGCTGAGGATGAACGGGCGCCAGTAGCGCACGCACGAAATCCGGCAACGGCTGCGCTTTTCCCGTAACGCGATCTACCCACACCATCACTGCCTGTCCGTCAGCGTATTTGATCGAATCATCGGCGCTGGAAAACAAATCGTAGTACGTGGAAAAGCTTGAACGGCCCGGCACGCCGGCGTACAAGCGCACCTGTAGCGTTTCCGGATACGCTATCGGCCGGTGATAATTGCAACTGGCCTGCACGACCACGGGGCCTTGCCCATTGCGCCGATCGCGTGCGCACACGGATTCCAGCCACGCCAGACGCGCAGATTCAAAATAGGTGAAGAAGCGCGTGTTGTTCACGTGCGCATTGACGTCCATATCGGCCCAGCGTACGGGCAGGCTTAGTTGGTAGGCGAGTATTTTTTGTTCGTTCATGATTTGCATGGTGCGGGCTTTGTCGGGCGGGTTGCATGAAGCGGCTGAAGTTGCGCATTGCGGCTATGATAAGGCATGTGTTCCACCAATCGACGCAATCGGTGACATGCGCAGTCTGATCCCTGCACCGTTGATCACGTAGTAACACGGTGCTTTGAGTTAAACTGCTATTTTCGCGTACCCACTTGCCCTCATGGTCATCGAATCCAGCGAACACATCGTCGAAATCACCGGCCTCGCGTTTTCGTATCCAACGCGCGAGATCTTCAAAAGCGTGAATCTCACCATTCCGCGCGGGCAGGTGGTGGGCATCATGGGGGGCAGCGGCAGCGGCAAATCCACGCTGCTGCGATTGATCGGCGGCCAGTTGCATCCCACGCGCGGGGTGTGCAAGGTGATGGGGCAGGACGTACACCAACTCGGTCACGACGCACTCTACGAGCTGCGCCGCAAGATCGGCATGCAGTTTCAGCAAAACGGGTTGTTCACCGATATGTCGGTGTTCGACAACCTCGCGTTTCCGATGCGCGAAAAAACGCATCTGCCGGAATCGCTGATACAAGACCTGGTGCTGCTGAAATTGAACGCGGTGGGCTTGCGTGGCGCGGCGGATTTGATGCCCTCCGAGCTGTCGGGGGGCATGACGCGCCGCGTCGGGCTGGCGCGTGCGATCGCGCTCGATCCCGCGCTGATCATGTATGACGAACCTTTCGCGGGGCTGGATCCGATTTCGTGCAACGTGGTGGGCAACCTGATTCGCAAGTTGAACGACGCTCTGGGTGTGACCGCCATCGTGGTGTCGTACGACGCGCAGGAAGCGCTCAAGATCGTCGATTACGTTTACTTCATTGCCGACGGCGTGATCGCGGCCGAGGGCGCGACCGGGGCGGTGAAAGTGTCCAACGATCCCTTCGTGCATCAATTCATTCGCGGCCAGCCCGACGGGCCGGTGCCGTTTCACTATCCGTCAGGCGCATATGCCGAGGACTTGAACATTGGGGACAGCGCCGGACGTGCCTGAAAAATTTAACGCGTTGATTCGAAGAAAATTTTTACGGAATATGACGAGACTTGCCGCCGCATCGCTGATGGCGGCAACGCCGCTGCGCGCGCAGCAGGCCCTGCGCATCGAGCACGAATCTTTCATAGAGGAAATGGTCGCCAAGCACGGGCTTGAGCGCGCGGCCTTGCGCCGGCTGTTCGCGCAGATCAGGCCGCAGCCATCGATTATCCGCGCCATGAATGCGCCTTCGACATCGCGGCCCTGGTACGAATTCCGCAAGAATCACGTTGATGCCGTGCATATCAACGGCGGGGCGAAGTTCTGGTTGCAGCATGCAGCCACCCTCGCACGCGCTACGCGCGAATACGGCGTGCCCGAAGAAATCATCACCGCCACCATCGGCATTGAAACACACTACGGCGGCTACACCGGCAACTTCAGAATACTCGATGCGCTGGCTACGCTCGCGTTTGACTATCCCAAGCGCGCGGAATTCTTTCGCGACGAGCTCGAACAGTTTGTGTTGATGGGTAAAGAAACGTCGCTGGATTTGGCGGGCCTGCGTGGTTCGTATGCAGGCGCCATGGGCATGCCGCAGTTCATGCCCAGCAGCTATCGAAAATTTGCAGTCGATTTCGACGGCGATGGCAAGCGCAACCTGTGGAGCAGCGTGCCCGATGTCATTGGCAGCGTCGCCAATTACTACATGCTGCACGAGTGGCAGCCGGGCGCAGTGGTGGTGGTGCGCGCGCGCGTCAACGCGACACCGGACGCCGCCCTCACCGATGACATCACGCCGAAAACACCGATAGGTGAATTCCGCAAGCTGGGCATACAACCCACCGCAGCCGTGAGCGACGAAGCGCTCGCTGCACTGCTGCCGCTGGAAACCGAAAACGGCATGCAATACTGGTTCGGGTTCAAAAACTTTTACGTCATCACGCGCTACAACCGCAGCACCAATTACGCCATGGCAGTGTATGAACTCGCGCAAGGCATCAAGGCAGCGCGGCGCGGGTGAAGGCCGCGGGTATTACAATAGACCCACCGACAAAACCAGACAGGCGGCACCCATGAAAATATCGAGCGTAGTTCGCAGCGCAGCGATGGTGTTGGCGGTAACGTTTATTACAGCCGCGCTTTTTTTCGCCGCGCCGGTAGCAGGGCAGGATCGCCCCACAGTGCGCGAATACGAGCGTGATCATGCGCGCTTGCAAACCCAGCATTGGCGTTGGGACAACCGCTACAATCACAATCACTACTATCCTGCGGTCGGCTACGCCGTGCCGGTGCTGCCGTCGGGACATATTTCCGTCAACTATCGCGGCGGTCGCTATTTCTTTCAATCGGGCGTATGGTTTCATCTGAACGGCGGGCGCTATAGGGTGGTGAGGCCCCCGCTGGGACTGATTGTCCCGGTGTTGCCTGCGGGCTACACCACGGTGTGGGTGGGCGGCGTACCGTATTACTACGCCAATGAGGTCTATTACACGTCAACCTCCAACGGCTATGCGGTTGCGGCCCCGCCCGATGACGCCATCTGGCAGGCACAAACCCCGCAACAGCCGCAGCAAGTGCAATCGCAATATAGCGCCGACCCCCAGGGCAATCCCGCGCAACCGGCGCCGGGCGTTTGGTATTATTGCGATTCGGCACGGGCTTACTATCCGTACGTCGCGGCTTGTGGCGAGGGCTGGCGCACGGTTCC
>JANMXV010000519.1:0-3031 GCA_031381325.1 Betaproteobacteria bacterium | reverse complement strand
GCCGGAGCCCGAGGGGCCGCATACGACGACGACTTCGCCTTTGGCTACGCGCGTGGTGAGTTCTTCAATACCTGGAAGCTGCCGTACCATTTGCTGATGTTCTTGATTTCGATCATTTTGTTCCCTCACCCCCGGCCCCTCCCGATGGGAGAGGGGAGGTATTAACGGCAAAACGGTCTGATGACCATTTGCCGAATATTCAGTTGCGTCCGACGTTGTAGCGTGTCTGCAATTGTTTCACCATGTACGACGCGCCATAGCACATGATGAAATAGACCAGCGCAGCGAACAGATACATCTCGACCAGCCGCCCGTCGCGCTGCGCCGTCTTGGTGGCCGCGCCCATGAAGTCGGTGAGGCCTACGACGTACACCAGCGAAGTATCCTGAAACAGGATGATGCTTTGCGTGAGCAGTATGGGAACCATGTTGCGGAACGCCTGCGGCAGCACCACCAGCGCCATCGCCTGCCTGTAGTTGAGCCCCAACGCGTAGGCGGCACTCAACTGTCCGCGCGGCACGCTCTGTATGCCGGCGCGGATGATCTCACAGTAGTAAGCCGCTTCGAACAGCGTAAAGGTGATCAGCGCGGAATAGAACGGGCCGAGTCCGGTGGCATACGGATTGCCGGTGATTTTTTTCATGGCGATGGGCAACAGAAAGTAAAACCAGAAGATCACCAGGATCAGCGGCGTGGCGCGCAGCAGGTTGACGTAGCCGCCGGCAGGCATACTGATGATTTTGTAGGGCGACAGGCGCATCAGTGCAAGCAGCGTGCCGAGGATGATGCCGCCGAGCATCGCCAGCAGTGTCAGCCCCAACGAAAATATCATGCCCTGCCACAGGAAGGGTAGCGAGCGCTGGATGACGTCGAAGTCGAAGCTGGAGAACATCTATCCCTCACCGCCGGCGATTGCCTTAGCAGGTGATCTGTAGTTTCCCTCACCCCCTCTCCCGGGGGGAGAGGGGAGATTATGGGCGCTGATGCGCAGTACTCGATGGAACATCGTCTTACTTATCCTGCGCGCCGATATAGCCTGGCACGCGCACTGTTGTTTCCAGCCAGCGCATGATGAACGCTACGGTGAGGGTGATGATGACGTAGACCACGGTGGCGAGGGAGAACGCCTCGAAGGTGCGGAAGGTGTATTCGGAAATCTGCCGCGCCTGTGCGGTGAGTTCTAGCACACCGATAGTCAGTGCTATGGATGAGTTTTTGAAGATGGTGAGGAATTCGGTGGTGAGTGGCGGAATCACAATGCGGTAACCCATTGGCAGCAGCACGTGGCGGTAGGCCTGCGGCAGCGTGAGCCCCATTGCCAGCGCAGCGTCGGTTTGCCCCCTGGGAATCGACTCGATGCCGGAGCGCACCTGCTCGGCTACGCGCGATGCGGTGTAAAAGCCCAGGCACAGTACAGCGTTGGTGAACTCCGGCATCGGCATTTTGGTTTTCAGCCACTCGCCGGCTACCTTGGGCACGATTTCCGGCAACACGAAATACCAGATGAACATCTGCACCAGCAGTGGCACATTGCGAAAGGCTTCGACGTAAATCGTCGCGGGGATGCGCAGCCACGGCAACGGCGTGGTGCGCAATACGCCCAGCACCGAGCCCACGCTAAAAGCGATGATCCACGCGAGGATCGACACCAGCAGCGTCCACTTGATGCCGGAGAGTATCCAGTCGAGATAGACGCCGCCGCCTGAAAAGGCGGGCTGATTTAAGAAGCTGAAGTCCATGACAGTGTAACTTTACCGTAAATCAGGAAAAAAAACGGGGGCTGCGCTACAACTAATAGCCCTCTTGCCAAACAGAGCCTGCAGCGTACGCCATTGAGCAGGGAAGGCAAGTTGTGACGAAAATTCACGCGGTTGACTGTTCGCTGGCCGGGGGATAGATTGCCCGTTCGTGAAAAAGGGAGTTTAAAGCCATACGCAGTCATCGGGAATTGTGCATGACAGGACGAGGCCATGCGGCTAGCAGTTAAATTTTTTCTCGCGTACTCCATGGTGATTCTGGTGCTGGCAGGCATTGCCGCCTGGAGCCTGAACGAGGTTGCGAAGCTTTCCATCGCTGACGATCCCGGCGTCACCGTTACCGGCGCGGAGGCGCTGCGCAGCGCCGTATCATTGCGCGAGGCGGTACTGGTCGCGAAGCGTGTGGACATGCGCAGCCTCGTTTTCAGCGATCCCGAATACGCTGCCGCTTCGAGCGCGGGCGTGATGCGCATTACAGAGGATCTGCGTCAGCTCGAGCGTCTGATAACGAGCGGGGAGGAAAAGGCTTTGCTGGAGAAGGCTGTTGCGGATTTCGGCAGTTATCAGGCCGCGGTCGGCAAAGCGCGCACCCTGCGCAGCGGGGGTGATATCAAGGGCGCCGAGAAACTGCTGCTCGGTGAAGCTCAGCCGCTGGTCGATCGCGTGGCCGCCGATCTCGAGCGTCTCGCTGCACTCACCCGCGACACGCTCGATCAAAAGCAGAGCGAAGCGGCCGCTGCGCTCGAGCGTGCCCGAGCCGGGGTCGAGACGCTCAGAAGCCGCACCTGGAAAGCCGTCATCACCGCTATGATATTGGCGGTCGCAGCGGCGCTCGCAGGCACCGCCGTGATTGCATTACGCGTGACGCGGTCGCTGCGCCGCTTATCGGATGCGACCCGAGCCGTTGCGGCAGGCGAGTTCCACCACCCGCTTTCCGTCGATACGCGCGACGAAATCGGTGAGCTGGCGAAATCGTTCAACAGCATGGCGGCGCGCCTGCGCGAGATCGACAGGATGAAGGAAACTTTTTACGCTACCGTATCGCACGAGCTGCGTTCGCCGCTGAACGCCATGCAGGAGGCCGCCCGTCTGCTCGAAGCGCGGAGTTCCGATCCGCTCACCGCCAGACAGGAGCGCCTGATCGCGATTTTTCAGAAAGGAACCGAGCGCCTGCTGCGACTGGTCAACGAAGTGGTCGACCTGGCGCGCATCGACGCCGGGATGCTGGCGGTCGAGCCCCGGCCGTTCTCCGTGGAAAACGCCGTCAAGCAGGC
>JANMXV010000479.1:0-1743 GCA_031381325.1 Betaproteobacteria bacterium | reverse complement strand
CGAGGGCACCGAAGAACGGGTAGAGTTTTTGATCGACGCCGGCGTGGATGTGATTGTGGTGGACACCGCGCATGGTCATTCATCGGGCGTGTTAAAACGCGTGAAATGGGTCAAGCGCACCTACCCGCGCACGCAGGTGATAGGCGGCAACATTGCCACTGCCGCAGCCGCCAAGGCGCTGGCCGACAACGGTGCGGATGGTGTCAAAGTCGGCATCGGGCCCGGTTCGATCTGCACCACGCGCATCGTCGCGGGCGTCGGTGTGCCGCAGATTTCGGCTATCGATAATGTGGCCAGGGCGCTGGCCAGAATGAACATACCGCTGATTGCCGACGGCGGCATACGTTATTCGGGCGACATCGCCAAAGCGCTTGCCGCGGGCGGTTACGCGGTGATGATCGGGAGCTTATTTGGCGGCACCGAAGAGTCCCCCGGCGAGATTGAGTTGTATCAAGGGCGCTCCTATAAAGCCTATCGCGGCATGGGTTCACTGGGAGCGATGCAGCAAGGATCGGCAGATCGCTATTTCCAGGAAGTCGACGAACTGGATACCGAAAAGCTCGTCCCTGAGGGTGTTGAAGGCCGCGTACCCTACAAAGGCGGCGTGGTACCGTTGATACACCAATTGATGGGCGGCTTGCGCGCGAGCATGGGCTACGTTGGGTGCGCCAGCATAGACGAAATGCGCCGTAAAGCAGAATTCGTAGAAATCACTGCGGCGGGCATACGCGAATCACACGTGCATGACGTGCAAATGACCAAGGAAGCGCCTAACTATCGTGTGGAGTAAAGGGCAAATTGGTGAAGAAGTGAAGGAGTGAAGACGTGAAAGGGGTACTTCACCCACCGCGCGGGGTACCCCATTCACGTCTTCACTCCTTTACCCCTTCACGGTTTTCAAGATGCACCAAAAAATCCTCATCCTCGATTTCGGCGCTCAGTATTCACAATTGATCGCACGCCGCGTGCGCGAAGCGAAAGTCTATTGCGAACTGCATCCGTTTGATATTACTGAAGAATTTGTACGTGAGTTCAATCCCAGCGGGGTGATACTTTCGGGCGGACCAAATTCCGTGTGGGAAGGCGATGCGCCGCGTGCGCCGGATATCGTTTGGAAATTGGGCGTACCGGTGTTGGGCATTTGCTATGGCATGCAGGCGATGGCGGAACAGTTGGGCGGCAAAGTTACGCCAGGCAAAGTGCGCGAGTTCGGTTACGCCGAAGTGCGCGCGCGCGGTCATTCGGCATTGTTCAAGGATATCCAGGATCGCACAAATGCCGAGGGCCACGGCTTGCTTGACGTGTGGATGAGCCACGGCGACAAAGTCGATGCGATGCCCGATGGCTTCAAAGCCATCGCCAGCAACGCCGCATGCCCGATCGCAGGTATGGCGGATGAGTCGCGCAAGTTCTACGCCGTGCAGTTTCACCCGGAAGTCACCCACACCTCGCAGGGCAAGGCGATACTTGAACGTTTCGTGCATGTCATTTGCGGACTGTCGGGCGACTGGAACATGCCCGATTACATCGATGAGGCAGTGAGCCGCATACGCGCCGACGTTGGCAACGAAGAAGTCATTCTGGGATTGTCTGGCGGCGTCGATTCATCGGTGGCTGCGGCGCTGATTCACAAGGCCATCGGCGATCAACTTACCTGCGTATTTGTCGATAACGGGCTGTTGCGGCTCAACGAAGCTGAACAGGTCATGCAGACGTTCGCGCAGAGCCTCGGCGTCAAGGTCA
>JANMXV010000424.1:0-2801 GCA_031381325.1 Betaproteobacteria bacterium | reverse complement strand
GCAACCGCTATTGCGCCCGCCAGCCGCTGCCGATCATGCACCAGCTTAAGACTGTCAACGACGATGAGTTTAACCAGCATGACCAAAAACAGGCACAGCGCGCCCGCAGCACACATAAACCGTTAATAATAGTATTTCTATGGCCATTTGTCAAAGAAACAATTCGGAATATCTATAAAAAGCAGGTACTTAGATGATTTCGAAGCATCCAAAATCATGCTTGAACGCCCGCTGATACTGGCCTCGTCGTCTGTTTACCGGCGTGACCTGCTCCAACGCCTGCAACTGCCCTTCACCTCGGTTGCGCCGGACATCGACGAAACGCCCCGAGCCGGTGAGCTGCCCGCCGCCACCGCCTTGCGGCTGGCCTTGGTTAAAGCACAGGCGGTCGCAGCCCTGCATCCGCACGCGCTGGTGATAGGCTCGGACCAGGTCGCCGATCTCAACGGCGCAGCGCTGGGCAAACCCGGCACCCACGACAATGCCGTTTGTCAGCTACGCACAATGCGTGGTAAGCGCGTGGTATTTCATACGGCGCTATGCCTGCTCGATGCCGCCAGCGGCAGACACCAACTTGTCGACGTTCCGACCACCGTGCATTTTCGCGAACTTAGCGATGCCCAAATCGAGCGCTACCTGCAACTGGAACAGCCCTACGACTGCGCCGGCAGCGCGAAAATCGAGAGTCTCGGCGTCGTACTGGTACACAAAATCGAAAGCGACGATCCCACCGCGTTGATCGGTTTGCCGTTGATGACGCTGGTGAGCATGTTAAAGCATGAGCAGGTTGAGGTCATTGAAAAATGAGCATGAGCAACCTTGTCGCGAAAGACGCCAAGCCTGTCGTTCCCGCGCGGATGGGAACGACATTCGCAGCCTGACGATGCCCGACGCCACCCTCTCAATTCTGATCATCACCCTCACCTTTCTGCTCGCCGGATGGGTCAAAGGCGTCATCGGCATGGGTTTGCCCACGGTGGCGATGGGCTTGTTGTCGCTGGCGATGCCGCCGGTGCAGGCTGCGGCGTTGCTGGTTATTCCTTCGCTGGCGACGAACTTGTGGCAGTTGCTCGCGGGGCCGAGTTTTGCGGCGCTGATTAAACGTTTCGCCGTGATGATGATCGCAATAGTTTTGGGTACGTTCGCGGGAATCAGTCTGCTCACCGGCAGCGGCGGCGCGGCGGCGACCGTAACCCTGGGCATCGTCCTGGCGGCCTATGGCATTGTGGGGCTGCGCGCCGTGCGCTTCACCATCCCCGCGCGTTATGAGCCCTGGCTCTCGCCGTTAGTGGGTTTGCTCACGGGCATACTCACGGGCGCGACCGGCATCTTTGTCATTCCCGCAGTACCGTATTTCAATTCGCTGGGGCTGAGTAAAGAAGACCTTATTCAAACGCTGGGGCTTTCGTTCACCATATCAACCCTAGCGCTCGCGGCTGGGTTGCTGATGAAGGGGCAATTTGAGCTGACCGTTGCCGCGAACTCCCTGTTCGCGCTGCTGCCCGCGCTGGGCGGCATGTTCCTGGGACAGCATTTGCGTAATCGGTTGCAGCAAGACGTATTTCGACGCTGGTTTTTTACGGCGCTGTTGGTGCTGGGCATTTATATGGCGGCGCGTGCGTTGTACGCGGTGTAAAC
This sequence comes from Betaproteobacteria bacterium, assembly GCA_031381325.1. Taxonomy (GTDB): domain Bacteria; phylum Pseudomonadota; class Gammaproteobacteria; order Burkholderiales; family SG8-41; genus UBA5216. Next base: position 1,163 of record JANMXV010000424.1, on the reverse strand, counting down.
TCTGACAGGAGACATAGTGTCGAAAATCGTGCGCGCATCCATTCGCTTGTCGAGTCTGGCCATTATTTGCGCTGCAGCTTCACTCGCGCAAAGCGTGGCAGCCGAATTTCCGCAGAGGCCGATGCGTATCCTCACGCCCTTCTCCGCCGGCAGCACCACTGATCAGGTCGCGCGCCCGCTTGCCGCCAAGCTGAGCGAGGCCTGGGGCCAGCCGGTGGTGGTCGACAATCGCACCGGCGCCGGCGGCAGCATCGCAGCCGAGATCGTTGCGAAATCCAATGCGGACGGCCATACCCTGCTTATCGGCGCGACCGGGCCGAACACTGTCAACCCGAGCCTGATCAAGAACCTGCCGTATGACAGCCAGCGTGCTTTCGCAGCCGTCACACTCACCGCCACCAATAACCTGCTGCTGACGGTGCCTTTGTCCCTGCCGGTGAAATCCGCGCGCGAATTGATCGACCTCGCACGGGCAAAACCGGGACAACTCCGCTACGGAACGCCCGGCGTAGGCGCCTTGCCGCACCTCGCTGCAGAATTATTCCGCTCCATGGCCGGCGTCGAACTGGTGCATGTGCCGTACAAAGGCAGCCCGCAATACACGATCGATCTGCTTGCCGGGCGCATCGATATGGTCATCGGCGCTGCCGGTGGGGTGTTGCCGCACATCAAGTCGGGCCGCTTGCATCTGCTCGCGGTCAGCACCGCAAAACGCGACCCCGCCATGCCCGAGGTTCCCACCATCAGCGAGGCAGGCGTTCCCGGTTACGAGGTGATTGGCTGGTACGGACTGCTCGCACCCGCCGGTACTCCAGCGCCGGTCATCAGAAAGCTGCACGCGGAAGTCGCGCGCATTCTGGCGCTGCCGGATGTAAAAGCCATTTACCTGAATGGCGGCATGGAAGCGACTGCCAGCAGCAGCCCGGCCGAATTTGCCGCGGTAATACGCAGTGATCGCGACAAGTGGGCTAAGGTCATCAAGGCGGCGAATATCCGCATCGAATAAGCGCGTATTCCCCCCCCCCCCCGTTACTTGGGCGCAACCCGGTGCGCCTTTCTCAAAGGATGATGAATATGGGCACAACGATCAAAGCCACGCTTGTATTTTTTATTGTTGCGGGCAACCTAGTCTGAAGTTCCACTGTCAGGGAACACGTTTTCGC
>JANMXV010000416.1:0-2729 GCA_031381325.1 Betaproteobacteria bacterium | reverse complement strand
TGCGCCTTTACAGCGGCCAGGACGCTCTGGAGAATTTGCCGGCGGAATTGAAGCGCCAGCGCACCAAACGCGCCTTCATCGTGTGCGGACGCACCGTGTCGCGCAAGACCGAACTCATAGCGCGCATCAAACGCATACTCGGCGATAACTGCGCCGGTGTGTTTGACGAAATGGACAAAGACACCTCGCTTTCGGCGGTGACGCGCGCTGCCGATGCCGCGCGCGCAGCGAGCGCGGATATGCTGATCAGCGTGGGCTCCGGCAGCGTGACACAGGGCACGCGGGTGGTGGCGATATTGCTGGCTGAGAAGCGCCCGGTGGATCAGTTGATCACGCAATATCCCGAAAACGCGCCCGCTATCAGTGCGAGGTTGCTCGAACCCAAGGTGCCGATCATCAACGTGCTGACCGCGGCAACCTCGGCGCAAAACCGGGGCGGCTCCGCGGTGAAAGACCCGCATCGCGATCACCGCATGGAATTTTTCGATCCGAAGACGCGGCCGATCGCGGTGTTCTGGGATAGCGACGCACTGATGACGGCGCCACTGTCGCTGGTGCGTACCACGGCGCTTTCTGCGTTTTGGCGCTCGCTGATGAATCTGGGCGCGGCACGTGTCGCTCCCTTATCGGAGGGCGACCGTTTGCAGGCGTTCCGGCTCGCACAGTTTGCGCTGAAGAACGTTACCGACACCCGTGATGCCACGCCACGCATTGCCGCATGCACTGCGGCGTTTCTGCAGAACCGCGACGCCGATGACGGCGGTGCTGCGGCCGGAAAGGACTGGGTATCGCGTGTGGTGTATGCGTTCGGGACAGCCTTGTTTCAGATGCACGCTCATGTCGGACAGGGCGAAGCCAGCGTCGCGCTGGCGCCGATGGTGATGCGCAAACTGGGCGCGCGCAATCCGCAGGCCATGGCGCTGATTGCACAGGCACTGGGCGTGTGGCACGAGGGCGATGCCATCGATGGCGCGCAGGATAAAGCTGCTGCAGCACTGGAAGGCATTCTAAAGTCAGCCGGCGCGCCGGTGCGTGTGTCGGAACTGAACATTCCGCGCGACAGCCTGCCGATAATCGTTGAGCATTCCCTAAAGAACTTTAACGCCGATCCCAAACGCGAATTTGTGCGTGAACGTGACCTGTTGCTCAGTGTGCTGGAGGCTTGTTGGTAAACAAGACGGCTGTGTCGCGTGAAATGAGTGTGTGACGTGCGTCACGAAAGTGTTGTAACTTATTGTTTTTATTAGAAAAAAATAATAGCCGTTTGATTGCAACGGCACGACCAACGGCTACCGCTTCGGCGGCGGCCGTTGTCATTTAGTGGTTTAAAATGACGGCTCTGCTGCCACCGAAGATAGAGAACCATGGATACGCTTAAAGTCGGAATGAAACACACCGAGGTCTGGGAAGTCACCGAGGAGCGCACCACGCAGCGCGGCCCGTACAAGGTATTTGCCACGTGGGCGATGACGCATTTTGTGGAAATGGTGGCGAGCAACCTGGTGCGGCCGCATTTGAAGCCGGATCAGGGACAGGTCGGTGTGTCCATTACGGTGCGGCATATGGGGCCCACGCCCATGGGTAAAACCGTGCGTGGAGAAGCGGAACTGGTTGCCATCGACCGGCGCAGGTTGTCGTTTAAAGTCAAGGTGTTCGACGACGTCGAGCAGGTGGGCGAATCGGATCATGAGCGCTTTGTGGTCGATCTCGACAAATATTTTGCGCGATTGGACCAGAAGCTCGCGAACAAATAGTTACACCACGCCCTCCCGACGCAGCCGCTCGATATCCGCTGAACTGTAACCCAACTCGCCGAGAATAGCGTCGCTGTGCTCGCCGATCAGTGGCGGCGGCGAGTTCAGTTGCGGGCCGTCGTGGGCAAAACGAAACGGCGCTGACAGCACGGTGACATCGCGTTCCACACCCTTCACATTCTTGAAGGTATGCAGCACGCCACGTCCGGTGACTTGCGGGTGTTGCAGAATCTCGGCGGGTGTGCGGATGCGCGCGGAAGGCACGCCGGCGTCGTTCAATAGGGTTTCCCACTCATCCGCACCACGCGTGAGCAACACGCGGCGAAATTCGGCGCGCAGGATGTCGCTGTTTTTGCGACGTTCGTCGATGGTCATGAAGCGCGCATCGGTCAACACCTGCGCGAGTCCAAGCGCGCGGCACAGCCGTTCATACTGGTGATCTTCGTTTGCGCCCAGAGTGAGTTTGCCGTCCTGCGTATCGTAAGTCCCCGCCGACGGGCTGCGGCTCGCGGGCTCGTTACCGCGCGGACCCGGCGGGTTTCCCGTGGCGAAATAATCGGTGACGTATGAACTCATCAGCGCCAGCGCCGTATCCAGCATCGACACGTCGATGTATTGTCCGCAGCCCTCGCGCTCGCGCTGAAACAGCGCGGTGGAAATCGCATAAGCGGCGGCCATGCCCGTGGCGTAGTCGGTGATCGGCGGGCCGACTTTAAGCGGACCGGTCTCTTTTGTGCCGATCACGCTCATCAGTCCGCCGGCTGCCTGTATCACGCCGTCGTAGGCGGTGTGGTGTCCCTTGGGTGGTAACTGGCCGTAGCCGGTGAGCGAACAGAAAATCAGTTTGGGATTCGTCGCACGCAGCGTCTCATAGCCGATGCCGAGCTTATTCATCACGCCGCTGCGAAAATTTTCGACGACGACATCGGCGTTTGCCGCGAGCTTGAGAAAAATCGCGCGCCCTTCGTCATGCTT
>JANMXV010000383.1:0-7063 GCA_031381325.1 Betaproteobacteria bacterium | reverse complement strand
CCCGGAGGGAGAAGGGTGAAAATCCCCTCTCCCCCCGGGAGAGGGTTAGGGTGAGGGAGGCTTTTGAATTTGCTACAACAAATGAGAACGAATTATAGACGAAAGCCCCGCACCACCTGCCCATCATATGAGCACGGCGATCATCAGATATTCAACGCATGCTAAAGTTGCACATCCCATGCGAAAGGCAAGCACATGAAAATTACCCGCGTCAAAGCTCATGCAATGTCCATGAAACTCGACAAAGTCTATTGGACCTCGCGCGCACCCTGGGGCACCTACAACACCATCGTCGTCGAAGTCGAAACCGACGACGGCATTATCGGCATCGGCACCATCAACAAAACGCCGCTGAAGGACATCGCCGAAATCACTGATGCGCTGGAGTCAGTGATCAAAGGCATGGATGCGCTCGCACACGAAGCGGTGTGGGACAAGATATTCAATCTCACCGTGCCGCACATTGAAGAAGGCCAAACCAATGTGACGCGCCCGATCTTCGATCTGAACAAGCGCGTCTTCATTATGGCAGCACTCGCGGGCATCGATCTCGCGCTGTGGGATATCAAGGGCAAGGCATTCAAGCTGCCGATGTGGCGGCTGCTGGGCGGTAACAAGCGTGAAGTGCCTGCCTACGCCAGCGGCGGCTATTACGAAGAAGGCCGCTCACCGCTGGCAGTAATCGACGAAATGGCCGGCTACGCCGCACAAGGCTATACGGCTGTCAAAATGAAATGCGGCGGCGCCGACATCGCCGGCGACGTCGCACGCATCAGCGGCGTGCGCACAGCGATCGGCGACAAGGCTCACCTGATGATCGACGCCAACGGCGCTTACACCTTGCGCGATGCCGAGCGTGCGATCAAGGCGTTCGAGCCGTACGACATTTTCTGGTTCGAAGAACCGCTGCATTGGTACGACGCGACGCGCGGCCTCGGCCGGCTTGCGACTTGCACCCGGGTACCGCTGGCCAGCGGCGAAAGCGAGATTCATTTCAACGCCGTGCGCGATCAGATTGATCTCGGCGGCATCCGCTACGTGCAGTGGGATTGCACACGTGCCGGCGGATTAACCGAAGGCTTGCGCATCGCCGCCTACGCGATGGCGCACGGCGTGCAAATCGCCTATCACCACGATCCGCAGATACACGGCCACTTGATGGCAGCACAGCCGCACGGCTACTGCGTGGAGAGTTTTCCGAGTGTGCCGCGCGATCCGTTCTGGCATCAGGTGCTGACGCAAAAACCCAAGCTTGAAGCGGGCAAACTTACGCTCGGCGATGAGCCGGGATTCGGCATCGAGATCGACTGGAAGATGGTCGAACGCTGGAAGATTTGATCGCAATCTTTTACGCAACCTCAGGAGGGCAGATCGTGAACCATCGAAACACGCGGCAATCGCTATTTGCAATGCTCGCAACATGTGCGCTCGCGTCAGCCGTCAACGCCACCGCGCAGACGTGGCCTGCACGCCCGATCCGCATGATCGTGCCGTTCGCTGCGGGCGGCGGCACAGATATTCAGGCGCGGCTGTTCAGTGCCAAACTCTACCCCGCGCTCGGCCAGACAGTGATCGTCGAGAACCGGCCCGGCGGCGGCGGCAACATCGGCGCGGAACTGGTGGCGAAGGCGCAACCGGACGGCTACACCGTGTTGTTCCAGTCAGCCTCGCTTGCAGTGAATCAGACGCTGTATAGCAAACTCAATTACAGCGCAGTGCGCGACCTGGCGCCCGTGATGCTGGTGTCGTCCACGCCGCTGATACTGGTGATCCATCCGTCGGTGCCGGCACGCAACGTCAAGGATTTGATCGCGCTCGGCAGAGCAAAGCCCGACACTTTCAACTTCGGCTCGAACAGCACCGGCTCCACCAGCCATCTGGCGGCGGAACTGATGAAGACCATGGCAGGTGTCAAAATGACGCATATCCCCTACAAGGGCTCCGGGCAGGGAACTATCGCGTTAATCGGCGGCGAGATTGACCTGATATTCACCACCATGCCGCCGGCAGTGCAGCATGTCAGAAGCGGCAAAATGCGCGGGCTTGCAGTCACCACGCTCAAACGCGCGGCGATCATGCCCGAATTGCCGACGATGAACGAGACGTTAAAAGGCTTCGAGATGGACAACTGGTACGGGATGTTTTTTCCGGCCAATACCTCACGCGACATCATCACGCGCTACCACGCCGAGATGATTAAAGTACTGAAAGATCACGACGTGCGCTCATTGATGGAAAAAGACGGCTCGGAACCTCTCGGCAGTACACCGGAGGAATTCGGCGCTTACTTCAAACGCGAGGTCGACAAGTACGCGAACGTGATCCGGGCATCAGGGGCGCGCGCCGATTAGTCCCCACTGCTATAGGAGCTCCAATCTGCATCGGCAAGCCGGCCCTTTCGACTGACGTATATCTGTTTAGTTTCACAGACTGCGCACTTTTTATTTTTCTGCGACAGTCAACTCGCGCGCCCGCTCCTCGTTATTGGACTCACGACCTCCAGAGGTCACGTTTTAATAACCACTATCGAGGAGTCACCATGAATAAATTGCTCGTAGCAATCGTAGCATCGGCCTTTGCACTCGGTTCCGCCTCCGGCTTTGCAGCGGATGCGGCCAAGAAAAAAGAAGAACTCACCGCGGAACAGAAAACCGAAATCCGCGACCGTGCGGAGCGGCTGAAGTCTGAGCGCGCCCAAGCGGAACAAGCCAAAGCCAAACCCGCCACGCCTGTGAAGGCGGAACCGAAGCGCACGTCGAAAGCAAAGCCGATTACCGGCAAGAAGCCTTCGAAGGTCTCGCGGACTACAGTAAAAAAAGCACCGGCCAAGGTCTAGGCAAGCAGCAAACAAAAAGGCAGGGGTGACCCTGCCTTTTTGCATTAAATACTAAATAAAAACAAATACTTACATCACCGCAACCGCGACAAGAAATAAGCTAAATCCCCCATCTGTTCATCGCTCACCGAATGCAGCACATCCGCCATCGCGGCATCGTAACCACGGCGCGTGTTGCTTTTGTGTTCGCGCAGGGTTTTGGCAAGATAGTCTTCGCGCTGCCCAGCGATGCGCGGCACGTTTTCACCACCAGCGTAATTGGAGCCGTGACAAATATTGCAGTGGTTTTGCTCGGCGAGCGTGCGTGTTAAGTCCATACGTGCCGCATCGGGCACGGCGTTAAGCGCGCCGGCGGGTAGCTGCGGCGCCGGCAACCTGGATATCTCCGCGGCCAGCACCTTGATATCGTTGTTGCTGACGCCTTGCATCATTTGGTTCATCAGCGGCGCCGCGCGGATTTTCTCGCGGAACATGAATAGCTGTATGTTCAAAAAAATGCCGGCTGTGCGCCGAGCGTAGGCGTGAGCGGCGTCGAGGATTGCCCGTTCTCACCGTGACACGCAAGGCACGTTTTGAGCCGCTCCTGCGCCGTTTGTGCGGCGGCGGGTGCAGCGCACAGTAAAACAAGCGCGGCCGTGATGGCCATAAGTGAGCCTGCGCCGCCGCGCATTACTGCCTCAACTAGCGCTTCGCGATTTGCGCACCGCCATAGGTCACACGGTACACCGCGCCGGCGTGATCGTCCGACACCAGCATGGAGCCGTCCTTCATCACCACTACATCAACCGGGCGGCCCAGATAGCCGTTGTCCACCATGAAACCGGTCATGAACGGCTCTTGCGACTTCACCGTGCCGTTCGGATTGAAGCGCACGACGATGATGTCGCCGCCGGTTTTCTTGGTCTTGTTCCAGGAGCCATGCCGTGCGACAAACAGCGCGTTCCTGTAGCCGGGCACTTTGAGTTTCGGCAATTCATTCTCGGCCACACCCATTGGCGGCGGCGCGACGTTAGCCAGCCGCTTGCCGAGTTCCGCGCTTGATATTACGCCACAACAACTATTTCACCGCAAACACCCACACCACCCCACCCTGCGGCACCTGCACGTTGGTATTCATCGAGCCATTCAGGCGCGTGATCATCTTTTGCGCATCCACACCCCAGCCCGACTGCACGGCGATGTATTGCACGCCATCCACCATGTAGGAACTTGGCACGCCTGTAACGCCGGAGTTGGTTTTGAATTCCCAAAGCAGCTTGCCGTTGCGTGCATCGAGTGCGCGGAAGTTGCGGTCGGCCGAGCCGCCGGAAAACACCAGCCCGCCGCCGGTCGTCAGCACCGGCCCCCAATTGATATTCATGTTGGGAATGTTGTAGGTCCAGACCTTCTTGCCGGTGTCCAGGTTCCACGCCTGGATTTCGCCGATGTGATCGGCGCCCGGCGCGGGGAACACACGCGTCTTCGCGGCATCGGTGCCAACGTAACGCTTGCCGGCGACGTACGGGGCAATTTTTGCCTCGCCCACCAGAGTACTGCACAGATTTTCATGCGCAGGCACATAGAGCAGCCTGGTTTTCGGGTTATATGCCGAAGGCGGCCAATCCTTGCCGCCCCAATGCGACGGGCAGAACGTCACCGATTTGCCGGTGAGCAGGCGCTTGTCCATATCGTACGTCGGGCGGCCTGTTTTCGGATCGAGACTCAATATCACGTTGTGCTTGACGAAGGGCTGGCCTTCGACAAAAGCTATGCTGTCGGCCTTGCGCTCGAGTATCCACAGATAACCGTTGCGGCCCGGATGCACCAGCGCCTTGATATCGCGGCCATTGCGCCTGATATCGATCAACAGCGGCGCGGAAACTTCGTCCCAGTCCCAGTTGTCGCCCCAGTGATACTGGTGGCTGCCCTTGATCGCACCGGTGTCGGGATCAATCGCAACGACGGAGGTGGCATGTTTGTTATCGCCGGGATGTGCGTCCGCCGGCCATGGCCCTGCGTTGCCGGTGCCCCAGTACGTGAGATTCAACAGCGGATCGTAGTGGCCGGTGATCCACACCGACACGCCGCCGGTTTTCCATTGATCGCCTTGCCAGGTTTCGTGGCCAGGTTCGCCGGGGCCGGGGATCATATGCGTGCGCCATACTTCCTTGCCGCTCTCGGCATCGAGCGCCGCGATATAACCGCGGATGCCATATTCACCACCCGAAGTGCCCACCATCACCTTGCCCTTGGCGATCAGCGGCGCCAGGGTAAAGTAATAATTATTCTTGTTCTCATCGACTTTGGTATCCCACACCACTTTGCCGGTGCGCGCATCCAGCGCCACCACATGCGCGTCCATGGTCGCCAGGTAAACGCGATCGCCATACAGCGCCACACCGCGATTGGTCGGATGCGGGTGCGTCACATCGTCGGCGAATTCGCGCTGATACTGCCAGATCAAATCACCGCTCTTGGCATTCAACGCCAGCACCTGATTGCGCGGCGTGGAAACAAACATCACGCCGTTGTTGACGATCGGCGGCGCCTGATGGCCTTCGAGCTGGCCGGTGGAATAACTCCACACCGGCGTGAGGCGCTTCACGTTCGACGGATTGATTTTGTCGAGTGGACTATAGCCTTGCCCGTTATACGTGCCGCGATACATCAGCCAGTTTTGCGCCTCCGGCTTGAGCAACCGTTCCGCAGTCACGGTGTCGTAAGCCGACACCTGCTGCGCCAACGCCAGTCCTGCCGCGCACAGCACCATCGCTACAAATTTTCTGCTTGTCATTTGCAATTCTTCCCTGTTAAATCACTACGTTGCAATCATTCCCACACGCCCGATAAACGGCCCCGCAGCCACCACCACGCCATCCACTATTTTAAGCGGCAATGCTGCTAGCCTCCGCGTCGCCGGGCCGCCGGTAATCTTTGCCCCATCCGCCGGATCAAACTCCGAATCGTGACACGGGCATTTAAACATTTGTTTCTCCGGCGTCCACGCGAAGCCATCGCAGCCGGCGTGCGTACACACTGCCGAGTACGCCACCACGCCTTGCGCCGCGCGCGCCTGTGTGTCGCCGGTGATGCGCGCCGCATCCAGCCGCACCAGCAATATCTGATTCAGACGCGAGCCGTCACGCACGGCGCCACTCGCGGCGTCCTGCGGCATTGCCGTCACCGGCGGTCCGCCCACGGTGAGTGCATCAACCTTGATCGGCGTTCCCTTGCGTTCGCCATCTGCGTGTACGAGGCGATCCCCGTCTCGCGGACGCGCGTTGCGGTCGGCTTGCGCGAGCGCCATGTCAGGCAACATCGCGCCAAGTCCTGCGCCGAGTGCGGTTTTAATGACTTTGCGACGATCTTTCACGGGTGAGTGTAAAGTTAAAAACAAAAATGAAGAATGGATTTAGCCACAGATGAAGGCGGATGAACACCGGTAAAAGTGGCGTGGAAAACGCAAATAAGTCGCACGGAAAGTTTTCATTTAAAAACAAATAGTTACACAGCAATCGCCATCAAGGATTGATATCACCGTAAAGCCCTGCGGATAGGGGAGGGCGAGCGCTCGTCCCTGTTCTTACAGGGTTGGTACTGATGCACGCGAAAGCTGAACCAGTAAAAAATATAACCATCTGTTTTTGAGCAGTATTTTTAAAAACACCCGCTATTTCCCGCCACCAGCGCGGTTTGATACACTCAAAGGGTAGTCACCCCACGCTGCACAAGTTCTACTCAATCCTCAATCCTGATTCCTCAATCCTACCAAAGGGACCCGCCATGATTTACGAAGTCAGAACCTATGTCGTCAAGCCGCGCAGCATGCCCGAAGTCGAAAAACGTTTCGGCGAAAAGTATGAGCAGCGCAAAAAATATTCGGAGCTCGCCGCGTTCTGGAAAACGGAAATCGGCCCGCTCAACCAGTTCATGCACATCTGGGGCTATAAAGATCTCGCCGAGCGCGCCACCATCCGCGCCGCCGCGGTAAAAGATGGTGCGTGGCCGCCACCCATCTCCGAGTTTTTGGTGAGCCAGAAGGCCGAAATCATGAACCAAACTCCCTTCTCGCCCGAACTGAAGCCAAGCAACAACGGCCCGTTTTTCGAGTGGCGCGAATACACCCACGCCGCCGGCCAACTGCCCATCATGATGAAAAACTGGGAAGTGGCGCTTTCGACGCGCACCCAGTTCGGCCCTATCACCGCGCTGTGGTACAGCGACTTGGGCGGCCTGAATAAGTGGATC
>JANMXV010000321.1:0-3520 GCA_031381325.1 Betaproteobacteria bacterium | reverse complement strand
GATCCAGAAAAAACAGCTTATCCACTGCTGTCATCGGCCGTCCCCATTCCTTCGACAAATTGGCCTGGGTCAGCTCCCCGTAAAAGACGGTCAGTCCCACCGATGCCAGCAAGTCGCCCTCGGCCAACATCACCGCCTGCTCCGCAAGACTGGCATCCTGCGCGAGCGTGGCCAAACGCGGCTCGGCTGCCGGCGCTTCCGGTTTAGCCGCACCGTTGAAAAAGTGGTCATAGCATTTGCGCGCGAAAAGCACGCCGATGGTGGTTTCGGTGGCCAGTATTAACGTGGCGATGCACGATTGTTCGTCTGCGGCGACCCCCGCCGCATCGAAATACGGCAACGACGCCTGGGCCGCCAGCCGCTCCAGCCGGAACGCCGAGCCGATGCTGTTGCGGCCGTCATGATGAAAATCATGCGCCAGCGCGGCCGCCACCATGCGCGCACGCAGCAACGGCGGCATCGACGCCAGCGCCGACAGGTACAGCACGCTGAGCAAGGCCTCGCAAAAATGCTGGCTGTTGTGATACGGATTAGCGCGGCCGTCGCCGACACCGGCATCGATTTCTGCGGCCAGCGTTACCGCTGCGCGCACCAGCGGCACATCGTCCGTCAAACCTATGGAAGACATGGCTGCCTGAGCACAGCGTGTCATCTTGGCCGGCAGGCCAGCCACCACTTCAAAACAGGCCGCCATTTCTTCCGCTACCTGGTACGGCTCCGCATCGGCCTGCAGGTGAAACGGCGCACGTGCAAAATCAAACGCCTGATTTCTGTCATATGCGGGCACGTTTCCAGGCTCCATTATTGCCGTACTGAACAAAACTAGCGGATGGTTATTTCCACGCGGCGGTTTTTCGGTTCCGGCGTTTCGTCGGGCGTTTTAACCAATAGGTTGAATTCGCCATGCGAGGCTACCGTAAGGTCGCTGACTTTAAGCCCTGCGGCAGTAATTAATTTGGCGACGAGCTGCGCGCGCTCCAGGCCCAGGCGTTCATTGGCATCGGCATCGCCCACCGTGTCGGTATGGCCGATAACCGAGACATCGGGCACGGGGCGGCTTGCCACTGCGGCGAGTATGCGCGCGATCTGCGCCTGCGATTCAGCAGTAAGCGTGGCGCCGGTGCCCTCGAAGTACAGCAGAAAACTCACCGGCAATTGTGGCCGCGCCGCGAGCACGGCGCCAAAATCGGAGTCCAGTTGCGTTTGATCGAAGATGCAGGGTTGCGCCGAACCGTCGAGTGTCGCGCCGAAGCGCGAGCGGTTCACCAGTATCTGCCCCCGCGTACCGGTGATGGTAATAGCGCCGGTGGTTCCGTCCGGGTTATCCAGCAACACCGCGTAGGAGGGCGGCTTGGGCGGCGGCCGCGTCACGCATCCGGCGGTTATCAAGCCAACCAAAACAGCGGCCAGCACCAGCACTATTTGATGTAGCCGCGTCAATGACACTCCCGTTACTGCGGTTCGACTTTAATCAGGTAGTTGGTGCCGCGCACGCCGATAGTTCCTGTAGGCGTTTTCACCGACACCGATTCCGGCTTCAGTTTGGCAATCACGCCCGACACCACATTGAGCGTGCCCTTGCCCATGGTGGCGGCGAATTTCAAATCGCCCTTGGCCGGCGCATACAGATATTCATCCACGGTCAGTTCCGTATCGGGACCAAAAGACATGAGCTGATTATCCTTGAACGTTATGCCCATGGTGCCTTTGGGCCCAGTCTTCAGCACGCTGTTAACGTGTATCGGCGTGCCGGGAACGGCCTTCACCGCCTTGCCCCCATTGGTTACCGTCGCCTCGCCCGTTACGGTTTTTACAAAGCCTATCGATTCCTGCGCCCATGCAGAGCCTGCTATCGACATCAGTGCAATCAAAATGATTTGAGTTACGAATTTCATTACAACCTCCTTCGCGGTAACAACCGCATGTCTAACGACTTTCCACTGGATGACCCGAGCTTGCTTGTCTATCACTCCGGTTACCGCCGCAGTATAGCTAAACGGCTTTTAAGCCTTGTGACTTTTGTCACGAACACTGCAAAATCGTTGTTTTTCAATCCCTATGCCATGTTGCATCTCATGCAATTGCACGCACGGAAACTCTCAATCACGCACGCCACACAAGCATCAGAATAACAAAATAATCATTTAATTTCAATAAGTTATGATTATTTCTCATCCAGCTTGATCTGATCGTTCTTCTCGCCAGCACGCAATCGTCCCAGGTGCAGTGCCACCAGCGGATCATGCGCACGCTCGCGCGCCAGTTGCTCAAATGCCGGTAACGCTTGCGGCGATCCCTGCCGCAATAAATCAAACGCAGCATCATAGGCCGTGTCGCGCGCGGTCGGCGCGCCTTCGGTGGTAATTACCGGCTCATACACCATCAATTCCTGCGTCTTGCCCTTCAATACCAGACGCGCGACCGGGCGCACTACCGCGTCCGCGCAGCCCGACAGGGTCGCTGCCGAAACGCACACCGTAGTGCCCAAATACTTGTTGGCGCCTTCGAGCCGCGCGGCGGTATTCACCGGATCGCCCAATGCACGATAGTCAAACATGGTCGAGCCGCCAAAGTTACCGACAATCACCTCGCCCGTGTGTACGCCAATACGCGTTTTACCGAACGGCGTGCCCTTGGCAATCAGCTCGGCGCTGTAGCCGCTGGCGAAGGCGTGCATTTCCAGCGCGCATTTGTAGGCGCGTTCACGATGATCCGGCTGCGGCACCGGTGCTGAAAACATGATCGCCACCGCGTCGCCGACAATCCGGTCCAATGTGCCGCCGCTGGCAAACGCAATCGCGATCATGCGATCCAGATACGCGTTCAACAACGAAACTGCCGCGCCGGGATCTATTTTTTCCATCAACCCGGTGAAGTCCTCCAGATCGGTAAACACAAAACTGCATTCCTGGCGGCGGCCGCCAAGTTCCAGTTGACCGGGGTTATCCACCAGGTAATCCACGCGATTAGGCGACACATAGCGCGAGAATGCCTCACGCACCCAGCGCTGTTCGCGCTCGCTGTTGACGTGGCGCACAACGCTGCCGATCACAAAGGTAATCACCAAGGTCAGGCCGGGCGTAACGGGATCAAGCAGCAGACCGTACCGGGTAAACGCCAGCCACGCTGCGACGCAGGCGCCAACAATAGCAATCGCGGTAAAGCCGGCCGACACCAGCGCGCGCGTGGTCAGCGCAACCATGCCGATGAGCAGGCCGCCCAGTATAAGCACCAACATTTCAATCGCCGCCGCCCAGGTGGGCCGATCCAGATATTTGCCGGTGAGTATCTGTTCCAGTGCCTGGGCATGCGCTTCAACGCCGGGCATGATGCTACCCATCGGGTTAAAGCGCAGATCCATCAGCCCCTGCGCCGAGGTGCCGATCAGCACCACCATACCGTCCAGGCTGCCGGCGGGATACTTGCCGTCGATGACTTGCCAAGCGGGGATATAGCGCTGCGCCACGGGACGCGTGTAATGCACCCACAACTCGCCCTTGCCGGTGGTCGGCACGACAAG
>JANMXV010000276.1:0-2497 GCA_031381325.1 Betaproteobacteria bacterium | reverse complement strand
GATGTACTGGCCCTTGCCGGTACGTTCGCGCTGGAACAGCGCGGCGGAAAGCGCGAATGCATTCATGGTGCCGACGGCGTAATCGATCACCGGCGAACCCACCTTGATCGGGTTCACTTCCGGCGTGCCGCTGGTGTACATCATGCCGGAGGTCGATTGAATCGCGTGATCGTACGCCGTCATTTGCCCGCGCGGGCCATCTTGTCCGAACGCCGTCATCGAGCAATAAATCAGTTTCGGATTGATGGCGGACAAATCCTTGTAACCCAAGCCGAGTTTGGCGAACGCGCCGGAGCGGTAGTTCTCGACAAAGATGTCCGCGTCTTTGACGAGCTTTTTCAGCACCTCACGCCCCTTCTCGCTCTTAAGATTCAATGTGATTGCGCGCTTGTTCGACGCCTGCGTCATGAATTGCAGGCCCATTTTCTTTTCCGCGAGATCATGATCGGAGCCACCCTCGCGGCTTTGATCGCACTCGTGCGGATCTTCAACCTTGATTACATCCGCGCCGAGCAACGCGAGTTGATACGCCGCGAACGGACCGGCCAGCACATGGGTTACGTCGATGATTTTGATGCCTTCGAAGGGTCTCACAGTTTATCCTTTAAAAACAAATAGTTACAATGGTTCCGCCATGCCAAACCGGGCGAAGCTGTTCTGCTACAATCAATTCAAATGCTACAGGATGGCGCCCGCCGCCACAATCAACAATCCACGCCGTGTTTACGCGAAAATCAAGTATCGCTTCATGAAACGACTCATCGTCGCCATTACCGGCGCCTCCGGCGTGATCTACGGCATACGCGCGCTGGAAATTTTGCGCACAATTACAGACGTTGAGTCGCACGTGATTCTGTCGCCCTCGGCCGCGCGCACCATGGCCGAAGAAACCGATTTTGCGCTTGAAGACGTGCGCAAACTTGCCGATGTGATCTACAACCACAAAGACATTGGTGCTGCGATTTCCAGCGGCTCGTTCAAAACCGAAGGCATGCTGGTAGCACCCTGTTCGGTGAAAACGCTTTCGGGCATCGCCAATTGTTTTGACGACGAACTCGTAGTGCGTGCCGCCGACGTGTGCCTGAAAGAGCGCCGCCGCGTGGTGTTGATGTTTCGCGAAACGCCGCTGCACGCCGGACACATTCGCCTGATGGAGCAGGCCACGCTCAATGGCGCCATCGTGATGCCGCCGGTGCCGGGGTTTTATAGCCGGCCAAAATCCATAGCCGACATGGTGACGCAAAGCGTGGGCCGCGCGCTGGACTTGCTGGGTATTGATGCGGGTGTGGTGAAGCGTTGGAAAGACAGCGATGCACCTTGCGCCTAACGTTAAATCACCACGCTGCCAATGAGCCAAAATGAATGCTGGCGAATCCGCTTTTTGGCAGTTTTCGCTGCGGTTTTATCGGCGGCCCGAAGTGCCTGCCGTGTGCCTCACCCTGCAGGATCAACACGGTGTAGATGTTAACTTATTATTTTTTATACTATTTTTATCTATTAGTGGACGGCAATTAACAGCGGACGATGTGGGGCGCATCGACGCTTGCATCCGTGCTTGGCGCCTCCGCGTAGTGCAGCCGCTACGCGCGCTACGCCGCGATCTCAAAGGCGGTATTGCGCCGGTTAAAACACAAGCCGCAGAAGCCCTACGCAGCGCCATCAAGCGCGACGAACTTCAGGCCGAGCGTTTACAGCAAGAGACGTTGGAACAAGAATTCCCGGTGGCATCAACCGGCATTCCTGCCGCAGCGCGTGCAGCGGCTGCGGCAAATATCGCGGCTTACCGTTCGATGATTGGAACGCTGCCTGAAGCCGCCGTCGGCCCCTTATTCACCGCGCTAACCGACGAATTTTCAATCTGAGCCAGCCGTTGGACTCGCCGGTGACATCACGGTAGCAAAACGGATACGCTCACCACATCCGCGTCATCGTTCACCTGAGCCAGGTAGCGTGTGGAACAACGCGCTCGTCAATATCGGGATGACCGGCCAAGGCACGTTCGACAACGTTGCCGGGCCGGTGGGCGAAGCACGGCGCTACTTCGCGGCGAGCGCCTGCTCGATCGCTAGTCGGTACCGATCGTAGGGCTGGGCGCCAGTGATAATGATGCCGCCGCTAACAATGTCGCCGCCATCCGTTTTGGTGATGATGAAACTTGGCGTTGCATTGATGCCAACGGATCTCCCGCTAGTGAGGCCGCCATTGATCTTAGCCGACTGCTTGCCTGATCCCAGGCACAGGTCGAACGCAGCGCCGTCCAGCTTCAGCTTCTTGGCGTATTCGGGATACTGGCGAACGTCCAGATTGGCGGACTGCTCGAAAAGAATGTCGTGCATCTCCCAGAACTTGCCTTGCTCGGCGGCGCAGTGCGCGGCCTCGCCGGCCTTGCGAGCCTTTGCATGCATCTGCTCCAGCGGAAAATCCAGGAACACATAGCGCACCTTGCCGGTATCCACATAATCGCGTTTTATTTCCGGCAGCGTGGATTTAAAGTAGC
>JANMXV010000507.1:0-6294 GCA_031381325.1 Betaproteobacteria bacterium | reverse complement strand
GAATGCCGCGTTTACCGGATCGAGTTGATACGAGGTGCCGGGCACTTTCGCGCCGTTGGGCACGACGGTGCCGGGGACTATCGGTCCCATCAGTTTGGTACACGCGGGATAGGACAATGCTTCGAAGCCACAACCGAGCGTGTCCATCAGACACAGGCGCGCGGTGTTGTACGCCTCGCTGCTCTTGATCGAGTATTTCGCCGCGTAAGCGGCGATGTCGGTTAAAACTTTGTCGGGTTTGGGGCGGGTGTTGGAGATTGCAGCGGACATTTGAGTTCCTAAAGGCTTTTTAACCACAGATGAACACAGATGAACACAGATAACTTCAAAAAACAACAGCGTGTGTTTTTGAATTTGACCTTATCTGTGTTTATCTGTGTTCATCTGTGGTTCATGATCTGTTTTTAAAAAGGTTTTTATCGTTTCGCCAAGGGCTCAAACTTGCGATTCTCCGGCCCCGTATAAACCGCTGTTGGCCGAATAATTTTGTTATCGATGCGCTGCTCGATCACATGCGCGGCCCAGCCGGTGGTGCGCGCGATCACGAAAATCGGCGTGAACATTAACGTCGGCACGCCGAGTTTGTTGTAAGACACTGCCGAGAACCAATCGAGATTAGCGAACATTTTTTTCTCGCGCATCATCACGGCTTCGATGCGCTCGGCAGTATTGAACATTTTCAGATCGCCTACGTCGTTCGACAGCGTGCGCGCGACTTCCTTGATGATTTTGTTGCGTGGGTCGGCCACGGTGTAAACCGCGTGTCCGAAGCCAATGATGGTTTCTTTGTTGCGCACGCGATTGACGATGTCGGCTTCGGCTTCGTCCAGCGTTTCGTAGCGGTTCATTACTTCAAAGCCGACTTCGTTGGCGCCGCCGTGCTTGGGCCCGCGCAGCGCACCGATGCCTCCGGTTATCGCGGAATGCATGTCGGCGCCGGTGCCGGCGACTACGCGGCAGGCGAAGGTGGATGCATTGAACTCGTGCTCCGCATACAAGATCAGCGATGTGTGCATCGCTTGCACCCACATCGGCTTGGGTGCTTTGCCGTGCAGCAGATGCAGGAAGTGTCCGCCGATAGTGTCGTCGTCGGTTTCCACGTCGATGCGGCGGCCGTTGGTGCTGTAGTGATACCAGTAGAGCAGCATCGAGCCGAATGAAGCGAGTAGCCGGTCGGCGATGTCGCGCGCGCCGGGCATGTTGTGATCGTCTTTTTCCGGCAGTGCGCAGCCTAGCGCCGAGCAGCCGGTGCGCATCACATCCATCGGATGCGACGCGGCGGGCAGCGCTTCCAACACGTGCTTGACCGACGCCGGCAGACCGCGCAGCGGCTTCAACTTGGCCTTGTAGTTGGCGAGTTCGGCGGCATTGGGTAACTTGCCGTGGATCAACAGGTGAGCGATTTCCTCGAACTCGCAGGTGTCGGCGATATCGTAAATATCGTAGCCGCAGTAGTGCAGATCGTTGCCGCTGCGACCGACCGTACACAGTGCCGTGCTGCCGGCGGCAATGCCCGACAGCGCGACGGATTTTTTGGGTTTGAATGCGATGGGGGTTTCGTTGCTGCTCATGTTAGCTCCTTATCTAATACTTATCCCAGAAGATGTTTGATCGTGTCACGCTCTTCGGTGAGTTCTTTCAACGTGGCTTGCATGCGGCCCCGGCTGAAATCGCTGACCTCGATGCCTTTGACGATTTCAAATTTGCCGTTTTTGCATACCGTCGGATAGCCATACATCACGCCTTCGGGAATGCCGTAGCTGCCGTCCGCTGCCAGGCCCATGCTGACCCAATCGCCATCACGCGTACCGAACACCCAGTCACGCACATGCTCAATGGCGGCGTTGGCGGCGCTGGCTGCCGACGACAGGCCACGCGCGTCGATAATCGCCGCGCCACGTTTTTGTATGGTGGGGATGAAATTGTCTTCCAGCCATTTCTGGTCGTTGATCATCGGCCACACCTTTTGGCCATCCACTTCAGCGGTGAACAGGTCGGGATACTGGGTGGAGGAGTGATTGCCCCATACGTGCAGTTTTTTAACGCCGGCCACCGGCTTGCCGACTTTTTGCGCGACTTGCGTGAGCGAGCGGTTGTGATCCAAGCGCATCATGGCGGTGAAATTCGACGGCTTGAGAGACGGCGCGTTCTTCATTGCAATCAAACAGTTAGTGTTGGCGGGGTTGCCCACGACCAGCACTTTGACGTCGCGTCTGGCGTGCTCCGACAGCGCTTTACCCTGCGGCCCGAAAATTTTGCCGTTGGCTTCGAGCAAATCCTTGCGCTCCATGCCGGGGCCGCGCGGGCGGGCGCCGACCAGCAATGCGACATCGACATCTTTGAACGCGATGTTCGGATCAGAGGCCGCAATCATGCTATGCAGCAACGGGAAGGCGCAGTCGTCGAGCTCCATCATCACGCCCGTGAGCGCCTTTTGCGCTTTCTCATCCGCAATCTCAAGCATTTGCAGGATCACCGGCTGATCTTTGCCGAGCATTTCACCGCTGGCGATTCTGAACAACAGGCTATAGCCGATCTGGCCTGCGGCGCCGGTCACCGCAACGCGCATGGGGTTTTTCATGGTGAAACTCCTGGATTTCGGGTCTTAAAAAAATCGCGTAAGCGGCACTTGGAGAATTCAAAAACTGCAAAACGAGGCGCTACGCGCAAGAGCGGCGATAATAGCTAACGCCCTGTGCCGGGTCAACTTGCGGACGTGTTTCCGCACCTTAACCGGGCACTTGATGCGCCGTGATGGATTTGCCCAATGCGTGGAATAACGCGCGCGCAATCCTGCTGCTCTGCTGTTCCGCAACATGCTGAAAGCTGGTAGAATTTTTCAACCTTACGCAATCTTTATGCAACCTTTGTAGAAGCCTTTGTAGAAGCCTTTGTAGAAGTTCACGGCGCTGCATTTTGATTTCGTACGAATGGCCTTAGCCCATCACTTATCACGCTGATTACCCTTACCAGACGCTTACCAAAACTTGTTGTTCCAGATATCGTCAACCGACACCCGAAAGAGAAGCTGTCTGATGCCCCCGAGTCGTCCCAAATACTTGAATTTAATGGAAATCCGGCTACCGCTGCCGGCATTTGTATCGATCTTGCACCGGCTCAGCGGTGCGCTGTTGTTCTTGATGCTGCCGCTGCTGCTGTACCTGCTAAGCAGCAGCCTCGAATCACCCCAATCGTTCGCTATTTTCAAGACTTGGGTAAGCAACCCGCTGGTGAAAATCGTGCTGGTGGGATTGCTGTGGGCTTACCTGCATCATTTTTGCGCGGGTATTCGCCACCTCGCGCTGGACCTGAATATGGGGCTGGAAATTGAAACCGCACGCGCCACCAGTTACGCCGTGATGGGTGTCAGCCTGGTGCTGACGGCAGTGATTGGGGGCATGCTATGGTAAATCGCGAAGTCAGCGGCGCCCATTACGGTTTACGCGATTGGCTGGCGCAAAGAGTCACTGCGGTGGTAATGGTGATCTACAGTGTGCTGTTCGTGGTGATGCTGCTCAAGCTGCCGCAGTTCGATTACGGCAACTGGAAAGCGATGTGGACAGCGCCTGCGATGCGCTACGCTACCTTATTGTTTTTGTTGAGTTTATTTGTGCATGCCTGGATCGGCATGCGCAATATATTCATGGATTACGTCAAAAACACCGGCGTGCGCTTGGCGTTGTATGCATTGGTGATTCTCGCCCTCGTCGCCTACAGCGCGTGGGCCATGCAGATTTTGTGGGGTAGGTAATGGTCCTTGGTAATATTCCTCGAAGGCAATTCGATGCCGTGGTGGTGGGTGCAGGCGGTTCCGGCCTGCGCGCCGCGCTGCAACTGGCGGAATCCAATCTGAAAGTGGCGGTGTTGTCGAAAGTGTTTCCGACGCGCTCGCACACGGTGGCGGCGCAAGGGGGCGTGTCCGCGTCGCTCGGCAACGAAGAGCCGGACAACTGGCACTGGCATATGTATGACACCGTAAAAGGCTCGGATTATCTGGGCGATCAGGATGCGATAGAGTTCATGTGCCGCAAGGCCTGCGACGCCGTGGTTGAGCTGGAGCACTACGGCATGCCGTTTGATCGCCTGGACAACGGCAAAATTTACCAGCGTCCGTTCGGCGGCCACACCAGCAATTACGGTGAGCGCGCGATCAAGCGCGCGTGCGCGGCTGCCGACCGCACCGGGCACGCAATGCTGCACACGCTGTATCAGCGCAACGTGCGGGCACACACCCAGTTTTTCGTCGAATGGATGGCGCTGGACCTGATTCGCAACCAGCAAGGCGACGTGCTGGGCGTGGTTGCGCTGGAAATGGAAACCGGCGAAGTAATGATTCTGCAAGCCAAAGCCACTTTGCTGGCGACCGGTGGCGCGGGACGTATTTATGCCGCCAGCACCAACGCTTTCATCAATACCGGCGATGGTTTGGGCATGGCGGCGCGCGCTGGCATTCCGCTCGAAGACATGGAATTCTGGCAGTTTCACCCGACGGGTGTTGCCGGTGCAGGCGTGCTGATTACCGAAGGGGTGCGCGGCGAGGGTGGATTCCTGCTGAATAAAAACGGCGAACGTTTTATGGAGCGTTACGCCCCCACAGTTAAAGACCTCGCCAGCCGCGACGTGGTGTCGCGTGCGATGGCTACAGAGATCAAGGAAGGCCGCGGCGCGGGTAAAGACGGCGATTACATACTACTGAAGCTCGACCATCTGGGCGCCGATGTCATCGACAAGCGTCTGCCGGGCATTCGCGAGATCGCCAAAAAATTCGCCAACGTAGATCCCGCGACCGATCCGATACCGGTGGTGCCGACCTGCCACTATCAGATGGGCGGCGTGCCGACGAATATCCAGGGACAGGCAGTGATGCCGGATGGCAAAGGCGGCGAGAAAGTCGTGCGCGGTCTGTACGCAGCGGGCGAGTGCGCGTGTGTCTCCGTACACGGCGCCAACCGTCTGGGCACGAATTCACTGTTGGACTTGCTGGTGTTCGGCAAATCAGCCGGCCAGCAAGTGGTGAAAGACATTGCCGCTGATGTGACGTCGATGCCCGATCTGCCGGGTGACGCGGCAGATAAAACCATGGCGCGTCTGGCGCGGCTGGATTCCGCAACTACGGGCGAACGTGTCGCCGACGTGGGCGCAGAAATGCGCCGTACCATGCAACTGCACTGCGGCGTGTTCCGCTTCCCCGACGGGTTGACCGAGGGTGTGAGCAAAATGCTGGCGGTGGCTGAACGCGCAAAGAGCACCTACATTAAAGACAAGAGCAAGGTCTTCAATACTGCGAGAGTCGAAGCGCTGGAGCTTGATAATCTGATTGAAGTTGCGCTGGCGACCATGATTTCTGCTGAAGCGCGTCAGGAATCACGCGGTGCACACGACCGCAGTGATCACCATAGCCGCGACGACGTAAACTGGATGAAGCACACCTTGTGGTTCAAGCAAGGCAACCGTCTCGACTACAAACCGGTACACTTGAAACCGCTGACGGTGGAATCGTTCGAGCCTAAGGCGCGTGTCTACTAGAAAGCAAGGAACTAAAATGCGTTTCCAGATTTACCGCTACAACCCCGACGTGGACGCCAAGCCGCACATGCAGTATTACGATGTCGCGATGGAGCCCACGGACCGCATGTTGCTCGACGCGTTGG
The DNA here is from genome assembly GCA_031381325.1 of Betaproteobacteria bacterium. Lineage (GTDB taxonomy): Bacteria > Pseudomonadota > Gammaproteobacteria > Burkholderiales > SG8-41 > UBA5216. Next base: position 643 of record JANMXV010000507.1, on the reverse strand, counting down.
TGCGCATCAAGATCGAGGATGATACGTTTTCGTTCCGCCGTTCCTGCCGCGAAGGCGTGTGCGGCTCGGATGCAATGAACATCAACGGCAAGAATGGCCTGGCGTGCATTACCAAACTCGGCGATTTGCAGGAGCCGGTCATGATCCGGCCGCTGCCCGGACTGCCGGTGATTCGCGATTTGATTGTCGATATGTCGCAGTTTTTCAAGCAATATCATTCGATTAAACCCTACGTGGTGAATGACACGCCGCCACCCGAGCGAGAGCGCCTGCAGTCGCCGGAAGACCGCGAAGAACTGAACGGCCTTTACGAGTGCATACTCTGCGCTTGCTGTTCGACGGCGTGCCCGTCATTCTGGTGGAATCCGGACAAATTCGTCGGCCCCGCGGGATTGCTGCAAGCTTATCGCTTCATTGCCGATACGCGCGATCAGGCCATCAACGAACGGCTCGACAATCTGGAAGACCCTTATCGATTGTTCCGTTGCCATTCGATCATGAATTGCGTGGACGTATGTCCCAAGAATCTGAATCCGACCCGGGCGATAGGCAAGATCAAGGATTTGCTGCTCAAGCGCACGGTTTAACAACCCTTCATGACACTGCGCGACCGTGACAGAATCAGATGGCATTGCCGCCGCGG
>JANMXV010000256.1:0-4593 GCA_031381325.1 Betaproteobacteria bacterium | reverse complement strand
ATGGCGCTGACTGTACCGCCACTCATTTAGCTTGTCCAGATATCGATTGAAGGCGAGTGTTGCAGTTGGCAAAGACGAATTGCGGCAGGGCCTGTCCTGAGCTTGTCGAAGGGCCCGTACCACCGCTTGCGCTGTCTACGTAACCGGTCCCCCAGCGGCGTTATGTAAATCCCTTCCGAAGCTCGGCACAATCCCCCCAAATTTAACGACAAGGGGAAACCATGAGCGCTTCAGCGGTAAGAACAGCACGGAACGAATCCATCTGGCGTGAGCGCCTGGCGTGCCAGACTGCCAGCGGTAAAACCATCGCAGACTTCTGCCGCGAAGAGGGTGTTGGTCAATCGACGCTGAGCTACTGGCGCAAGCGGCTTGGCGTGGTGGACGCCTGCGTTGGACAAAAGTCCACTGCCGTGGCCGCTCCGTTTTTGGATGTGGGCCGGGTTAAAGCGACCCGATGGCAGCAGCCTTCAGCATTACCGGCGGGCAATGCACCCAACCTGTCGTCGGCCGGCATCGAATTGCGCCTGGAACTGGGCGGCGGCGTAGTGCTGCATATCGCGAGACACTGATGTTCTTTCCCGAAGGTCAGGTGCGCGTATTTGTGTATGGAGAGCCGGTCAGCATGCGGCTGTCCTTTGACGGTCTGTATGCGCTGACGCGTCACGCGATGCAGCAGGATCCGCTATCGGGGCATTTGTTCACCTTCATTAATCGGCGCGCCACCCAGTTGAAGGTTTTATATTTTGATCGCAGCGGGCTTTGCGTGTGGTCCAAGCGGCTCGAACGCGGACGGCTGCTCAGTGACTGGACGACGATGAGCACGCGGGAAATGGACTGGACGGGATTGAAATTACTACTCGAAGGCATTGAACCGAAGCGCGTGCGATTGCGTTACAAACATATCGCTTCTTCATAGCTATTTTTAGCGAAATAGCTTGTACAAAACAGCATTTCAAGGCATGCTTTCGACATGCCAGCGTTTAGCTCATCAGCGTCTTCTAATCCGACTCAAACCGCGCCACGCAGCGCTGCTGAGTGGGAAGCGTTGGTCGGGAAACTGACCGAGGAGGTTACCCAATTACGTCGCCAGCTCGCCTGGTTCCAGCGCCAGATATTCGGCCAGAAGAGCGAGCGGCGCCTGTCCTATCCTGAGGGCGTACAAGGCACCCTGGGCGAATCCTTCGATGCGATTCCCGAAGTCCTGCCCGAGAACAAAAAGACGCGGATCGAGGCGCACGAGCGCGAGCATAAACCCAAGGCCCCCGCCGGGGCAGATGAATCCACGCTGTTCTTCGACGACAAGAAGGTGCCGGTCGAAGTCATCAACGTGCCCAACCCGGGGGCAGAAGGTCTCACCCCCGATGCGTATGAAGTCATCGGCGAGAAGGTCAGCCACCGCCTGGCGCAACGCCCGGGCAGCTACGTGGTGCTGAAGTATGTGCGCCCGCTGATCAAGCGGCGCGACACGCAAGCGCTGTCGTGCCCGCCGGCCCCGGTTGGGGTGATAGAAGGCAGCCGCGCCGATGTCAGTTTCGTGTGCGGCATGATGGTCGACAAATTCGCCTACCATTTGCCGCTGTATCGTCAGCATCAGCGTTTGCGGGATGCCGGGTTCAAGGTGAGCCGCCACTGGCTGACGCAGCTGATGCAGCAGGCGGTGGCACTGCTGGAACCGATCCATCAAGCGCAACTGGAGTCGATCCGTGCGGGCCGCGTCATTGCCATGGACGAGACGCCGATCAAGGCCGGGCCCACTGGGACGGGCAAGATGAAGGCAGCCTACTTCTGGCCGGTGTATGGGCAACGCGATGAAATCTGTTTCTTGTATTACCCCAGCCGCTCGGCGCAGCATGTGCAGGATGCCCTGGGGTTCAAGCCCCCGGACGGTGCGGTATTGCTCACCGATGGCTATGCGGCGTACCGGCAGTATGCGAAGAAGACGGGGCTAACGCACGCCCAGTGCTGGACGCACACGCGCCGCAATATCTTTGAAGCCAGTGACATCGATCCGCAGCGGGCCGGGCAAGCGCTGGATATGATCGGCGAGCTATATGCGATTGAGGCCGCCATTGGTGAGCAGCAGCTCACGGGAGAAGCCAAGCGCGCGGTGCGCCAGGCGCGAGCCAAGCCCGTGGTTGAGAAATTCTTCCATTGGATTGATAAACAATTCGAGGTGCAGGGGCTGTTACCGAGCAATCCGCTTCTTGCGGCACTGGCTTACGCCCGGGATCGGCGCGAGGGGCTGATGGTTTACCTGGACGACCCGGACGTGCCGATCGACACCAACCATCTGGAGCGCGCGTTACGGGTTATACCCATGGGTCGCAAGAACTGGCTGTTCGCCTGGACTGAACTGGGGGCCAAGCACGTGGGGATCGTGCAAAGTCTGCTGGTGACCTGCCGGCTGCACGAGATTGATCCCTATGACTACTTGGTGGATGTTCTGCAGCGCGTTGGCATGCACCCCGCCGCCGACGTTGAGCAATTGACGCCGCGCCGGTGGAAAGAACTCTTCGCCCATCAGCCCCTTCGTTCCGACCTATACGATCTGACCGCCCGCCGCAATCACGCTGCTGAGTGACCGATTACGCGTGTGCAGCACACGTTCGCTTTGCGGCAGCATGCGCGTGTGATCTTCGATCAGAAAATCGATCAAGGTCAGCACCACTTCGATGATCACCAACGTCCACAGCAGCACCACCCGCCAGCCGCCGAACACAAACCACGCAAGGCCGGCGAAAATGATGCCGTAGATTATTGAGCGCAACGCATGCACTTTAAGTTCGCTACGCGCCGAAGCTTGCGCCGGCAGCGCCACGGTGAGTTCGTGGTGATAAATCGTGTCGAACGCGCCCATCACGGCTTGCACGATGAGCAGGGTGAGTAGCAGGTCCATGATTAGTGCCGTAATCGGGAAATGTTAACGCGTGTCACGACACGCACCGTCAGTGCAGCGGCGCGATCTAAAGAACTTCGAGACCGGCAAGCGATGCCGCGCGAACCACGCATAGACGTAGTCGAACAAGCGTTTAAGCAACGGCCAGTCCGTAGGTGCGAGCATCCAGCCGCGTCCCACAGCGCGATAAAGGTGACGTGTCGCCGCCATGCCGGTTTGCCACGTTGCATCCGGCAACCGTACGTGCAGCAAGGCATTCATGTGGGTAAGACTCACCGGCCATGCGTGCTCGTCGTATTCCGGCGCGGCGATGTCGATTAGGCCGATGCGGCCCGCGCGATCCCAGCGCCGGATGATCTTCATTTCTGCGCGGCACGCCGGACACGCGTCGTCGTAGAACACCAGTGTTTGCCTGTCGCTTTCTGGGGTGCCGGATTGTCGTAGGATGCCGGTGAGCGCAGCGAACCGCATCAATCGCTGATCGTGTGGTGCGTAGCGCCCGACCGATGCGGTTCCTTCGTCACCGCATCCTACGTGGGCTTCAAGGGGCTGGATTACTGCTCTACTGAGCGCCGCAGAATTTTTATTTCAACGTCACCATCGCATATTCCCGATAGCCTTGTCGAACGGGGTATCCCGGCCTGTGTTCACGAGGGCGCAATCGACAAACCAGCCATTGCAACGTGCATCCTGTTTCCAGAAGGCGATGATCGCCTGACATATGAGCACCGTTTTCGACAGCGGTATCTGGACGGGAAGCAAGGGCCGGCTCTAACCCTTTGTAATTGCGTCTGTTTAAGCCACTGTCGAAAGCGCCGCCCGGCACGCTGTCGAAAACGCGTTTTCGGCAATCCTGCGTGAAGATGCAACACATTGAAAGAATTAGGATTTCACCGCGCGCGCCAAATGGCAGGAGGGGCTTTTCTCAATTGAATGAAGGGTTTACATACGCTACAAAATCACATCAGTTTGCGCAACAAATACTCTGCACAAAGCAGCGTATGCCGATCCGCGCCAATAGCGCCGGTCACCTGCAAGCCCACCGGCAAGCCATTCGGTCCTTGTGTGAACGGCAGATGCACGCAAGGCGTATGCAGCAGCGTCCACATCCGATTAAACAAAGGATCACCAGTGGCCTCCAGACCGTGTGGCGCTTCACCGACAGCGCTGGGCGCGAGCAGCACATCGGCGCGCGAAAAAAGTCCGTCGGTCATGCGGCGGCAATTGTGGGCGAGGGTGACGGCTGCATCGTAACGCTCGCGCGGCAGCGCCAGTCCCGTTGCGATCAAATCCTGGAGTTTTTGCGACAGACGTGCGCGATGGGCATGCCACTCGTAAGCGAGCGAGCGCGCCATCTCGTAGGCCATGATGTCGCTTTGCGCCTGCACGACGCTCGCGAAATTCGGCGGCAACTCAACGTCGATGATGGGGACGCCCGCCGCGCCGAGCTTGCTGATCGCCAGCGCCATCGCGGCTTGTGTTTCGGTTTGCGCGCGCGGCCATTCAAAGGTGCGGCAAATGCCGACGCGTGGCGCGGATGACAGTGCTTGCCCGCTGATGAGATCGTTGCGCCCGCTGGCCGCTGCCGGTACGTCGGCACGGGACGCCTGTTGGGGGGGGAATGCCGATGCCTTCTGCTTCGCGACGTGACGAACGGTCGTCACCGCCCACACGCGGCACGCCTCGCCGCCTCGGAC
>JANMXV010000503.1:0-5538 GCA_031381325.1 Betaproteobacteria bacterium | reverse complement strand
GGTTTTGACATACTTAAGGACATTCGGTCGAATCCCAAGTTTCAGCATCTGCCGGTGATCGTGCTGACGTCTTCGACGGACTCCGAAACCAAGTTACGCGCGCTCGAATTGGGCGCAACAGATTTTCTCGCCAAACCGGTGGACGCCAGCGAACTGGTGTTGCGCCTTCGTAACACGCTGGCGGCGAAAGCTTATCTCGATCGCCTGGCCTCCTTTGATCGGCTCACCGGCCTTTACAACCGCCAGACGTTTGGCGACCATATTGACTGGTCATTGCGGCTCGCTCAGCGTCAAGGCCGAACTGGCGCGCTGCTGCATATCAACGTTGATCGTTTCAAAAAAATCAACGAAGCACTGGGTCCCGCGCTGGGCGACGAATTTTTGCAGGCGGTTGCCAAACGGCTGGAACAAGGGGTTCGGGGCACTGACACCATTGCGCGTATCGAAACGGACACTACCGTGCCACGCTTGTCCCGTCTGGGCGGCGATGAGTTTGCCGTGCTGCTGGTTGAGGTCGATAAGACGGATCGTGTGATGGAGATCGCCCGCCGTTTTCTGGAAATGATGGCCGCGGCGTTTCATATCGGCGGCCATGAGGTATTCATGACCGGCAGCATCGGCATCTCGGTGTTTCCGGACGACGGCATGGATCGGGATACGCTGGTGCAGCGTGCCGCCGTGGCGCTGAAATTCGCCAAGCAGCAAGGCGGAAACACCTATTGCTTCTATTCGTCCGACTTGAACGACCGCTCGCTGCAAATATTGAGTCTCAGCAGCGAAATGCACAACGCGGTAATTCGTGGCGAGTTTAGACTTTTTTATCAGCCGAAAATCGACACCAAAACAAGAATGCTGGCAGGCGCCGAGGCCCTGGTGCGCTGGAAGCATCCCAAGCGCGGCTTTGTCAGCCCCGCGGAATTTATTCCGTTGGCGGAAGAAACCGGGCTTATTGTGGAACTCGGTACATGGATATTGGGCGAAGCGTGCCGGCAGATAGGCGTTTGGCTGGCGGATGGTCTGGCAGCGCCAACCATCGCCGTCAACATTTCGGGCCGGCAATTTGCGCATAAGGATTTCCTGCTTGCCGTGGGCGATCTGCTTCAGAAACACCCATTCGACCGGCGTTATCTGCAATTGGAACTGACCGAGAGCATCCTGATGGGTGATGTGCAGGGCAATATCAATACCTTAAATCAGTTGCGTGATCTAGGGCTGAAACTATCGCTGGATGATTTCGGAACCGGCTACTCGTCGTTAAGTTACCTGCGGCGCTTTCCCATCGACGAATTAAAAGTGGACCAGTCTTTCGTCAAGGATCTCGACGCCGAGGGTAAAGACAACAGCCGCCCCATTGTCATTGCCATCGTCGCCATGGCGCGCGCACTGGGGCTGAAAGTTGTGGCGGAAGGCGTGGAAACTGAGGCGCAAGCCACGTTTCTTGGCGAGCAAGGCTGCGATCATTGGCAGGGCTATTTGTTTGGCAGACCCATGCCGGCGGAGGAATTCACGGCACTGCTCAAGGCACAACCTGCGACACGCTAACGTCCAAACATTACGGCGCGTAGGAGAACTACCAAAACCTATAGGGTAGAGCGACCGAAAAAATAAAGTCAGAAGCATCTTTGGTAACGCCGGCAGATGCGTTAACAGACAGCGACATATTCTTAGTCAGTAAAATGCTTGTTCCCAAATTAAAATAGCCGACGGTTGCACGACCTGGATAAAAAGCAGTGTTTAATAATTCAAGACGACTGCTATTTGCAAATGCAAGCGATAGGCCCGCGTCAAGCGCTATTTCAGGCGTTGCCGTAAGCGATACCCCCATTCCCAGACCATAAGAGTCGCCCGGCGCTATTTTTCCTTGAAACAGAATATTTCCACTATCTTTGAAGCGAACAACCGCCATCTTCGGAAGTGCGTGCGCGTAAGATAGGTTGCCGTAGAAAACTACAGGGTCACTGCGCTTGACTGCTGACAGCGACACGCCGTACGAACGGAATCCGGAGCCAATCGCAGGCAGCGTAAAGGGATCTTTACCACCGTCGTGTGTATAGCTCAATCTGGCAACAAATGACGGCAAAGAATCGCTTTCGTTGCTTAATTTTTTGGCAACACTAATTGAAGGATCTCCAACGCCATTATTTGTCCCATCGGAAGAATCTCTCCAAATATAGGGGACACTTAAAGCAGCCGCCATACCCCAGGGAAGGCCCGCTTCAAATGTGGTTCCAACACTATATGAATCGGCGCGATTAGAACCTGTGCCGTTATGCCCCCAACTCGCACTGAGCGCCCCCCTTAAACTACCGGCAGGCATCAAAACCAGGCCCTTTGATACCAATGCTTCCTCAATTGCCGTTATGGAATCGGGTTTGGCTGTATCTGCTACCGGTTTTGGAGAATTAGCATCCAATCCCAGAATCGGAGGACCGTCAATCTTTGACTGAGCAGCAAGCTGCTTTTCCAGTGTCTCAATGCGCTTCGACAACTGCTCATTGATGGCTTGCCGGGCAGCCAGTTGGCTGCGAAGTATTTCTAACGATTGCACCGACTCGGTCGTTGGCGGAGATATTACTGGCGTCACAGGCGCTGATGCCGACATTTTGGACGGTTGTTCTGCGGCGCCGGCAACACTTGACGGTTGAATCGTCGGCGCGGATGGAATCGGCGCCGGCGATTGGGACGGCTGTTCTACGACGCTCGCAAGGGCTGGCGTCGATGAGACCGACGCTGAAGCTTGTGCGGGTTTTTTTGCGGCGCCGGCAGCACCAGTCGCCGGGACCTCTGGCGTTGATGTAACTGGCGCTGAAGCAGCGGACGGCTGCTCTCCTGCGCGGGCAACAATCGCATCGGGTCGATAACTGGCAATCCTGGCATACGCGTCACGAAACTTCGGCAGCAACGCCTTCGCAGCCTGCAGCGCCTCGGGTCGGCTATCCCAGTAGCCAACCCGCAGCGCATATTCCGCGCCGCGTTTGTCGATCCTCGCATACGGCTGGTCTGCCACCAGCGCGAGCGATTTCTGCAAAACGGCAGCCGACGACCCTGACAACAACTGCACCGAATGGTAATCCTGCCCCGCCACCAATCCTGCCTTAGCAGAGTCTTGCGCTATTGCCGGTAAAACAATGGCAAATCCAGACGCTGCAAATAGCCAGCTAATCAGAGTTTTTGTCATTTTTATTTATCTTTGACTGTGACCACAAAAGCCATCCCCTCCATCCACACCTCATTAAAGCGACTTAACCGCATTTTGCGATTGCCAAATGCCGGATCGGCTAACAAAACCTGATCGCCTTGCACGCCATTGAATACGACGTAATGGTTGTAGCCATAGTTATTTATCGGCACAATCGGTGCCTGAAAAGCTTTCAAATCATTGAAAGCTAAATTTTTATATGCGCGTCCTTCATAACCACGTCCTTCGACAAACTGTTTCATATCCAACAAAGAAAACCCGCCTTGCGCCTTAACCTTGGCGGCATCGGATTTGTCCAACATCGTGGCTGCGACGTAACGTTCGGTCACCCCATCTTTAAAGCCATAGGTCAGTACTGTTGCCAAAGTTGCAGCCGCACAACTGGTCTCCCACTGTTGCATCACTACACCACGTTCACGAATCTCTTTGAGTGATGTGTAGTGCTGCTTTTGTTGAGCATGGCCGACAGAGAAATTAAGGAACGCAAATGCACAAATTGATATTGCTATCTTAAGCGTTTTTGAACACGCGCTAGGTCGACCCATTTGCATAATCTCGCTTGAACTGTATCGTAAGTCTGATCGTCGAATGCGCGCTATCTATTAGGCATAAAAAAAAGCCCACTTTTTGAATGGTGGGCTTTTAATGATCGATGTGTTATTTATTTACTATTCACCACCGGCACAGCTTAGATCACTTCTTCCTGCTGTGTAGTTACCCAACCCAGGTTGACGACCATGCGCGTTAAGATTTCCATTGCCTGGAAGATTGGTGGTGACGTTTTGGAACCTGTTGATGGCGCCAGGAGCACCCGCTTTAAAAGTGGCGGTACAGATGCCGTAACCAGGAAGACCGGAGCCATGAACCCCACCGGCCACGACCTCTTTCATTTGTGCATCACTCATCAGTATGGGAGCTTTAACTTCAGTTTGTTTCTCAGCAGCAGTTGCAGCGAAAGCGGTTGCAGCCAAGAGTGTCGCGGACAAAATAGATAATTTTTTCATTTGGGTTCCTTTTAAGCATGAGTAAATCTGTTCACAAACCAGGCGCATCATAGTCATCCTCCCCTGAGATTGGACAACTATTCTTGCTTGAGTTCGCGCATGATCCACTCGTGCGGTTGGTTGAAAAATATCAAGGTACATGGATTGCGAGGTGAACTATGCGCTTACTTTGTGACTATGAACAGGCTCTTTGGTATCGATACCAAAGTATCGAGTGTGATAATTGTCACAAAATTCTCAACTTTATGCCGGTATCGAGCTTGAGATCACGACATACGGGGACTCACGATGTTGATGAGTCGGGCATATAGATCACCAACCGATGGTCGAATCCATCATTTTTTCCGTCGTAGCGTGTTCTTTTCGGATCGAAGGGCTTGCAAACCTTGCCCAGCATCCGCTCCTCCCCATATTCGGCGCTCTTGATTACAGTACCATCTGCCCTTATAAATGACACAGCGAATGCATTCTTGCCGGTAAAGCTCCTTCGTACCACCACATCGACTCTTGCCGTGTCATCGGTCAGGTCATAATAGACTGTCCGAGGAAGCCAGTCCGTGAGCACATGCTGGAGGTTTTTGAGACCCATCTCGCTCAAGTGATAGCCGTCCGCCATACGGGAACGGATGATAAGACGCCTTTCAGGAATATTTTCTGCCATGTGGATGCTTCTTGAGCGGTGAGATAGTTGCTATTGTACGCAATTCAACAACACATCGCCGTTCTGTTTAGATTGCATCCGCGTAGGCTGGATCGAGAAAGGCTAAGCAGGCGTGAAGAGCACAACCGAAACGGCGACGGCAAGCGGGTCGCTATAATGGCACTCATGACAGCTCCATCCAGCGATTCCGCTCCCGCCTCCCACACGCCGATGATGCAGCAGTACTTACGCATCAAAGCCGAACATCCAGACAAGCTGCTGTTCTATCGCATGGGCGATTTTTACGAGCTGTTTTACGACGACGCCGAGCGCGCGGCGCGTCTACTTGATATCACACTCACCAGCCGCGGCGCTTCCGCCGGCGTGCCGATCAAAATGGCGGGCGTGCCGTATCACGCGGCGGAACAGTATCTGGCGAAGCTGGTAAAACTCGGCGAGTCTGTTGCGATTTGCGAGCAAATCGGCGATCCGGCGGCCGCCAAGGGGCCGGTCGAGCGCAAGGTGATGCGCGTGGTCACGCCCGGCACCTTGACCGATGCCGCGCTGCTGGACGATAAACGCGACAATATCCTGCTCGCGCTGCATCGCGTGCGCGACACGCTGGGCATTGCGTGGCTATCGCTCGCCTCGGGGCGCTTCTGCATCACTGAGACCGCGTGGAGTAATCTGGATGC
>JANMXV010000220.1:0-1668 GCA_031381325.1 Betaproteobacteria bacterium | reverse complement strand
CCGCAACGAGCAACGCCAGTGCCGCCAGTGCCATGTCGCTTACGATGGATTCGCCGCCGCGGAACAGCCGGCCGTTGCGATGCAGAAACTCGACAAACAGGAACGATCCTATGCGCTTGTTGCCATCGCTGAACGGGTGATTCTTGATGACAAAATAGAGCAGGTGTGCGGCCTTCGATTCGATGCTGGGATAAGCGGGCTCGCCGAACACACTCTGATCGAGGTTGCCGAGGATGGATTCGAGTCCCGCCTCCCGCTCCTGCCCAAACAGATCGCTGGCGTCGCCGCGCCCCATCAGGTCTTTCTTGAGCGTCGCGATGCGCGTGCGGGCTTCCGCAATCGGCGGCAGCGCACCGCCGAGCGTTCCTTTGGGCTCCGTCAACAGGCCTTCGTCGTAGCGTTGCAGCAGCAGGAAGGTCTGCGTGTAGCGCGCGATCACGTCCACCAAGCCGCGGCCCTGATCGGTGGTCAACGTGCCGCTGCCGGACGCCTTGCGGACAAGCGTCAGCGCAGATTCCAGTTCGCGGGCATTTTCTTCGAAGCGCTGCCGATTGAGCGTGTAGCCGCTGGTCAGATGCTGGTTAAGCGTCCGCGTTGCCCACTGTCGAAACTGCACTCCTTCTTTCGACTTGACCCGGTAGCCGACGGAAATGATCGCGTCCAGGCTGTAGTGATCCACTTGGTAGGTTTTGCCGTCAGGGGCAGTTTGTGCAAATTTTGCACAAACTGCTTTCTCCTTTAACTCATTGTCTGTAAAGATATTTTTTATGTGTCGTGCAATGACCGACCGCTCCCGGCCAAACAATCGGGCGAGCTGCGGCTGGTTGAGCCAGACCGTATCCCCGGTCAGCCGGACCTCTACGGCGCCGCTGGGGCCTTCGTAGATAACGATGTCGGTCGTTTCGGTTGCCATGGATCAGTCGAGCGGAATGACTTTCAGTGATTCGATGCCCCGGTCGTCCACGATCTTGACCGCGACCTTCTTGTTATTCCCGGCCGCGAACGGCAGCGATACCGTGCCATGAAATTTGTCGAGCTGGGTTTCGTCCAGTTCGGCGCGGATATCGCGCTTCAACTTTTGCCAGCCATCGCCCTTGCCCGCCATCGGAAAAAACACCTGGCGCGGGAACAGCGAACGGTTGTCGTAATCGGTATCGAGCAGCCACATTGCGATCTTGGCCTTGCCGCCCGAAACCAGTTCGCCTTTGGCGGTATCGAAATAATCGAAGCCGTTAACTTCGACAACGTACGTGCCGTCTTTGTTCTTGCGTAAATCTACGTCCGGCTGGCCCATCAGCCAGAAGCTCTGGTTGCTGGAACGCGCTTTCTTCAGGTCATCGGTCAGCAGATCGGTGTTCATTTGCGCCTTGAGTGCGGTGATGCCTTTCATTGCATCAATGTCCTTGGCCGCTTCGGGATCGAACGTGAACGCGCAGAACACGATCATTTTCGGCAGTGGGAACAATTCGCCCGCCTCGCGTATCGCGTGCTCGACCTGCCGCTGTTCAAGCGCCGCATGTTCGGGGCCGAAGCTCACCACCACGCGCTCACCCGAATCCAATGTGCCGGTCGCATGCAGGCACACTGTGCCCGGCTGTGTTTCGAGACTGGAAAACCTGAGCATCTGCCCGCCCTTGCCGCGGATGCCGGTTTTCAACAGTTCGTCGC
>JANMXV010000210.1:0-19065 GCA_031381325.1 Betaproteobacteria bacterium | reverse complement strand
TGGTGTGACCATATCAGCGGCGCCACCTCGGCGGCAGGGATCGGCTTGCTGAACAGGTAACCCTGATATTCGTCGCACTCCAGCCGCGACAGAAATTCCAGTTGCGCCATGGTTTCCACGCCTTCCGCGACTGTCGTGATGCCCAGGTGCTTGCTCATGGCGACCACGGCGGAGACGATGGCGGCGTCGTTAGGGTCGGAACTGATATCGCGCACGAACGACTGATCCACTTTAATCTTGTTCACCGCGAAACGTTTCAGGTAGCTCAGGCTCGAATAGCCGGTGCCGAAGTCGTCAATGGCGATGGCGACCCCGATCTCACGCAGATCGAGCAGCGTCTTTATGGTCTGCTCCGCGTGCTTCATGATGCTGCTTTCGGTGATCTCCAGCCCCAGCCAGCAGGCGTCGAGCTGGCATTCCGTGAGCACGGTGCTGACCAATTGCAACAGGTTGCTGCGGCGGAATTGCGGCGCGGCGATGTTGACGGAAACCGTGAACGGGTTCAGTCCTGCACGTTCCCATGCCTTGCACTGCTCGCAGGCCGCACGCAGTATCCATTCGCCTATGGGCACGATGAGGCCGCTGTCTTCCGCCAGTGGAATAAAGTCTGCCGGTGAAATGCGGCCCAGCGTCTTGCTGTTCCAGCGGATCAGCGCCTCCATGCCCGCAATTTCTCCCGTTTTGACCTGTATCTGCGGCTGGAAGTGCAATTCAAACTCATTGCGTTCCAGGGCGCGCCGCAATTCGACTTCCATGCCCAGACGGCCGGCCGAATTAACGTTCATGTCGGGGCGATACAGTTGCCAGGAATTGCGTTCCTGCTTGGCGTGGTACATCGCGACGTCGGCGTTTTTCAGCAATTCGTCACGATTGTGGTCGTCGAACGGGTAGATCGTGACGCCGACGCTGGTGGTAGTGAATACCTCGCCTGATTCGGTATCGAAAGGTGTCGTGAAAGCGCTCTTGATTTTTTCCGCGATGGTGGTGACTTCTTCCATGCTGGTGGCGTTCTCGACCAGCACCGTGAATTCGTCGCCACCCAGCCGCGCGATGGTGTCGGTGGCGCGCAAGGTGGTCGCAAGGCGTTCGGCAACCTGTTGCAGCAGGATATCGCCGGTGGCGTGTCCGCGTGAATCGTTAATCTGTTTGAAGCGATCAATGTCGAGGATCATCACGCCGAGCAGCGTGTTGTTGCGTTTGGCGCGCTGCATCGCTGCCTCAAGCCGGTCGAGCAGAAGGTAGCGGTTGGGCAGCCCGGTGAGCGCGTCGTACTGCGCCATAAAAGCGAGGCGTTCTTCCGTTTGGCGGCGCTTGGTAAAGTCGTGGAGCAGCCCGAGTATCTGCCGTATTTCGCCGGCATCATCGAGCATCGGTACGTAGGTCGCGGCGATCGTGAACTGGCGGCCGCGTATCGCGTAACTTAGCTCCACCGACTGCGTGGACTTGCTGCTACGCGCAAGCAGCAGTGTCGGGTGGTAGGTACGCGTAACCTCCGGCGGCAGCAGGTCTTCATCGTGCTTGCCCAGGATGTTCGCGCTGTTTTTAGCGAAAAATTCTGCGCCGCGCTGGTTGACAAATTGCAGCCGCAGGTCGCGGTCGTAGATCAGGAACGCGTCAGGAATGCCATTCAACGCCAGCCGGAACAGTTCCTCGCTGGTCCTGATCCGTTCGAGCATTTCCTTGACCGGCGAGACATCGCGGTGTACGCCGACAATGCCGGTGACATGGCCTTGCGCATTGCGTATCGGCGCGTAGCTGCTTGCGACGAAGACGCGCCGCCCGTCTTTGCGTTTACGCTCGGTTTCCCAGCCGACGATGGTTTCGCCGGCCAGCACGCGTTCGCGCAAGCCATTAAATTCATCGCGCTTGTTTGCCGGGATCATCCATCCCGTCGCTTGGCCGATGGCTTCTTTGGCGGTATAGCCAAACAGCCGCTCCGCGCCGGGATTCCAACTCACGAATTTGTTCTCAAGGTCAGCGCTGGTCAATGCGTCGGGGGACGCATTGGTCGCGGTAGCCAGCCGCGCATTTTCAGCTTCGACACGCCGCCGCTGGGTGACATCCTCGAAAGACGCCACGATCGCAATCGGCGTAGCCTTGGCGCCGGAAAAAACGGGTTGCGTATTCACCGACAGCCAGCGTATGGATTTACCGGCCGGACGAATGCCGATGAGAACATTTTTCTGGGGTTTCCCAGTAAGCAAGGCCTTGCGTACCGGAAAATCACCTGCGGGAAATGGTTTGCCGTCTTCCTTGATCGCGCGCCAGGCGTCGTCATTACGCAGCGCTAGTTCCATTTCATGTGCCGTCATGCCCAGAATCGCTTCGGCGCTGGGGTTGACGGCGATGACGCGGCCCGTGTCAGACAGCATGATCACACCCTCAGAGAGAGCAAAGAACAACTCGTGGTAGCGCTGGGCGCTTAGCCGCGCAGGTTTGGCCGCATGGCGTAAACCCCCTGTGGCGCCGGCGCCACGAGCTCGCGCAATCGGCGATGTTATTTTCTTTTGCGGCATATCGGATCGTATCCTACAGCAAAATTGAGGGCGCAAAACCTTGCACGCCTCGCCGCAGGCGGTGGATCAAATAGGCTGTTTGACGTAGAATAGTAAATAGCTTTTTAGATCATAACAAACACCGCTGATAGCATTGATCCCATGTCTGAGAATCACCGAGCACTGGTAGTGGATGACATTCCAGCCAATCGCTTGATTGCCGAGGCGATGTTAAAGGAGCTGGGGTGGTCGGTGCTGCTCGCCTGCGATGGCCGCGAGGCGTTGCGGGTACTGGAATCGACGACGCTTGATCTGGTGCTGCTGGATATCAGCATGCCCGGCATGAGTGGCATGGAAGTTTGCCAGAACATACGCACCAACAGCGCGCTCGCCGACCTGCCGGTGATTGCGTACACCGCCCATGCGCAGCCCGAGGATCGGCGTAGTTTCATCGCCAGCGGATTCAATGAAGTATTGATCAAGCCGGTTAATCGCGAAACGCTGGCCAGCGCCGTGGCTTCGGTGATGCAACATCAGGTTAATTAATATCCTTAATAGTGCGGCGGCTTAGCCGGTATAGCGCACGGCTCGGACAGCAGGTATGCGGTCGCGCCGCCAGTTCGCGGCTGCCCAATCCCAAACGTGCGCAACACCTGCGTGTTGCAACTTCGGCGGCGGTTCTTGTCCCAGAAACGCCAGTACATTGATCAGTTCCAGTGCGGGTTTTTCCGCATTGATCGCACGCGCGAGCGTTTGCTTGGAGAGTTTTTCGCCATCGGCGTTGATCGCCACAGGCAGGTGCGCGTAACGCGGCGTCGGCAGCCCGAGTAAACGTTGCAGCAGTATCTGCCGCGGCGTTGAATCCAGCAAATCCGCGCCGCGCACTACCTCGGTGATGCCCTGCGCAGCGTCATCCACTACCACTGCCAACTGGTAGGCCATGACGCCATCGGCGCGCCCGACAACAAAGTCGCCGACTGCGTGTTCAATGTCTTGAGCGATGACGCCCTGAATGGCATCCTCAAACGTAACCCGTGCGTTTTGCGTTCGAACGCGCGTGGCGCGCGCGGCGCGCCCGGCGGGTAACCCGTTGCGGCAAGTGCCCGGATAGATCGCTCCGTCGATGCCACGGATGGAAGAATCGGCGATCTCGCGCCGGGTGCAACTGCAACCGTAGATAACGCCGCGTGTACGCAATTGATCGAGCGCAGCCTGGTAGGCATCGGTGCGCGTGCTCTGAAACATCACCGCGCCATCCCACGCCATACCGAACTCAATCAGGCAACGCAGAATATCGTCAGCCGCGCCCGCGACGACACGCGGCGTGTCGATATCCTCTATGCGTACCAGCCATTCGCCGCCTTGTGTTTTGGCTTCAAGATAACTGCCTGCCGCAGCCACCAGCGAGCCGAAGTGCAACGGCCCGGTGGGTGTCGGAGCAAATCGCCCGCGGTACACCACGGGGCTCGCGACTATGCGGCAGCCGCATCAAAAAACGGCTTGCCGCCCTTGATTCGCGTGCGATGCATCAGCCGCCGTGACTCCGGATCGAACGAATCGCGGCGGTGCATCGCCGAGCGGTTGTCCCGCATTATCAGGTCGCCGACCTCGGGATGATGATTCACCACATCTTTGCCGGCGTGTATCGGCGCCTTGTCCAGTTCGCCAAACAGCCTTGCGAATTTCAGGAATGACGGATCATCCAGTTGCTGTGCGCGAAAGCGCAGCACGAGGTGATCGTTCCACGCTTTGCGGATTTGCGCGGTAGTGTCGGTGCTCATCGGTTGCGACAAATCAACCCCGGCCACATCGGCGGCGAGCGCTGCGCCCGTGGGAATCACGGTAATGCTGGCGTTGCTGGCGGTATCCATAGTCACATTTCGTAAGTATTTGTTTATAAAGGAGTTCCGTCACTTTGCAACATATCCTGCACCATGTCCCTCACGCCGCCGAGGAGCGGATGCACGCGCAGTGCCATGCTGAACGCGAGACAGGCGGCTTCGATGTTGCCGTGCGAGCGCAGGATTTCTCCGAGACCGCACATCGCGCCAAAATGGCGGGGTTCGATTTCGAGCGTACGGTGTATGGCGGCGACACTTTCGTCGTCGCGTTCCAGCACGTAATAGAGGGTGGCGCGCTTGTTCCAGGCTTCGGCCCAGTCCGGGCGACGCCTGAGCAGGATGGCAAGGCGCGTCTCGGCAATGTCATAGCGCCGCGCGGCGATGTCGGCCGTGGCGCGCTCAAGCGCAAACTCGGCGCCTTGGTGATGGTCGTACATCCAAATAGCCCAGATTGCGTCTTCGATGCGGGTTGCGGCGGCGGGACAGGAGCAAACAAGGAGCTTATCGAACAGTTCGTCCAGTCGCAAAGGCAACGAAGCCGCCGGCTGGCGTTCCGGCATCCGACTCACGAGCTTGAGTGTTTCGGCGTAGAGCAAGGTGATCGCTGGAAACCCTGTCTGAATTTGCGATCAGTATACCGCCACCAAATTCAAAGCGTCCAGCGAATGCGCCACGCGCGAACCACCAGCGCCTAGCGCACTATTTTGTTGCGCAGCAGGCCGATGCCTTCGACTTCGGTTTCCATAATGTCGCCGGGTTGCATGAATTCCGGCGGCGTGCGCGCGTGGCCCACGCCGGAGGGCGTGCCGGTAAGGATGATGTCGCCAGCCTCCAGTTAATTCCAGCCGACGCAGAACACGTTCTTGCGCGGACGCGGAATCGGCGCGTGCAGTTTTACCTTCGCCAGCTTGAAATGACTGGTCTTGACCGTGCCGATGGCGCTACTGATCGCGACCAATCCTTTTTTGCCTGAGACCACCAGCGAAATCATGTCGTCGGGGTCAAACGGCAGCGCCACGCGCGCCGCCTTGGCGGCGCGCGCAATATCGATCACACCGCCGTCGCTACCGATAACACCGGTTTTGGCAGGCTGGCGCGCGGATTCAGAAAAAGTGACCAGTTTCAATTTACGCTCCTTGTTTAAACTTAAACTTTTCGCAGGCTGCGACGAGTTGCTTGCAAATGCCGGGTTCCCACGCGGCGTGGCCCGCGTCGGGCACGACGACATATTCGCCTTCGGGCCACACTCGATGTAAATCATCTGCGCTGATGATCGGACACACCGCATCGTAGCGGCCCTGCACGATCACCCCAGGGATGTTGCGAATGCGGCTCACATTATCCAGCAGCGAATTTTCAGGCAGAAATATATGGTGCGTGAAGTAATGCGCTTCGATGCGCGCCAACCCCAGCGCCACTACATCACCGCCGAAATACGCGACTGTTTCGGGACTGGGCATCAAGGTCGAGCACGAGCCTTCATAGCGGCTCCACGCGCGCGCGGCGGGCAGGTGTATCGCCGGGTCCGGATCGGTCAGGCGTTTGTAGTACGCCTTGAGCAAATCGCCGCGTTCCTTTTCAGGGATGTGCGCTGCGAAGGCATGCCACGCTTCGGGAAACAGATTCCTGAGATCGTAAAGAAACCAGTCAATCTCGCTTTTACGGCACAAAAAAATACCGCGCAGGATCAGGCCCGCACAGCATCGGGGATGCGTCTCAGCGTAGGCGATGGCCAGCGTGCTGCCCCACGAGCCGCCGAACACCAGCCAGCGCTCGATGCTTAGATGCTTGCGCAACGTCTCCATGTCCGCTATCAGATGCGGCGTGGTGTTGTCGGTTATCGCGCCCAGCGGCGTCGAGCGGCCCGCGCCGCGCTGATCAAAAATAATGATGCGGTAATGCTTCGGATCGAAAAAGCGCCGGTGCGCGGGGGATGCGCCCGCGCCGGGGCCGCCGTGCAGAAAAACCACCGCTTTGCCGTTGGGGTTGCCTGAAAGCTCCCAATACATGTGATGCAAGCCGTCGAGCGCCAGCATGCCGGCTTCGTAAGGCTCGATTTCGGGATACAACTCGGTGCGCAGAGTGGGGGCGTGATCGGCCACGGACAATCGCTTTCGGGAGCGGGCGTAAAATGAGGCGTAAAAATAACACAACTTGCGCTATTTCAGCGCGGCTGCGTTTTTGTCTAAGCGTACACGTGCTACGATAGAACGATGAATGGGAGGAAAAGCACCGTGGCCCAATTTTGCGAAGTCTTCACCAAAATACTGATGTTTTCCGGATGGAGCGCCATCTCCATTATCATCGTTTCTCCGGCAATGGCGCAAACTTACCCCGCCAAACCGGTGCGCATTCTCGTCGGCTTCGCGCCCGGCGGCGGCACCGACATCATGGCGCGTTCGGTGGGCGCGAAGTTGAGTGAATCTTTGAAGCAGCAATTCGTGGTTGAAAATCGCCCCGGCGCGAATGCCAATCTTGCGGCGAAGCTGGTCGCTGATGCGCCGGGCGATGGTTATACGCTGCTGTTCATGTCGGTGGCGCACATCATGAGCAAGCCCGTTTACAAAAATCTCGGCTACGACATTGAGCGCGATTTCACGCCGATCACCGTGGTGTCCGACGTGCCGAACGTGATTGCCTCGAATCTCGCGCTGCCCGCGCGCACGGTGAAACAGGTCATTGCGCTGGCGAAAGCCAAGCCAGGCGAGTTGACCTATGGCACGTCCGGCGTCGCCAGCCCGGAACATTTCGCCGGCGAGATGTTCAAGACCATGACCAAAACCAATCTGGTGATGGTGCCGTACAAAGGCGGCGGGCCGCTCGCCATCGATCTTGCAGCCGGACATGTGATGACCAGTTTCAGCACCATGCCGTCGATTATTCCGCACATCCGTTCGGGGCGCGTGCGAGCGATTGCCGTTACCACGGAAAAACGCGCCGCAGTGTTGCCTGACGTGCCCACCGTGGGTGAAACGGTGCCCGGTTATACGATTACCACTTGGTATGGGGCAGTGGCGCCATCGAAAGTGCCGCGCGAAATCGTTGCGCGTCTGAATCAGGAAATGTTGAAAGCATTGCAACTGCCCGACATCAAGGAACGCATGGCCTCGCTCGGCGCGGATATTGTCGGCAGCAGTGTGGACGCGACCGCGAAGTTTTTTACCTCGGAAGTCGCAAAGTACACCAAGGTCGCGCGTGAGGCGAACATTCAGGCGGAGTGATGGGATAAAGACATGTGAAGGAGTAAAAGAGTGAAGGCGTGAATGGGGTACCCCTTTCACCCCTTCACCCCTTCACCCCTTCACGGCATTTCCCGATTTATGGAGAAAATAAAATGAGCATCCCCAGACTGAACGGCATTATCAAAGCGCTCGAAGCCGGCAACAACACCTTCGTGAGTTTCGCGCCGGGCGATGCCGCTAACGCGCAAATCGTCGCCACCGAAAAATACGACGGCGTGGTGTTCGAAATGGAGCACGGCGCCTACGACATCAAGACGCTGCGCGATTGTTTGCAATATCTGTTGAACCGCCAGCAGATCGTGGCGTCGGCAACGCTGGCGCCGGCGGTGACGCCGATGGTGCGCATACCGCCCAACGGCGCGGAAATGAATCAATGGATCGCCAAGCAGGTGCTGGATCAAGGCGTCTATGGCATCGTGTGGCCGCACATCAGCACGGTTGAGGAAGCGCGTAACGCGGTGGCGTCGTGTCGTTATGCGCGCCCCGCGGGCGCGCCGCGCTACGAGCCCGCAGGCCAGCGCGGCGATGCGCCCGCCAACGCCGCGCGCTACTGGGGCATTTCACAGCAGGCGTATTACGAGCGCGCCGATGTGTGGCCGCTCGATCCCAAGGGCGAGATTCTCGTCGCCATCATGTGCGAAGACGTAGTGGGGCTGAAAAATCTGCCGAAGATATTGAAGGAAGTGCCGGGCATCGGCGCGGTGATCATCGGCGAAGGCGACCTGTCGCAGAATCTCGGATTTCCGCGCCAGTACAAACATTCGGCCGTCGCCGGCGCGATTGGCGAGATTCTGGCGATCTGCAAGGAACACAAGGTCGCGTGTGGACATCCGCACGTGGAAGCCGATAATGTCGATGAAGTGGTGGCGCAGGGCTTCAAGTGGCTGATGCCACGACCCGCGCGCTCGAACGCGGTGCTGGACAAGGGTCTTAAGCTGTCTGGACGGTAGAGAAAAATTAAGTATATGTTTTTATTGATAATTTTGTGAATTCCGCTGACAAACCAACGACGCTGGTCGAGCATCTACACACGTTCATCGACGACACGTTGTCGCGCTGCACGCGTTGCGGCAAGTGTTTTGAAGCGTGTCCGATGACGCGTTACGGCGAAGGTTTGTCAGCGGCTGATCCCAAAGCCGTGGTGTCGGGCGTGCTCGACTGGTTGCAGCAAACGCCGGGCAATGTAGACAGCGTGAAGTGGCTCAAGGTGTGTACGCAATCGTCGCGCTGCATCGACGCCTGCCCTGAAGGCATCAACGCGATGAAAATGGTGCGTGTGGCGCAAATCAGCGCGCTGGGATCGCTGGGCGCGCCAGCGGTGCTCAACTCGCGCGAAGAGAAAGATTTCTTTCGCAAGATCAACGCGTTTTCGGAAACACAATTGTCGGCGGATGAGATGGAACGTTGGCAGCGCTGAACACCATGACTGATAAAGTGACTTTTTGGTACGGCTGCAACGTGGTGCGCCACGGCGACATTATTCACAGCGCCATCGCGCTGTTGGAGGCCGTCGGCATTGAAGTAACACCCGCCGGCGGCGCGGGTTACTGCTGCGGCACGACGAAAGACGCCAACCTGCGCGCGGCCGAAGGCATGGGTAAGCGCACCGTCGAAAAATTCAACGCGCACGGCACGGGTCAGGTGGTATCGTGGTGTCCTTCGTGTTATCGCCACATGAACGCGTTCATGGGCGAGTACACCGACGCGCAGTTTCAGTTGTCGAATTTCGCGCAGATCCTGCATCAGCGCCGCGATGCGCTGGCTTTGAGACTCACGCACCGTATCGAACGCAAAGTATTGCTGCACAAACATTTCGGTTTTCATGAAGTTGACGTCAATCCGCTGGTCGAAGATTTGTTGCGGCTGATTCCAGGACTGGAACTCGTCGACACGGAATTTTCCGCGCCGGGCCATATGTGTTCGGCGCTGGCGCGCGTGCCGGCGTCGCTGAAAGACGTGACGCGCTCAGTCTGCGATGAAGCGATCAACGCCAAGGCGGACACGGTGGCAACCGTATTTCATTCCTGCCAGCGGCTGTTGTGCGCACTGGAAGGCAGCGAGCCGTTCAAGGTCGTCAACTACGTCAATCTGCTGACGGAAGCTATGGGCGTGTCGTCGCGCGATGACTACAAAGAGTGGAAGCTCGCCGGCTCTGAAGCCGCGGTGATCGCCAAAGTCGGCGAAGAGCGCATCGCCGCAATGGGCGAAAAGCTTTTCCGCGATTCCATACTGCCGGAGTTGCTGCGCCAGCCGTCGAAGTAGTTGCGCTGTTGTGCTCTGCACGCTGCGGGTAACGCGCCAGCGCTGCGCTATAATTCGCGCTCACCAGAGGCACATTTCCGATGGACGACCCCCTGCGCAAAGCCGCGCTCGATTATCATCGCTTTCCCACGCCGGGCAAAATATCCGTCACGCCGACCAAGGGGCTGATTAACCAGCGCGATCTCGCGCTGGCGTATACCCCCGGTGTTGCGGCAGCATGCGAGGCCATTGTTGCTGATCCCGCCGAGGCGCGTAACCTCACTTCGCGCGGCAATCTGGTGGCAGTCATTACCAACGGAACCGCAGTACTCGGATTGGGCCCAATAGGCCCGCTGGCGGCCAAGCCGGTGATGGAAGGCAAGGCGGTGCTGTTTAAAAAATTCGCCGGCATCGATGTATTCGACCTCGAGATCAACGAACGCGATCCGCATAAGCTGGTTGAAATCATCGCCGCGCTGGAGCCCACCTTCGGCGGCATCAATCTCGAAGACATCAAGGCGCCGGAATGTTTTATCGTCGAGCGCGCGCTGCGTTCACGCATGAAAATCCCGGTGTTCCACGACGATCAACACGGCACGGCGATTACCGTGGGCGCGGCGGTGTTCAATGGTCTGAAGGTCGTCGGCAAGGACATCGGCAAGGTCAAGCTGGTGGTGTCGGGGGCGGGCGCGGCGGCGCTGGCCTGTCTGGGTTTGCTGGTGAAACTCGGCGTGCGCAAGGAAAACATCATCGTCACAGATATCAAAGGCGTGGTGTACAAGGGCCGCAAGGAAGAAATGGATCCGGACAAAGACGAGTACGCCATCGAGACTACGGCACGCACGCTCGGCGAAGTGATCGAAGGCGCGGACGTGTTCCTCGGTGTGTCGGCGGGCGGCGTGTTGAAGCAGGATATGGTGCGCAGGATGGCCAGCAGGCCGCTGATACTGGCGCTGGCCAATCCGGAACCCGAAATCCTGCCGGAGCTGGTGCGCGAGGTGCGGCCGGACGCGGTGATCGCCACCGGCCGTTCCGATTATCCGAATCAAGTTAACAACGTATTGTGCTTTCCCTTTGTGTTCCGCGGCGCGCTCGACGCCGGTGCAACCACCATCACCGCGGAGATGGAACTGGCGGCGGTGCATGCGATTGCCGAACTCGCGCAAGCGGTGCAATCCGATGTGGTGGCTGCGGCCTATGGCGAGCAGCAGCAGCCGTTCGGGCCGGACTACATCATTCCACGTCCGTTCGACCCGCGGCTGATTGCGCAGATTGCGCCAGCGGTGGCGAAGGCCGCGATGGACAGCGGCGTGGCAACGCGCCCGGTTGAAGATTTTGATGCCTATCGCGAGCGGCTTAATCAATGGGTGTATCAGTCCGGCCAGATTATGCGGCCGGTTTTCGCGGCGGCCAAAAAAGCGCCCAAGCGCGTGGTGTATGCCGAGGGCGAGGAAGAGCGTTTCCTGCACGCGGCGCAAATGGTGGTGGATGAGGGCATTGCGCGACCTTTGTTAATCGGCCGTCCGGATGTCATCGATGCGCGCATCGAACGGCTGGGGCTGCGTCTGCAACGCGACAAACATTTTGATTTGGTTGATCCCGGCAACGATGCACGCTATCGCGAATATTGGAGCGAGTATTACCGGCTGATGCAACGCAAGGGCGTGTCGCCGGAACTCGCCAAGCTCGACATGCGGCGGCTGCCGACATTGATCGGCGCCATGCTGGTGCATATGGGCGCGGCGGACGCGATGTTGTGCGGCGTACTGGGCCAGTATAGCCGTCACTTGCGCTATATCGACCGCGTGGTCGGCAAGCGCGCGGGCGTAAATCACTACTCGGCAATGAACGCGCTGCTGCTGCCCAAGGGCACGGTGTTTATCTGCGACACCTATGTCACGTTCGACCCTACTGCCGAGCAAATAGCCGAATCCGCCATCCTGGCGGCGGAGGAAATACGCCGTTTCGGCATAACGCCCAAAGCGGCGATGCTGTCGCATTCGAGCTTCGGCGGCGGTGATACGCCCACCGCGCAGAAGATGCGCGCGGCGCTGGAAATCGTCAATCAGCTCGCGCCCCATCTTGAAATCGACGGCGAAATGCAGGGCGACATGGCGCTGTCGGAAGAAATCCGCCGCCGCGCGTTGCCGGACACGCGGCTCAAGGGGCAGGCCAATCTGCTGGTGATGCCCAATCTGGATGCCGCGAATATTTCGTTCAACCTGCTCAAGGCCGCGGCAGGCGATGCCATTACCATCGGACCCATTTTGCTGGGCACGGCGAAGCCGGTGCATATCATCACGCCCTCATCGACGGTGCGGCGCATCGTCAACATGACGGCATTGATCGTGGTGGATGCCGGTGCGCAGCGCGGGGAGCAGAAAAGTCTTTTGTGAACGAGTGAAAGGGTAAAAGCCGTGAAGGGGTGAAGGAGTGAAAGAATAAGGACATGTGCAGGGGTGAAGGAGTGAAGACGTGAATGGGGTACCCCCTTCACACCTTCACACTTTCACTCCTTCACGGAGTAGCAACGACATGAACCAGCATCAGGAAAGGCCATGACCAAAAACACCCGCACCGAACACGACACCATGGGCGACATAGCGGTCGCCAACGATAAACTGTGGGGCGCGCAGACCGAGCGTAGCCTGCATCACTTTCACTTTCCCGGCGAAACCATGCCGCACGACGTGGTGATGGCGCAGGTGCTGGTGAAAAAAGCCGCGGCGCTCACCAATAGGGCGCTGGGCGTGCTGGATCGCAAGAAGGGCGAGGCTATCGTCAAGGCGGCTGATGAAGCGCTGGCCGGCAAGCTCGATGCGCATTTTCCGCTGGTGGTGTGGCAGACCGGTTCGGGCACGCAAACCAATATGAACGTGAACGAAGTATTGGCCAATCGCGCTTCGGAAATTCTCGGCGGCAAGCGCGGCATGGATCGTTTGGTTCATGAGAACGATGATGTGAACAAAGGTCAATCGTCGAACGACACCTTCCCCACCGCCATGCACGTGTCGGCGGTGATCGTGCTGGAGCAGCAACTCAAACCCGCGGTCAAAAAGCTGCGTGATACCTTGCATAAAAAATCGAATGAATTCATGAGTATCGTGAAGATTGGACGCACGCATTTGCAAGACGCGACGCCGCTCACGCTGGGCCAGGAGTTTTCAGGATATGTTGCACAACTCGATCACGGTTTGAAGCATGTGCAAGCGGCGCTGCCGCATTTGTGCGAACTCGCGCTGGGCGGCACGGCGGTGGGCACGGGGCTGAACGCGCACCCGAAATTCGCCAAAGACGTTGCCGCGCAACTGAAAAAACTCACCGGCTTACCGTTCGTCACCGCGCCCAACAAATTTGAGGCACTGGGTTCCTGCGACGGCGTAGTACACGCGCATGGCGCATTGAAAACGCTGGCCGCGTCGCTGATGAAAATCGCCAACGACATTCGCTGGCTGTCGAGTGGCCCGCGCTGCGGCATTGCCGAGATTGTCATTCCTGAAAACGAGCCGGGCAGTTCCATTATGCCGGGCAAGGTGAACCCCACGCAATCCGAATCGATGACCATGGTGTGTTGTCAGGTTTTCGGCAACGACACCGCGATTAACGTCGGCGGTTCGATGGGCAACTTCGAGTTGAATGTGTTCCGCCCAATGGTGATCCGCAACTTCCTGCACAGCGCGAGCCTGCTGGCGCATGCGTGCGAGAACTTCGACGAACACTGCGCGAGGGGTATCGAGCCCGATCTTGAGCGCATCGACAAACTGATGCGCGAATCGCTGATGCTGGTGACCGCGCTGAATCCGCACATCGGCTATGCCAACGCAGCCGCGATTGCCAAGAACGCCCACAAAAAAGGACTCACGCTCAAGGCCTCGGCAATTGCGATGGGGCATGTCACGTCGGAGCAGTTTGACAAGTGGGTGCGACCGGAAGATATGGTCGGTATCAATTTGAAATCGGCTGGCAAGGGCAAGAAGTAACGCGGTAGTATCGTAATTAAAGCAGTAACAATGATTTGTAATGTTTAACTGCCAGTCATTCCGGTGCGGGGAGATTGCATGGATTCCCGTCTGCGCGGGACTAACAAACTTTTTCGGACCTGCTCTGGCGTTCGCGCAATCAGCCGACACCTATCCGTCAAAACCAGTGCGCGTGATCGTCGGTCTCGCGCCAGGCGGCGGCACCGATATCATCGCGCGCCTGCTGACGCTAAAAATGAGCGACAACCTGAAGCGGCCATTCATCGTTGAAAATCGCACAGGCGCGGGCGGCACGGTGGCTTACGCGCTGGTAGCGAAATCTCCAGCGGACGGTTACACCTTGCTGGCGGTGGCCAGCGGCTATGCCATCACGCCGGCGGTATATCCCAAGCTCACTTATGATCCGATCAAGGATTTCACGCCGATCTCCGTGGTGGTGCAGGCGCCCATTGTGTTGATGGTGCATCCGGCGCTGCCCGCGCGTTCGGTGAAGGATTTGCTCGCCCTTGCGCGCAGTCCGCGTGCGCGGCTCGATGCGGCGTCTGCCGGGCACGGCACGTCAAACCATCTGGCGTTGGAGCTTTTCAACAGCCTTGCCGGGGTAAAAATCGCGCACGTGCCGTACAAGGGCACCGGGCAGGCACTGGTGGATTTGATGGCGGGGCAAGTGCAAGTGATGTTCGGCAACATTCTGTCGTCGCTGCAGTATGTGAAGACCGGCAAAATACGCGCACTTGCGGTCACCAGCGCCAAGCGCTCGCTGGCGATGCCCGAACTGCCGACGGTGATGGAATCCGGCGTGCCGGACTATGAAACCACCACCTGGCACGGCTGGCTCGCGCCGGCGGGTTTATCGCAGGAGTTGGTTGCGAAACTCAACACCGAACTCTCGCGCGCGGTGCGCTCGCGCGATGTGATGGACAAACTGGGCGATGACGGCGGTGAGCCCGTCGCAGGCACGCCCGACCAGTTTAAAAATCACCTTGCTATCGAAATTGCGCGCTGGCGCAAGGTGGTTCGCGACGCGGGAATACGCGCGGAGTAGCCTCTCGTGTTTAGCGTGCCGCAAGCCTGCGTACTACATCCGGCAGCGGAATAGGCCGCTGCGTATCAGAATCAACCCACACTGAAACCGCATAACCCTCCGCTGCCAGCGTATCACCGCTGCGTAACAGGTAATGCGTGCGCAAACTGCTCTTGCCCAACCGCCCCAGATAAATTTCAACGGTGACCGTGCCGGGGTAATACAGCGGCGCACGAAATGAACACGCCGACGCGGCCAGCACCGGTATCGGCGCGGGCGGCGTCATCGCCAAGCCCAAGGTGTACACCCAGCGCATGCGCGCTTCTTCCATGTAGCGGTAGTACTCGGCGTTGTTGACGTGGCGGTCAGCATCCATGTCGGCGAAGCGCAGCGGCAGCTCACAGTGGAACACTCTGGGGTACGCGGTCTGCACCGCAGTATCGTTTTGCGAAATTTCTATCATGCGGCACCGATATTAAAATACAATAAAAACAAATAGTTATAACTTACTTAGCACCGGGGCACGGCGTCGCCGGTACAAAAAAATCCCCCGCCTGATGCGGGGGATTATGGTGTGTGTGTAGCGCGCTGATCGATTACTACACGCCCAGCATCTTCATCGCTTTGGCCAGCGTATCCACAGCATCCTGATGCTTGCCGGCTTTGTGGGATGCTTCACCGTCAGCACGCAGTTTTTTGACTTCGCTCATCTGCGCTGAGGTCAGCGACGGATTCTTGCCCAGTGCCTCATCGATTTTTTTCATGTCTGCCGGGCAGTGAAACGCCATGGCCGCGCTGCTCACCAGCGTAAATGCAGCCGCAAAAATAATTTGCTTCAGTTTCATGGTCTCTCCTTTGGGTTAAACGAATGACTACGGAGCCGCGACAGGCGGCTGCGTGTTCAGTGTAATCCAGCTTCAAGCGCGGCTCAAGCGTCCTGACCTTACGGTGGCTGTCGCCATCGAGCGGCGCGGGTTAAAATCGTGCAAATTCGAGTAATTAAGAGACTTCCTTACGTGCTTACCGCGTTGACTGCCGCTCGCCCCCTTGCATCGCTCGATCCTGTCGCGATCGCCGCTTTGCTGCGGTTGCCGCCTCCGCCCGCAGATCCACTGGATTTGCATAGGGGCGCCATCGCCGAGGGCACGAAAGTAAACGATGCCGCGGTGCTGGTGCCGATGGTCGCGCGCGAAGGCCGGTTGAGCTTGTTGTTTACCCAACGCACGCCGCATCTGACTGCGCACGCGGGGCAGATCAGTTTTCCGGGCGGCCGTGTCGAGGCTGGCGATGCGGGCCGCGAAGACACCGCGTTGCGTGAAACCGAGGAAGAGATCGGCCTCGCGCGCAAGCATGTGCGGGTGCTGGGCACGCTGCCGGAGTATTCATTACCCACCGGCTTTCGCATTACGCCCGTGGTCGGCTGGATCGAAGCGCCGTTCGACACGCAGCCCGATCCGTTTGAAGTGGCGGAAATTTTCGAGATTCCGCTGGAACATTTTCTCGACACGCGGCGCTACCAACGCCATCAATACCATTTCAACGGGCGCCATCGCCACTACCTCGCCATTCCCTATGAAGGCCGCTATATCTGGGGTGCGACGGCCGGCATGTTGCTGAGTCTCGCGCGGCTGTTGTCGGTGCAGCCGGTGGATGTAGCGATTGCGCAGTGAGCGTATGCTGTAGGTGGCGGCAGCAGGGCATAGTGGAGGCGCATGCAAAATAACAATGCAAAAGCACGGCCCAGGGTCGCGCTGATACTCACCGGCGGCGGTGCGCGCGCGGCGTATCAGGTGGGCGTGCTGCGCGCGTTGTCGGAGTTGCTGCCTAAAGATGCGCACACGCCGTTTCCGATAATCTGCGGCACCTCCGCCGGCTCGGTCAATTCCACGATACTCGCGGTCGATGCCGCGGATTTCCGCCATGCCGTGCGCCGTTTGATGACGGTGTGGAAGAATTTCCATGTCCATCACGTCTATCGCGCGGACCTGTTTGGCGCGTTTCTTAACAGCGCGCGCTGGATGTTTGCGGCACTCAGCGGCGGGCGCCTGCGCACGCTTAGCGGCGATAGCCAGCCGGTGTCGCTGCTGGACAATGGGCCGCTGGCCGAATTGCTGCGCAAACATGTCGATTTCGACGCCATTCAGCGCCACATCGACGCCGGCGCCTTAACCGCACTCAGTATCACCTGCTCGGGATACACCTCCGGACATTCGGTGACGTTTTATCAGGGGCAGCCGGACTTGCAGAACTGGCAGCGCGCACGCCGCATTGGCGTGGCGATGCCCATCGAGCTGAATCATCTGCTGGCGTCGAGCGCGTTGCCGTTCATCTTTCCGCCGACGCGTATCAATCGCGAATACTTCGGGGACGGTTCCATGCGCCAGATTGCGCCGGTGAGTCCGGCGTTGCATTTGGGCGCGGATCGGTTGCTGGTGATCGGCGTCGGCCGCCAACTGCAGCCCAACGCCGAGCGCATAAAAAGCGGAGCGTATCCCACGCTGGCGCAAATCGCCGGCCATGCGCTGAACAGCATTTTTCTGGATAGCCTGGAAGTCGATCTGGAACGCTTGCAGCGCATCAATCGCACGATTGAACTGATACCCGAAGACGTGCGCAGGCAAACGAACTATCCGCTGCACGCGGTGGATTTCCGGGTCATCACGCCGAGCGAAGAACTCGAAAAAATCGCCGCCGAGTTTTCCCATGAATTGCCGCGTACCATACGCACGCTGCTATCGACCGTCGGCGGCACGCGCCGCAGCGGCTCGAATCTGCTGTCTTATCTGTTGTTTGAAAAATCATTTTGTCGCGCATTGATTAAACTCGGCTACAAGGACACCCTGGCGCGCAAGGATGACCTGCTGGCGTTTCTGGGTTGGGGCGAATGAATACCGTGAGGCCCGCCAATAACCGCACCCTGGCATGGCGGCGCGCGCAATGAGCCGGGCATTCGTCAAAGAAAGTGATGACGGCGCGGATGACGGCGATTTGCCGGAACGCCCGCTACCCGCGCATCCTGACAATCCTGATCGGCGCACGCTGAACTTTCACAGCCTGCGTGTATTCATAAACGCATCATGAAATTTTTGGCCCTGCTCGCGGTGCTGCTGTTTGAACAAATTCGACCGCTGCGCCATGGCAATGCGGTTCATGCGGCGTATGGCCATTTCTCGCAATACCTGCGACATCTGCTGGATGCCGGCCAATACCGTCATGGCGTGATGGCGTGGATTGCCGCCGTGGCGCCGCTGACGCTGCTGGCATTCATGGCTGAATGGCTGTTGTCGCGCATGAACGGGCCGCTCGCATTGCTGTTCAGTGCCGGCGTGCTTTACGTAACGGTGGGTTTTCGGAAGTTCAGTAATTTTTTCAGTGAAATAAATAACTTTATGAAATCAGGTGAGGCGGCCGCTGCGCGCGAACAGTTGCGACTTTGGCGCAATGCGGATTGCAGTGAGCTGGATTCAAACGCAGTGGCGCGCCTGGCGATTGAGCTGGGCCTGATCGCCTCGCATCGCAACGTGTTCGGGCCGGTGGCGTGGTTCATGGTACTCGGCCCCGCCGGCGCCCTTCTTTACCGTATGGCGGCGTTGCTGCAGGAACAGTGGTGTTCACGTTCCGCGCCAGACTCCGGATTGTCGGACGAATTCGCGATGTTCGCGGCACGCGCATTTGAAATAATTGATTGGTTGCCGGCGCGATTGACCGCAGCCAGCTTCGCCGCCGCGGGCAATTTTCAGGATGCAGTGGATTGCTGGCGTACGCAAGCGTCTGCTTGGGCCAATGAAGCGGAAGGAATTATTCTGGCCAGCGGCGCAGGCGCGCTTGGCGTGAAACTCGGTGGCGTGTTGCACGAAGCGGGCGATGAACCATTTGAACGATCGCGCCCCGAACTCGGTATCGGCGACGAAGCCGATGCCGATTATCTATCGAGTGCGGTAGGCTTGATCTGGCGCGCGCTGGTGATGTGGATGTTGTTGGCGGGTGTGGTGACGATTGCGCATTCGCTGGGGTAGACGTTTGAACCGTGAAGGCGCGGGAGAACCGTGAAAGAGTGAAGACGTGAAGGAGTGAATGGGGTACCCCCTTCACCCATTCACGTCTTCACCCCTTCACCCCATCACCCCAAAACCCCAAAACCCCCAAACCCCAAAAAAACAAAAACCCAAAAAAACAAAAAAACCCCAAAAAACCCCCCCCAAAAACCCCCAAACACAACAAAACCAAAAAAAAAAAAAACAA
>JANMXV010000206.1:0-4380 GCA_031381325.1 Betaproteobacteria bacterium | reverse complement strand
ATACAAAAGACTGTTCGTTCCGTTGCGACCAGAATAGAAATGGTCGCGATGTTGGGATAGCACGCGTAGGGGCTGAGCCCTTCGACAAGCTCAGGACAGGCTTGCAAAGCCCAACACCTCGGCGTTCGCATACACGCCAACAGTGTCATCCCCGCCGCCGCCCCAACAATAAAGCGGACGCACCCGTTTATTGAGTCCGACAAATCGCTCGGTATTCCGTTCATGATCCGAGTAAGAGCGCACTGGCCCACGCGATACAATGACCGCTGGCTGTCCCTCCTCTCGATCCGAATCTCCCGTTGTCACCTGAAATCCGCCACCGCCGTCTGTTGCCGCTGTTGATTGCAGGCCTCGCCACAATAGGCCCCTTCACCATTGACACCTATCTGCCGTCGTTTCCGGCGATTGCGCTGGAGATGGGTACCACCGAGGTGTTGGTGCAGCAAACGCTGACCGCGTATCTGATTCCGTTCGCGGTGATGATGCTGTTTCACGGCGCGATTTCGGATGCGGTGGGCCGGCGGCCGGTGATATTGATTGGCCTGGGCGGTTTTGTCATCGCGTCCATCGGCTGTGCGCTGGCGCCGAACATGCATGTGCTGCTGATCTGCCGCGCGATGCAGGGCTTGGCGGCAGGCGCGAGCACATCACTCAGCCGCGCGGTGGTGCGCGATGCGTATCAAGGTGTTGAAGCGCAGCGGCTGATGTCGCGCGTGATGTTGATTTTTTCAATTGCGCCGGCGATTGCGCCCATCATCGGAGGCTGGCTTCAGACGTGGTTCGGCTGGCGCGCGAATTTCTGGTTTCTCGCGCTGTTTGGCGCGGTATTGCTAACGGCGTGTTACCGGTATTTGCCGGAAACGCATGCGGCATCGGCGCGCCAGTGCTTTGCGCCCGCACCCTTGCTGGCGGCGTATCGGCTGGTTGCGTTCAATCCGCGTTTTCTGTTGTTAGCCGGTGTGAGCTCGCTGAGTTTCGCGGGGTTTTTTCTGTATGTGTTGTCGGCGCCGGCGTTTATTTATCGCCATCTGGGCCTCACCGCACATGATTTCGCATGGCTGTTCATGGCGGGCGTGATCGGCATGATGCTCGGTGCCTTCGCCTCCGGCAGGCTCGCGGGCAGGCTCTCGCCCCATCGCACCGTGTGGCTGGCGTTTGCCATCATGTTCATCGGTGCTGCGTATAACAACCTGTTTTATATATGGTTTTCGCCGCAGTTGCCATGGTCGGTGCTGCATCAGGTGATCTACGCCACGGGCATGGCGATGGCTATGCCTTCACTGACACTGATGCTGCTGGATTTGTTTCCGCATAATCGCGGCATGGCGGCGTCGTTGCAAAGCTTTGTGCAATCCATGGGCGCAGGATTTGTTGCTGCGATTGCTTCGCCTTTGTTTTCCGGATCGGCAGCAATGCTGGCCTTTGGTGCGATACTGTTCGCGATGGCCGCGTTGATATTGTGGCTGGCGTATCTGGCATTGCCGGGAACAGAAGTGATTTCATGAGCGAAGTTTCGAGCTGGCGCGAGGAAAAGCAGGCAGCGTACCTCTACCATATAGTGGCAGAGGTCGAAGCGGGCACGCCGCGCGCTGCGTTGTTCGTCGAGTTGGCGGGCGAGGCGGAAAAGCAGGCTGCCATCTGGGCCAGACTCGCGCATGAGGCGGGTACAACGCCGCCCGCGCAGTACACGCCGGATATGCGTACCTGTGTGGTGGCGGCGCTGCTGCGACGTTTCGGTGCGCGGCCCTTGCGCACCGTGCTGTCGGCGATGAAAGTGCGCGGCATGTCGCTGTATACCCACCCGATGCATGGGCATACCTCGAAGGAGCCGGGCAGCGAAATGGGCAAACGCCATCGCGCCATGGGCAGCGGCGGCAATTTGCGCGCGGCGGTATTTGGCGTGAATGACGGATTGATCTCCAACGCGAGCCTGATCATGGGCATGGCCGGCGCCATGAGCACCACGGCCGGCAATGCGTTGCTCCTGCTCTCTGGCGCGGCCGGACTGATTGCCGGCGCGTTTTCCATGGCCGCGGGTGAGTACGTTTCGGTGCGCTCGCAGCGCGAGATGTTTGAATACCAGATTGGCCTCGAAAAAGAGGAACTCGACCACTATCCCGAAGAGGAGGCCGAGGAACTCGCGCTGATTTATCAGGCGCGCGGGCTGCCGCGCGAGGATGCAGTACGGCTCGCCACTCAACTCACCGCAGATCCGGCGCGCGCGTTGGACACGCTCGCGCGCGAGGAACTGGGCCTTAACCCGGACGACCTCGGCTCACCGTGGGGCGCAGCACTATTTTCTTTTTCGGCGTTTGCCATCGGCGCGTCGATTCCACTGCTGCCGTTCTTCTTTGCCAGCGGCGCGAAGAGCCTGGTGATCGCAATTGCGCTGACCGCTATTGCGCTATTTGGCGTGGGTGCGACGCTGTCGCTATTCACCGGACGCAACGCGTGGTGGAGCGGCACGCGCATGCTGGGCATTGGCGTTGCCGCCGGTGCGGTGACTTATATGATAGGAAAGGTGCTTGGCGTAACGCTAAGCTGAACGTACGAATTAGCGTCTGCGTCCGGACGAGCCTGGCGTTGCCGCCGGAATCGAGATCACAATCTGATTCAGCGTATCGGTGTTTGGTTGCAGCTTCACATCGCCGGCCGGCACGCCGTTGAATTGAAGGATGTAGGTCAGGATGTCGAGGTAAGTCTGATCGTCCAGGCTGCGCGCGCCGGGCTTGGGCATGGTCGCGCGAATTTTCTCGAAACGCTCGCCGATGGTCTTGCCTTGCCAGCCGAAGCGCAACGGGCTGTCGGTGAGATCGGGGGCTTCCGCATCAGTCTCGCGCGGATTCAATCCATGACAGATGTAACCTACAGATAGCGCTGCTCTGCATGGTGTCGATGTTGGAATGCAAGACCTTGCCTCACCTTGCCCTACTGGCAGGAGACATAGTCGAGGCCGCCGCATCCTTTCGGATCCCGGCAGAACTGGCCCGACGATTGGATCTCGGTCGGCGCCTTGTAGCTCCATTGTGAGCCGCCGGGGGCGACCGAGGTATAGCCCTTGCTCTTGCAAAATGCGTTCGCGGACGGCTTGGCAGCGGGGCTGGGATTGTTGTTGTCGTCGCATCCGCTTGCGAAGGCATAGCATCGATCAACGAAATTCCCCTTCGCAGTGCGCGGCTGGTCGAATCTGGCCGGCTGGGGTGCAACAGTCCTTGGCGGGGCACCGGGTGTGCCCGCGGCGCATTCTGGCGGGGCACCGGGTGTGCCCGCGCCGCATTGCTGAAGAATGGTGATCCAGTGATAGCAGGCGGCCGTGGCGGCGGCCCAGGCGCCGGGGTCGGTCTGGGAAGACTGAAGCCCGCCTCGGCTGTTGCCGTGCCCGAAGTTGGTCCTGGTCTTTTCGGCGATGCAGGCGTTATAGCTGCACGTTACATGGCAGGGGCGATCCTTGAATTGCGTGCATAGCGCCATGCACTCGCGGTATACGAATGGATCCTGTGCAAGGGAGGGCATGGCGGTTGCGATCAAGCCAGCGGCAACGATGATCCTTGTGACGATGGAGAACATGCAGGCTCCTTTCTTGTGATTTGTGTAACCGGATCGCGGTGCGGACACATTGTTAAGTATAGGAATTTTAAACCCCCATTTTCACCAATCGGCAATTTATCCCGCGACAGGCGAATAGTCAATCGCGTAAATTTTCACCAGGCCGCGATGTTTTCCTGAAAATCTTGCCCCGCGAAACGTTCCGCAGCGGCTGATTTGCGCGCAATCGCCGCCTTTACACGAGCGCAAGCCGAGCCAACCCATCAGCCCTGGCAAAAACCAGTCTGCATCCGAGCCTCAAGCCGCCTGAAACAGATCAACCCGCCGCGCCGGCGCGCGTGGCGGCGGCTGCGCGGCCAAGCCCAAATGCGTCAGCATCTGCTCGATCACCGCCGGTTCTTCGATCACCGTGATGAACTTCAGCTTGCCACCACACGCGTACTGCTCAATATCGATGTCGAACACCCGCTTAAGCGTCCGCACCCACGTAATTGTGCAATCACCTCGTTTTTGGAGGGGTGCCCAGATGCCTCACGAATCAGCACTGCTCCCACGGCAAACCCTCATGCCGCCAGCCGCTCTTTTCATTGCGGTGGTGATTACCGTCGAGTTCGCCTTCAAAGCCGTGCAGCACGTTATAAACATCATCAAAACCGGCCTGCTCGAGCGCGATACCGGCGTCGACGGAGCGGTTGCCGCTGCGGCAAATGATCACCACCGGACGATTGATGCTCGCGGCTTTTTTTACCTGCGAGACAAAATGCGGATTGATCTCCCAGTCCGGACCATCATTCCAGGGAATCATCATGGCGCCCACCGGATGGCCGACAAACA
>JANMXV010000200.1:0-1310 GCA_031381325.1 Betaproteobacteria bacterium | reverse complement strand
TATCCGCGAGGGGACGGGTGAACTACTGTTGTCCCGCAATGTGCGTGACCTGTCCAAGAACTACAACGCGCAAGTGGTGGTGGTTGGGAACTACGCCGTTGCCGCTGCCTATGTGTATCTAACCCTGAAGGCAGTCACCGTAGTCGATAACCGGGTCATCGGAGCCGTCAATTATTTACTGCCGATCACGGACAACAATAGAGCAATGCTGACTCAGGCCGCGCAGTAGTCCATACCACCATTGCACGATTTGAATCATATCTGCTTTGAACGATGCGGCGCCTTCGTTACCTCATTAAGCCGCTGCGCCACGGTGCGTGCCAGTATGTCGGCGGGTCCGCCGGGCGCATGGGGAACGACAATGCGTATGGTCTTGAAGCCAGCAGACAATTTCAACATCATCACGGCGCGGCGCGCGCGCCCACCGCATGATTCGAAATCACTTCCAGCACCAGCTTGCGCCCTGCCGCGAACAACTCCGTGCGCACCACCGCGACGTTGCGGCCGCTTTGCAGAATAGTTGAGCGCGATGTAATGACTTTGCCTTGCCCCGGGCTGATGTACCACGCCGAGGCGCCGGTGAGGATGGGATGCTCGGGCACGGCTGCTTGCGCCGTGACAAGCGCAGCGTTGATCAACAGGCCGCCCTGCACATGACCCACGCGATTGCCGACGTGCATGCCGACGGGCAGCCGTCCGCTTGCACCTTGCGGCGTGCGCGTGACCACCGGGTTCCACAGACTCGCGAGCAAATCACCATTTTGCGCGATGCGCATGGCTTTTTCGACGCGACGGAGCAGATCTTTTTCCGCGGCATCGAGGTCCTTCTTTTTGAGCAAGGGCCATTGCGCGCCGTCCTGGCCGCCTTCCCACGGCAGGCCCAGCATCACCACGCCTTTGGGCGCGGGCGGCGCCACCCATGTCCCCGACATGCGCATCACCTCACGGCCCTCGCACACCACACGCCCGGCAGCCACGCTTTCCGGCAGCGCGGTGTGCGGTGAGAAACCACTGCCGCGACCGCTCACCTCTAAGGTGCCACGCGCGGGTTCTGCGGTGAATTCGACCCTCAGCATCAGCGTTGCGGTGCGCACGTTCGGATCGACAAACACGCGGTTCGCCGCCGCCAGCGTCATGTCAGCCGCGAACAGCAGCGCCGCGCGGTTGACGATGCCGTTTGCGTCCGCGCAATGCGGGCCCGGCTCAACAGTGAATTCAACGCCGTCGGTGGCAAAGCGCTGCGGCGTAAAGTTGAGAAAATATCCGGCAAAGTGCATCCCCGGCGCGCGATTGCTTGATAGCGCGCGCAG
>JANMXV010000198.1:0-2901 GCA_031381325.1 Betaproteobacteria bacterium | reverse complement strand
GTTCGGAGCAGCTGGAACGATTGAGGGCGCTGCGATGCCACCTGTTCCAGGGATTCCTTGCCTCGCCGCCGCAGTCTGTTGAGGCGATCACGGAACTCCTCGAGCAGGGCCGCTTCGCCTTCGTGGGGTGACGGTTCGCTTCTTCGCCCTTCCTGCCTGACGGCTTTTGACTTGCTCGACTTCCGTCGATTATCGAGCGACTTTTGGGCTGCCGATTCAAGCTCGCGGAAAGTATCCGCCGCTCCTTCAAGCCAAACCAGTGTGAAGGGCATCAGTCCTCAAGCTGCGCGGCGAGCTTCGCAGCTTTCTTCATGTCAGGCGGGTTCTTCGCGACCTTGCCCTTGCGAGCCTGATCAAGGCCGCGCCGTACTGAGGCCAGGGCTTTGGGACTCTCGTAGAGCCACGCCTCGCGCTCTGGAATTACACGGGCGAGCCGGACGATGACCTCGTGGTCGCTCTTGCGCTCCACGATAACAGCGCGGTTTGCGAAGTGATCGCCGAGTGTCACGCGGCCCTTGGCGTCGGTGTTTTTGTGGCGGATTTGGGTATTTATTGTCATCGGGATAGTGTCGTCTATAGTGCGGAAGTAATCAAGTGGAGTTTTCCCACTTTCCCTCCACCTTGCTCTTTCGCTGCCTCCCGCGACCGAAAACACGAAACGACACCGGTGAGCACAGCGAACCGCATCCATCGGAGTCACGGTCACGCGGGGTGCGCCGCTCGACCTGCCTGCGGTAGGCAGGCCGATGCGGTTGCTTCGTCACCAGCTTCATCGATGCGGTTCCTTCGTCACCAGCTTCATCGATGCGGTTCCTTCGTCACCAGCATCCTACAGGCCTGGCTTAACGCAGTGCCCCTGGCTACTGAGCCACCTTTGGAGAATCCGACGTCCCCCCAATATTGAACACCTCATCCACTTTCAGCGTGCGCGGCAGATTGTGCGCGATGAACAGCATCGTCACTTTGCCCTTTAACTGATTGATGGTCTGCGCGAACTGTTCGGCCGTCTGTTGATCGAGCCCGCTGGTCGCTTCGTCGAAGATCAGTATCTTCGGGCGCTTGAGCAGCGCGCGTGCAATGGCGATGCGCTGTTTCTGCCCACCGGATAGCCCGACGCCGTGTTCGCCGATATGGGTCTGATAGCCTTGCGGCATTTTCTCGATCACGTCGTGGATTTCGGCCATGCGGCAGGCAGTGATCACGTCCTCGAATCCCGCGTGCGGGCTGGCCATGCTGAGGTTTTCGTAGACGGTGTTGGCGAACAGCACGGTGTCCTGCGGCACTACGCCGTAATACTGGCGCAGTTCGTTGGCCGACAAGTGGCGGATGTCGCGGCCGTCGATGTCGATGCAGCCGTCTTCGGCCGGATAAAAACCCTGCAACAGCTTGGCCAGCGTGCTCTTGCCGCAGCCGGAGGGGCCGGTGATCACGGTAAGGTGGCCGGGCTTTAATGTGAGCGACAGGTCGCGATAGAGATACGGGTGATTCTCGCTGTAGCGAAACGACAGCCCGCTGATGACGATCTGCCCGGCGCCGCCTGCTGCGCGCGACGGTGTAAGGGCGTAGGGTTCCGCGGGCGCATTCATCAGGTCGCCCAGGCGTTTGACGGCGATGTCGGCCTGCTGAAACTCCTGCCACAGCGAAGCCAGGCGCAGCATGGGCTGCGCCATGCGGCTGGCGAACATCTGAAAGGCCACCAGCATGCCGATGGTGAAGCCGTCATTTTGCATCACGATCAGTGCGCCCACGCACAGGATGGCGAGTGTTTGCGTTTGCTCAATGGCATTGGCCAGCGTATTGGTGGTATTGGAAAGCTGGCGCGTTTTAAATCCCGCGGCAAGGTACGCGGCCAGCAGATCGTCGTAGCGCTTTTCCAGATACGGCTCCATCTGCAACGACTTCACCGTTTCCATGCCCACCACGTATTCGGTGAGACACGCCTGATTACGTGCGCCGAGCAAAAATTGTTCGTTAACACGCTGGCGCAGCAGCGGCGTGATGAAGATGCTGAGCAGCGCCAGCAAAGCGACAGTGCCCACGGATATCAGCGAGAGCTGCCAGCTATACCAGAACATCACTGCCAGAAACACGAACAGAAACGGCAAATCGAGAAACAGCGTGACCGCCGCGCCGCTGATGAACTGGCGGATGGTTTCCACCCCGTGCATGCGCGCAATCAGCGTGCCGGTGGGTCGTTGTTCGAAATAGCGCAGGAGGCACACACAAGGGGTCAGAGCCACCATTCTTTTCAAGCCAGTCATAAGCCAAGCTCCTGTTGTTCACCCGATAGTTCCGATATTCCGTTCCGCCGTGGCCGGCCCTTCTTTTTCGCGCCTGACTTGCGACCCAGCATTACCGCGATCTCTTCGCGGAACCGTTCGTCACCCATGATGCCGCTGCGGTTAGTCGCCCCGCGTATGGTCGTCAGGTCCTCTGCGTCCAGTTCGGTTCTGAATAACCCCTGATACGCCAATGCCCGCGCTGCCGCCGTGGCGCCCAGCCCGCTGTAAACCGGGTGATCAGTCAGCCACTCACCGCCCTCATTCATGGCGTGACGCCGGTAACTCGACCAGCGATAGTCTTGCGGCTGGGCAACCATTTGCGCCCGCACGGGGTTGAGTTCGATGTAACGGCTGCAGATCAGCAGATAAGTTTCGGCCTGCACCAGGCTTGCCTTGAAGCGGCCTTCCCATAAGGTGCCGCTGCGCCTGTATTGCCGGTTGATGTATTGCACATAGCGCCGGCCCAGCGATTGCATGAGCCGCGAAACGCTGCCCGCCTTGCCCGGTGTCACCAGCAGGTGTACGTGATTGGTCATAAGCACGTAGGCGTGCAGCGCGCACTGGTATTTCTCCAGATAAGCACGCAGCCAGTGCAGGTAGCACTGGTAATCTTCGTCGG
>JANMXV010000499.1:0-12831 GCA_031381325.1 Betaproteobacteria bacterium | reverse complement strand
GATAATACCGTGAAGGCGTGAAAGGGTGAAGAAGTGAATGGGGTACCCCCTTCACGCCTTCACCCTTTCACGCCTTCACAGATTTTCAGTACCACGCCACATCCGACCCGCGCGGATCGCTCGCTGCCTGCGCCTCACCCGTGGTCTTCGATTTAAACACCACCTGCATATTGCCCCACTTGCGGCCGGATTGTTGTATGGCGTGGCCCTTGCCTTGCAGCACCGCGCGCCACTCGGCGCCGAAGCCTTCGGGTTCGACTTCAATCCGATCCGGCCAGAATTGATGGTGGTAGCGCGGCATCGCAACCAGCCGCTGAATATCCACTTCCGGCGTGCGCAAATGTTCGAGCACCCCGAGCAACACCATGCTCACAATACGCGAGCCGCCGGGGGCGCCCAGTATCAGCACGCCGCGTTCATCTTCCACAAATGTCGGCGTCATGCTCGACAACGGACGCTTGCCCGGCGCAATCGCATTGGCCGCGCTGCCGCGCAAACGATACGCATTCGGCAGATCAGGCCGTAGCGTAAAGTCATCCATTTCGTTATTCAGCAACACGCCCGTGCCTTTGGCGACGAGGCCCGAACCGAAAATCCAGTTCACCGTGAGCGTCGCACCCACGCGATTGCCTGCGCTGTCGATCACCGAAAAATGTGTGGTGTTGTAGCTCTCGGCTTTTTCACCCTGTGGCGAACCGAGGCTATCGCTGGCTGTAGCCAAACGCGGAGATATCGATGTAACTAATTGTTTTATATAGTTTTTATCTACCAGATTCGCCACCGGCACATTGACCTGATCCGGGTCGCCCAACTGCATGCGATCACGAAACACGCGACGCAGCACTTCCGAAATGGTGTGCGCAGATTCGGCATCGGACACGCCCGCCAGCTTCAAATGCTCCAGCATGCCGAACGCCTGTGTCAGCGCGATGCCGCCCGCTGATGGCAACGCCGCGGTGGTGATGGTCGCGCCACGATACCTCACACGCATCGGCTCGCGCTCGACCACGCGATAGCGTTCAAGATCAGACAACTGCCATGCACCGCCTGCGGCATTCACGCTGTCCACCAGCGCCCGCGCCACCGGCCCGGCATAGAATCCGGCAACGCCCTCACCCGCCAGTCGCGTGAGGGTCTGCGCCAGCTCCGGTTGCTTCAGCACATAACCTTGCGTCAACGCCTGACCGTCGGCCAGAAAAATTCGCGTCGCTTCCGGCAGCTTGCGTAGAACACTTTCGCGTATTTTCGCAATGCGCACGTAGCGGCCATCCACCGCAAAGCCGTCGCGCGCCAGCCGTATTGCGGGCGCCAGTGTGTCCGCCAGTGGCAACGTACCATAGTGCTGTGCCAAATGCGCGAGGCCCGCCGGCGTGCCGGGTATCCCCGACGCCGTGCCGCCCTGCATGGTCGCGCCGCGCACCGGATTGCCCGCTGCGTCAAAATAGTGCTCGCGCTTCACGCCCGCCGGCGCAGTCTCGCGCGCATCGATCATCACCTGCTTGCTATCCGACGCACGGTGCAGCAGAAAAAATCCGCCGCCGCCCAGCCCCGATGAATAGGGCTCCACCACCGCCAGCGCAGCAGCCACCGCTACCGCTGCATCGAACGCATTGCCGCCGCGTTTGAGGATTTCATATCCTGCTTCGCTCGCCAGCGGATGGGCAGAAGCAATTGCCGCTTGCGGCTGCGCGCCCGCGCTGCTGATAAACACCAGCAGTGCAACGAACAGCCATGCGTAAAAGCGGATGCGCATATCGATCACGGCTGCAGATGTTTGCGGAAAAACGCTTCCGCCCGCCGCAAGGTATCTTCCATTGCCGCTTGATTGGGCGCGTGACTTTGCTTGGTCCTGCCGGGATCGTCGTAGGCATGG
Source organism: Betaproteobacteria bacterium (assembly GCA_031381325.1). Lineage (GTDB taxonomy): Bacteria > Pseudomonadota > Gammaproteobacteria > Burkholderiales > SG8-41 > UBA5216. The sequence continues at coordinate 10,958 of JANMXV010000499.1, read as the reverse complement.
TGCGCGCCTTGATACACCACGAATTCAAGCTCGGCGTCGCGTTGCCGCAGTTGCGCGGCCAGCATGGCGCATACCTTGGGCGACACTTCATCATCGTCGGAAGCCACCAGCATCATCAGCGGCGCATACGGCGTGTAATCGCCTTGAATTTGCTGCACGGTACAGCCGGGATATTGTGCGATAGCCGCGCGAAAGCCGCTTGTAGGCGCAGGCTTGGCGGGGCGCACGCGATCCGCTGTGTCGGGCGCAACGCGCGGCGCATTCATGTCCATCGCGGCGAGTAACGTCATGCCGCCGTTAGACCAGCCTTGCACGCCAATGCGATCCGCAATCACATCGTTGCGTGTGCGCAGATATTCCAGCGCGCCGTAGGCATCGAGCGGGCGGACGGTCTGCTCGTTGAGCTCGGCGGGCCGCCGCTTGTAAGAACCCTTGGGGAAACCCTGCGCATAGCCGCGCGGCCCGAAGCTATCGACATGCAGCGCAATGTAACCGCGCCCGGCCCAGAACTCGCCCCACATGCGATGACGCGCAGTGAGGTTGTTTGCGTCCACCACGCCAGGTTTTAAAGATGAATACGGCCCGGCGCGTCCGTGCAGCATGACAACCGCCGCATGAGGGCCTGCGGTTGTGGGCTTGAACAGATAGCCGATGAGTTCGGTTTTGCCGTCGCGGCTGGGAAATTTTACAGTTTCGGGCGTGGCGGCAAACGCGCCGCTCGCCGCGACCAACAGCCACAGCGATATATATCGTAACTTATTGTTTTTATTTAATTTTTTCAATTTTTATGGAATCCCAAAAACTTATAAAATGTAATGGAAGGGATTGCATTTCGTCATCTTCTGTATTACTCTGCAAATTGTGATCAAGAGCTTTCGGCATAAAGGTATTGAGCGCTTCTTCCGCAAGGGTGATGGTAAAGGTATTCAAGCGCAGCATGTCAGCCGTATTGAACGCATCCTCGCGCTGCTCGACGAAGCCAATACGCCTGAGCAATTGAATATTCCCGGCATCTACCTCCACCCGTTGAAAGGCGACCGAAAGGGAGAATGGGCAATGTCGGTTTCAGGCAATTGGCGCGTCACGTTTCGCTTTGAAGGTGAGGACGTGATTGTTGTGAACCTTGAGGACTATCACTGATGGCTGTTAAATCGCTGCGAGACCCGAAACGCCGGCCCGTGCATCCCGGCGCAATTTTGCGTGAGGACGTGCTGCCCGCGCTGAAAATGACTCAAAAGGAATTTGCCGATTGGATCGGCGTATCCCGCTTGACGGTTTCCGAAGTGTTGCACGAAAAGCGAACCGTGACGCCAGACATGGCAATGCGCCTGGGCAGAGCTGTGGGTAACGGCCCCGATATATGGTTGCGCATGCAGCAAACACTTGATTTGTGGGAACTATCGCAGCAGGGCGGCTACGAGCAAATCAAGGCGCTGAAAGCGGCATAATTGGTTACACCTCTTTCACTCTAAACCACGCCGCATACAACGCCGGCAGGAACAACAACGTCAGCACCGTCGCCACCAGTAATCCACCCATGATCGCCACCGCCATCGGCCCCCAAAAATCGCTGCGCGTGAGCGGAACCATCGCCAGTATCGCTGCCGCCGCGGTCAGCATGATGGGCCGAAAACGCCGCACCGTCGAGCCAATAATCGCTTCCCACGGCGGTTTGCCGGCAGCGATGTCCTGTTCGATTTGATCGACCAGAATTACCGAGTTGCGCATGATCATGCCCGACAACGCGATCACCCCCAGCATCGCGACAAACCCGAACGGTATGTGAAACAGCAGTAGAAATAATGTCGCACCGATCAGCCCCAGCGGCGCGGTCAGCAACACCAGAAACGTGCGGCTGATGCTCTGCAACTGAATCATCAACAAGGTAATCGTCACCAATATCATCAGCGGCATCACCGCCGCCACCGACGCTTGGCCCTTTGCGCTTTCTTCGACCGCGCCGCCGATTTCAATGGCGTAACCGGCGGGCAATTTTTCACGCAGCGGCTTGAGCTGCGGGTCGATTTTCCCGGTCACCACCGGCGCCTGAATGTTGCCGAAAATATCCGCGCGCACCGTTACCGTGGGCAAGCGGTTGCGGCGCCACACCACGCCGTCTTCCAATTCATACGATAGCGTCGCCAGTTGCGACAGCGGCACCGTGCGCCCGCCGGTGAGCGGAATGTTGTAGTCGCCGATGGCGCCGATATCCATGCGCTCGGCGGCCTCGGCGCGCGCCAGCACTTCAATCAGCTTGTCGCCTTCGCGGAAATACGTCACGCTGTAGCCGGTCAATATCGAATTCAAAATCGCCGAGATTTGCGCCGAACTGATGTTGAGCGCGCGCGCCTTGTCCTGATCCACGTTGAGCTTGACCACTTTCGCGCGTTCGATCCAATCCAGATGCACATTGAACACATGCGCGTTACCGCGCATCACGGCTGCCGCTTCGGCGGCGAAAACCTTGACGGTTTCAGGGTTCGGCCCCGACACCCGAAACTGCACCGGGTAGCCCACCGGCGGGCCGTTTTCGAGACGGTTCACGCGCCCGCGCACCATCGGAAACTCTTTTTCCAGCACGTCTTTCACGCGCTGGAACACGCGCTCGCGCGCGTCGATGCTTTTGGCCAGCACCACAAACTGCGCGAACGCCGGATTCGGCAATTGAATATCCAGCGGCAAATAAAACCGCGGCGCGCCGCCGCCTACGTACACCGACTGCTGCTCAATATCGGGATCATGGGCGAGTATCTTTTCCATTTTCAACACTTCGCCGTGCGTGGCGCGTATGGATGAGCCTTCGGGCAGCGACAAATCAATCAGCAGCTCGGGCCGGTTCGACGACGGAAAAAACTGCTGTTCCACCAGCGCGAATCCAGCCAGCGCCGCCGCGAACAGCAGCGCGGTCGCCAGCAGCACGGTTTTGCGAAAACGCACACACCAGGTTACACTGCGTCGAAACATCACATAAAACTTTTTCTGATACACGGCGTCTTCATGCGCATCGGGATGGACGTGATAATTCGGCAAAATTTTGTAGCCGATATACGGCGTAAAAATCACCGCCACCACCCACGAAATCAGCAATGCAATGGCGACCACCGCGAAAATTGAAAACGTGTATTCGCCGGCGGAGGATTTGGCAAAGCCCACCGGCAAAAATCCCACCGCCGTCACCAGCGTGCCGGTCAGCATGGGAAACGCCGTGCTGGTGTAGGCAAAACTCGCGGCACGCACGCGATCCCAGCCCTGCTCCATTTTGTTGACCATCATTTCAACTGCGATGATGGCATCGTCCACCAAAAGACCCAGCGCAATGATCAACGCGCCGAGTGAAATGCGCTGAAGGTCGATACCGAATAACTTCATCAACAAGAACGTTACCGCCAGCACCAGCGGTATGCACAGCGCCACCACCACGCCGGTACGAAAACCCAGCGAGATAAAACTCACCAGCAGCACAATCGCCACCGCTTCCATCAGGGTACGCATGAATTCACGCACCGAACGCTTGACCACCGTGGGCTGATCCGCGACTGAATGCAGTTCCAGCCCCACCGGCAGATGGGCGCGTATGCGCGCTATCGCCGGCGCCAGTTGCTTGCCGAGCTCGATAATGTCGCCGCCCTTTGCCATCGATACCGCCAAGCCGATGGCATCCTGCCCCTGGTAGCGCATTCTCAACGTCGGCGGGTCGGCGTAGCCGCGATACACGTGCGCGATATCACCCAGACGAAACTGGCGGTTGTTGGCGCGGATGCCGATCTCGCGGATGCTTTCGACCGAATCAAAATCGCCGGATACTCTGAGGTAAATACGATCGCTGGCGGTATCCACGCTGCCCGCCGGCGTCATCGAATTTTGCGAATCCAGCAGGTTGAATATGAGCAGCGGCTCGATGCCCAAGGTGGCGAGTTTCTTGTGCGAAATTTCAATGTAGACTTTTTCCTGCTGTTCGCCCAACAGTTCCACCTTGGCGATGTGGGGGATGCGCAACATTTCCTTGCGCGCAGCTTCTGCGTATTCCTTCATCTGCGCATACGAAAATCCGTCCGCAGTAAACGCGAATATGGTGCCGAAAGTGTCACCGAATTCGTCGTTGATAAACGGGCCTTGCGCGCCGCGCGGCAGCGTCTGCCGGATGTCGCCCAGTTTTTTGCGCACCTGATACCAGACTTCAGGCACTTCCTTGGGCGGCGTGTAATCCTTGAGCAAGACAAAAATCATCGATTGTCCCGGCCGCGAAAAGCTGCGCAGATGGTCGAGCCACTGCGTTTCCTGCAATTTCTTTTCGAGCTTTTCGGTGATTTGCAGTTCCACCTCTTCGGCGGAAGCGCCTGGCCACTGCGTGTTGATCACCACCACCTTGATGGTGAATTCAGGGTCTTCGGCCTGACCCAGATTGCCATAGGCAATAACGCCGGATAGCAACAGCGCAACAATGAAATACAGCACCAACTGCTGATGCGCCAGCGCCCATTCTGACAGGTTGAATGGTTTCATCCGCTTACTTGCGCGCGGGGTTTTCGGCAACGCGCACTTTTTGTCCCGCGGTGAGCTTGTGTACGCCCGCCGTCACCACCGTGTCGCCGGCCTTTACGCCGGAGACGATGGTCACCGTGTCTTCGCGAAACACGCTCACCTTCACCGGCGTAAGCTTCACGGTTTGACTCGCCGCATCGACAATCCACAGCGCCGTGTTGGCGCCTTGTTGATACAACGCGGTCAGCGGCAACACTACGGCGCCGGTCGAGGCCGCTTGATGCAACAATACACTCGCGGTCATGCCCAGACGCATGTTCGCATCCGCGCCCGCCATCGCGATACGCACGGCGTAGGTGCGGGTCACCGCATCGGCGCCGGGTGACACTTCGCGCACTTTGCCGAGGTAGCGTTTATCGGGCGCAGCCCACAGCGTGACTTCGATATTTTGCGCCGACTGGATTTCCGGCAACCGGTTTTCAGGCACCGCAATCAGGATTTCTTTTTCGCCGTCGCGCGCGACACGCATCACGGTTTGCCCGGCGGCCACCACCTGCCCCACGTCGGCATCCACGGCGGTAATCACGCCGGCGCGATCGGCGGCAAGCACGGCGTAGCTGCCTTGATTGTCGGTCACGTTGAGTTGCGCCTTGGCCTGTGCGAGACGCGCCTGCGCCACATCGAGTGTCGCTTTTCGCTTGTCAATCTCGGCGGCGCTGACAAATTTTTTCTGATACAAATCGTTGTAGCGCGCGTAATCGGCCTGCGCTTGCACCACATCGGCCTGCGCTGCGGCCATTTGGCTGCGCGAGGCCGCCGAGTTCAACTGAAAATCACGCGCATCGATGCGCGCCAGCGGCATGCCCGGCGTGATCGCCGCGCCCACGTCCACCAGCCGTTCGGTGATTTTGCCGCCGACTCTAAATCCCAGCGCGGACTCCGAGCGCGCGCGCACTTCGCCCGCGAACGTCGCCTGCACGCGCGCGTCGCCCATCACCGCTTTTTGAACGACCACCAGCGGCGCCACCGGCGGCGGCGCCGGTTTTTCGCTGCAAGCGCCCGCTGCTGTTGTGATCAGCAGCGCATAAAAATATTGTAAGTATTTATTTTTATTCAATATTTTCTACTGCTTTGCGGCAGGCTTTTCGAACTTCAGCGTCATGCGGTCGCTCTCACCGATGGCCATGTACTTTTGCGGATCCAGCCGCCCGCGCGAGGTCGGCGGCAAGGTCCACACGCCGTTCGGATGATCTTTGGCGTCTTTCGGATTTGCGTTCACCTCCGATTTTGCAACAAACTTGAAACCGGCTTTTTCCGCGATCTCGATCACGTACGCTTCCGTCATGTAACCGGTTTTCACCATCTGCGCGAACGATGTGCCGGGATTGGCGCGATGCTCCACCACGCCGAGTATGCCGTCCGCTTTCAGCGCATCGAAAAATGACTTGAACACCATGTCATCGGTTTTCTGATTGCTCCAGTTATGCACATTGCGAAACGTCAGCACCATATCGAGACTGCCCGCCGGCGCGATGACCATATGATCCGGCGGGCCCAGCGAAGTGAACACCGGCTTGCCGTAGAGCGCGGGCCGCTGGGCGAATGTTTCTTCATGCTTGCTGCGCGCCTCGCGCTGCCAGTTGGGCGTGCGCGGGTTTTCAACGGCGTAGTGCGCGAGGTAAAACTTGCCCTTCTCCGCCAGCACCGGCGCGATGATTTCCGAATACCAGCCGCTGCCGGGCCAAATTTCGAGCACCGTCATCTCGGGCTTCAGGCCGAAGAACAACAGCGTCTCGCGCGGATGGCGGTACTTGTCGCGTGCGCGATTCGCCTCAATGCGATGATCACCCGCCAACGCTTTGTCGAGCAGGGCTTCGGCGGTTTGAGCGGTGGCTGTGGAAACGCCTGCCCATAACATTAGGGGCATTACATAGAAGCAGATCAGGCTCTTGGTGCGGTTCATTTACCTACCTCACTCGTATTGAGTTTTGCATCTACTCAGCAACTTTCAAACCCGCATTTGTCACGATACGCTTAAATGCTGACTAAGCCAGCATCAACTTCAGCTTAGCCACCGCACTATCCGGCGTAGTGAGTATCGGCGTTTTCGTGCGCGCGGCAGCAGCTTGCAGCGCGGGCGCCATCGAGAATTGCGCGAATGCGATCACGTCACACTGCTGTTTAGCGGCAAATTCAACAATCAGCCGGTTGTGCTCCTCGGCGTTGTTACTTTGCAGCGCGGCAAGTGCGCCATCGACCAGATGCGTGTCGAGCTTGATCCTGGCGCCGGCGATTCTCGCGGTCTCTTTAATTTCCGTCACCATCGACGGAATCGACGGCGGAAACGTCGCCAGCAGACTGACGCTGCAATCTTTGGCGACGAGCTGTTCATACATCGCCTCATTCGGTTTCAACACCGGAATCTTCAACTGGCGGCGGCATTCCTCAATCGCCGGACCGAAGGCCGAGCACGCAAACAGAATCGCATCGGCGCCGGCCTTCACGCAGTACTCCCCGATATGCACGAAGCGGCCAATCATCGCATTCGTCAAGCGGCCGTCAGCCGCGAGGTCGGGCATGAACGAATCTTCCAGCAGATTAGCGAGCCGTGCTTCGGGCCACGCGGCGCGAAAACTCGCGACGATGGGCGGTATTGAAACTTCAGCCGCGTGAACCAGATATATTTTAGGTGCGGTTTTCATGGATTTTCCGGAGAATAATTTTCCCCCGACCCCGTCGCGGGAAAATCTACTATCTACTTTAGTTTATCTAGCATTTAAACTATTTTGTGACATCGCCCATACACAAATATTTTACTTCGAGGAATTCCTCGATCCCGTACTTCGAGCCTTCGCGCCCGATGCCGGACTCTTTCACACCGCCGAACGGTGCAATTTCCGTCGAGATAATGCCCACGTTAATGCCGACAATGCCGGCCTCCAGGCCTTCCGCCACGCGCCAAATGCGGCCGATATCGCGGCTGTAAAAATACGCAGCCAAACCGTACTCGGTGTTGTTGGCGAGTTCCAGCAATTCGGCTTCGCTCTTGAAGCGATACAGCGGCGCCACCGGGCCGAAGGTTTCTTCGTGCGTAATCTTCATGCCGGTGTTCACCTCGGTCAACACCGTCGGCTCGAAAAACTGCCCGCCTTTGGCGTGACGCTTGCCGCCGGTCAACACGCGCGCACCCTTGGCCAGCGCGTCGGCGATATGTTCTTCGACTTTTAACACGGCATTCTTGTCGATCAACGGGCCTTGCATCACACCGCTTTCAAGTCCGTTGCCGACGGGCATTGCCGCCACTTTCGCGGCGAGCTTGGCGGCGAATTGCTCGTATACGCCGTCCTGAATCAGCAGCCGGTTCGCGCACACGCAGGTCTGTCCGGTATTACGGAATTTGGAAGCCATCGCACCTTCCACCGCCGAATCGATGTCCGCGTCGTCAAACACGATAAAGGGCGCATTGCCGCCGAGCTCGAGCGAGACTTTTTTCACCGTACTCGCGCACTGTGCCATCAGCAGCTTGCCAATCTCGGTGGAACCGGTAAAGGTAAATTTGCGCACCAGCTTATGCGTGGTGAGTTCCTTGCCCACCGGCCCGGCCGAGCCGGTAATCACCGAGATCACGCCTTTGGGGATGCCGGCTCGCTGCGCCAGTTCGCACAGCGCCAGTGCGGAAAACGGTGTCTGCGACGCGGGCTTGATCACCATGGTGCAACCGGCGGCCAGCGCCGGGCCGGCCTTGCGCGTGATCATGGCGTTGGGGAAATTCCACGGCGTCACCGCCGCGCACACGCCGATCGGCTGCTTGATGACGACGATGCGCTTGTCCGGCGCTTGCGACGGAATCACGTCGCCATACACGCGCTTGCCTTCCTCGGCAAACCATTCGATGAACGATGCGCCATAGCCGATTTCACCGCGCGATTCGGCCAGCGGCTTGCCCTGCTCCAAGGTCATCAGCATTGCGAGGTCTTCGGTGTTGGCGACCATCAGCTCGAACCATTTGCGCAAAATCGCCGCGCGCTCTTTCGCGGTTTTCGCGCGCCACAACTTGAACGCCTCATGCGCGGTCTCTATTGCGCGCTTGGTCTCGGCCGCGCCCATTTTTGGCACCGTGCCGACCAGCGAACCATCGGCCGGGTTGTAAACCGTCAAGGTGGATTTATCATCGGCATCCACCCACGCACCATCGATGTAGCACTGCTGACGAAACAGACTCATGTCCTTCAACTGAACGGTGGATTTAACTTTGTCTAGCATGATGAGGGCCTCGATAAAAGGTGTAATCAAAGGTGCAATAAGAGACGCCGCTGCGGCACTAATCCGCGAACCTCGCATCCCCAGATAGGGGTAACTTTTGTATTTTAGCAAACGCGCCGATGGATAACGGCGTGTTGTTTAAAATAAATAATAATCAATAAGTTATAATCAACTGTTCATGTGAACTATCACTACTTAAAGCCTTGCGGCTCGAATGCCGCAGCCTTGGTGAAAAACCCACACATTGCGTGAATGCGCTGCGTCTGATTTACGTAACTGTGTCAGATGACGCTTTCAGTTGCTATAATGTGACGGCAAAGAATGCCTGTACCGAATTCATTCTGACCACACCAATACCAAGAAAAACAAGGCCTTACGAAATGTCTCCGGAAATATCTCCTCTTTCACGTCCCCGCGCGCTGCGCGCCCTTGTGCTTTCGGTGTTGTTACCGTTTTTTTTGCTTGGCGGCTGCGCTACCACCAGTCCGCGCGACCCGCTTGAGCCGATGAATCGCGCCATTTACAGCTTTAATGATGGCGTGGATAACGTGCTGTTCAGGCCCGTGGCCGAGGGCTACCGTGCAGTACTGCCTGCATTTGTGCGCACAGGCGTATCCAACGTTTTCGCCAATATCAACGATGTGCTGATTGCACTGAATAACCTGTTGCAAGGCAAGTTTGTTAATGCGATTTCCGACGTGGGCCGTGTCGTGGTCAACACCACCGTGGGCATCGCAGGGTTCTTTGACGTGGCGACCCATTTTGGACTGGAAAAACACAACGAGGATTTCGGCCAGACCCTGGGCTATTGGGGCGTGGGTGACGGGCCGTATCTGGTGCTGCCGATCATCGGCCCGAGCAACCTACGCGATGCCGTGGCGCGCGTGGTTGATTTCAAAACCGATCCCATCACCTATGTGCGCTCGATGAGCCTGCGCAACAGCCTGTGGGGCACGCGCGCGCTGAGCCAGCGCGCCGAATTGCTGGATACCTCAAAAATTCTCGAAACCGCTGCGCTGGATCCCTATGAATTCCTGCGTGATGCGTACCTGCAGCGCCGCCGCAGCCTGATATACGACGGCGCGCCGCCGCGCGAAAAAGACGACGGCGCAGCACTCGACACCACGCCGCGCGCCGTGGCGTCTACCCATGAACCTCCCCGCTCGGGCGGGGACTCGACGCTCCCTTCTCCCTCCGGGAGAAGGGCTGGGGATGAGGGAAGAGACGTCATGTTCACGGTCGCAATTCGCGACGCGCGCGCCGAGGCACAAGAACCCCTTGCGCCAGCCAGCGTTGCAGCCCCCGCCGCCCCGCTTACGCAACAGCAGCCCACGCTTGCGGTAACGCCTGATGTGACACCGAAGGCCGCAACCCCGGCTACATCCGCCAGCGAGCCGCAGGCCGAAACCGAACTGCCGTCTGAACCGACTGCCGCTGGAGAGCCTGCGCAGGGGCTGGAGCACGTTGGGCAACGCGTGCTGCGGGTTTGGGTGTTGGCTGCCGATTAGCCCGCTATATTACTATTAGCCCGCTATTAGGTTGACACAGTAACCCGTAGCCACCCATAAAAACCGCCGCATCTCGCGGCGTTTTTTATTGCGCTCACGCGCAATTCACGTTTCCCAACCGCCTATTTCTGCACCGCCGCGCCCGATCCAGTCTTGATGGTATTCAGCGTATTCATCGCGGTGCCGATCATGGTCGCCACGTCGGCCACATTGCCCGGCACGATCATGGTGTTGTTGGTCTTGGCCAGATTGGCAAACGCACTGATGTAGTGTTCCGCAACCTTAAGGTTGGCCGCATTCATGCCCCCCGGCTCGTTCATCGCCGAGGCCACGGTGCGCACCGCGGCCGCAGTTGCTTCGGCGATGGTGGTAATAGCCTTCGCCTCGCCTTCCGCCTTGTTGACCTGGGCAATCTTTTGCCCCTCGGATTCCAGCACCGCCGCCTGCTTCACGCCCTCGGCAAGGTTGATTTCCTCCTGCCGCTGGCCTTCGGATTTGGCGATCAGCGCGCGCTTCTCCCGCTCCGCAGTAATCTGCGCCTGCATCGAACGCAGAATCGCTTCCGGCGGCGTCAGGTTCTTGATCTCGTAACGCAACACCTTCACGCCCCACGTGCGCCCCGCCTCATCGAGCACGGCGACCACCTGGCGGTTGATCTCGTCGCGGCTCTCGAAGGTTTTATCGAGCTCCATCTTGCCTATCTCG
>JANMXV010000164.1:0-2906 GCA_031381325.1 Betaproteobacteria bacterium | reverse complement strand
TGCCTACGCTCGAATTGCGTTCGCAGCAACGCATCTTGCCCCCACTCAGCAAGCGTAGGGTGGGCACGCCCTTTGTGCCCACGCGTTGCAGAGCATTCCAAGTTCAATCGCGTGGGCAAAACAAAGAACGTTTTGCCCACCCTACAAAATGTAGTCACTTGGGCTACCCGAAAGTCGACTGTCGCGAACTACGGCAATGGGTCGTTTGCCGAAATTGGCAACCGGGAATAGCGAGCGCGTAAGCGGTCGTTGCCCGACCGACTTTGTTTTTTCCGTTCATTGGCGACGTGCAACCGATACACGACGATGGGTGCAAGGCCGGCAGCACATTCCCGAGGGCCTGACAAGCTGCGTGCGGGGCTGCAACTACCCCGCGTGCAGCGTCACCCAGCGTGCCACTGCGCGCGAAATCGAGGCGATACCCGCTGCATTGACGTTGCCGGGCCAACGATCACTGGCTGCATGAAAATGCAGATTGCTGCCGGCAAGTGAAAGCACCTTGCCGCCCAGGTGCGTGAGGTCGTGGCCTTCGCCGGAGATTTTGCCAATGGGCTCAATGTGAATGTGTTGCGCCGGATAGCCTTCGGCCGCCAGCAGATCGCGCATCTGATCAGAATCGGCGCGGTCTGCCGCACGTATCATCATCGACAGATTGCCTGCGCCGCCGAGATTGGCGCCAAGATGCAGCCAATATTTCGCGCCCTTGATCAGCGGCGCCTGGCTCTGGGTAAGCGTCTGCAATCCGAGGTGGCCGAGTTCGTGGCCGCAGGTGGCGTAGGCATGCACATTGCGTTTCAGTTGCCCGGCTTGTTTGAGTGTGCCGGCGGCGTGAAGGGCGGCTAACCACGCGACCATGCCGCCCGCGCGTTCGGCGGTGGATTCCCACCAGCCAGTGCGCGGGGTTACCACGGCCAGCGGCGGGGCGCTGCTTGCGCTCACAGCAACGGCTGCAATGTTGAAGGATTCGGCGGCCACGCGGCGGTAGGTGCTGACGAGTTTGACGGACGTGTTTTTGCCGGCGTGCGCCGCAAGAAACGCGTGATGCATGCCCGCTACCTGCAACAGCGGCGGGCCAAACGGTGTGTTGTAGTACTGCGCGTTAATCGGTGCGAGTGAATCGCCCGTAACGCGCGTCGCCACAATCAGCGCGGCATGTTGCGTGCCGCGCCGCAGTTTTTCCAGGGGTTGGCCCTTGATGGAGGCGGCATTCGATGGAAACTCCGCGAAGCCGATTTCGCCGTCACTGCCGCTGGCGCAGAGCGTGCCTGAGATGCCCGCTGTCGCCGGCGAATCAAATAGCGGCAATCCGTCGATGCGTATTCCCGCGCATTCGAGGTACGCTTCATCGACAATAGTGTGCCGGATCGGCACCGGCATGCGCGCAACATCAACGCCGGATTTTACCGCCTCACTTTCAAACCATTCACCGCTGGCCAGATCGCCCGGTGTGCCGACGCGGTGGATGCCACTGGCGTCGAATGCGGCTGCCAGTTGCGCGGCCCACGTTGTCGTGAAGGCTATCATCGAGGGAGAAGTGCTGTAAGTATTTGTTTTTATTAGACAATTTTCGCATTAGCCGGACACGCGCGGCACCGTCACACCTACCAGCATATCCCGCGAAAGTATCTGCGCCAACTGTTCTTCGTTCCAATCGTCAGTGCCCTGCGGGCGCATCGGCACGACGAGATAACGCATGTCGGCATTGGAGTCATGCACGCGCACGGTGACGCTGTCGGGTAGCTCCGTACCGAACTCTTTCAACACAGCGCGCGGCTCGAACACCACGCGTGAGCGATAGTTGCGGCTCTTGTACCAGGTTGGCGGCATGCCGAGCAGCGCGCGCGGGTAACACGAACACAGCGTGCAGACGATGACGTTATGCACCTCGGGTGTGTTCTCCACGGCAATCAGCCGCTCGGCCTCAAGCATTGCGCCCATTTCGGCGCAGGCCGCGCGGCCATCTGCCAGTAGCCGCTGCTTGAACGCAGGATCGACCCAGGCGCGCGCAACCACTTGCGCGCCGTGATACGGGAATTCTTCGTCGAAGAGTTCCATGCGCCGGGTCACTTGCTCGGCGGTGATCATGCCTTTTTGTTCGAGCAACTCCTGCATTGCGCGGCTCATGATTTCATAGTCGCCGGGCGGGCCACTGTCGTGTTCATTCACCGGTGCGTGATCGTCGTGATCGTGGTCGTGCGCATGGTCATGATCGGGATGCTCATGTTGCTTATGCGCGTAGTAGTCATGCGTGGTTTTGTTCATGTTCGTGCTTTCAATTTAAGTTCAAAATCCATTAACCACAGATGAACACAGATAAGGTCAAAGTCGAAATTCTTGATCACAATGACTCTTAGTTTTCTGAAGTTATCTGTGTGTATCTGTGTTCATCTGTGGTTAATAAGCTCTTAGCCCTTCGCAGGTTCCAGCCAATGCTCGAATATTTCCATTTCGAGTATGTCGTTCGCGGGGCCGGCGTATCCGGGCCACACCTGCGTTTGCAGAAAGCGAACGCGGTAGAGCACTTTTTCCGGCTTGCCGTCAAAGCCGTAGGCAAGTTCCTCGGGATTCGGATAGGCGCCGCAGATGCGCTCGATCACACCTTGCTTGCCGCGTATATAAGCCGGTGTGCGCCGATGGCCCGGCGGGTTTACGTGTTTGACCACGACCTTATCGCCGACAGTAAAGCGATGCGCCGGCGCCGGTGTGTAAGTGGACTTGAGTGAGGCTTCGCCGCTCATTTTGTGACCGCCTTTTTGATCGGCGATTCCATTTCGTCCGGCACGTTAAAGCGCGCGCGGATCTCGGCCATTTTCGCGGTGAGCTCGTGCTCGGTGAACAAGCCTTTTTCGAGCAGCACGGTGCGCATGGCGCTGGTGGTAATTTCAAAATACTGCATGTCTTTGTAG
>JANMXV010000496.1:0-25057 GCA_031381325.1 Betaproteobacteria bacterium | reverse complement strand
CACCGTGCCGATACGCACCGGACTCGATTTAGGCGTGGACAAGTTTACGACATTGGGCGCCATTGGTTTCGATCTCAACAGCATCTCGGTAGCCGAGAATTCTCCCTACCGCACGTTAAAGGACCTGCTCGCCGCCGCGCGCGACAAACCGAAAACCATCAGCGTAGGCATTACCTCTCCCGGCGGCGGCGCGCACAGCATGATGCATCGTCTGGAAAAACTCTCGGGCGCACGCTTTAACATGGTGTCGTTCAAGAGCGGCGCCGAATCGGTAACCGCCGTGATGGGCGGACACATTCAGGCCACCGCCGAGAACCTGGGCGAAGTCATGGGGCAGGTCGAGCTAAAAAAGTTACGCCTGCTGGGCGTGCCGTCGATGCATCGTATAGCTGCCTTGCCTAATGTGCCGACGCTGAAGGAACAGGGGTTTGACATTCATGCCGGCGCCTTGCGCGGCTTTGTGGCGCCGGCAGGCATACCGCGCGACGCAGCCAAAGTGCTTGAAGACACGCTGGCCAAAGTACACAAGAGCGCCGCATGGCGCGAGTACATGGCGCGCAACATGTACGAAGACATTTACATGAACGCCGAGGAACTGAGCAAATGGCTCGCCTCACAGCAGGCGGAGATGATGCAGTATTTGACGGAGATGGGGTTGGCGTTGAAGAAGTAACCGCGTGGATGCCGGCCTGCGCGCTTGACTATATCTCAAATGAGATACATAATCTGTCAACTTTTCGGAGCCGCATGCCATGCTCGCACAAACCTCGATGCTTCACGTCCGCGTAGACGACGAAACCAAAGCACAGGCCATCCAGGTGCTGGACGAGATGGGGCTTTCGGTTTCGGACGCCGTTCGCCTGTTTTTACGCCGTGTAGTCATTGATCAGGCATTTCCGATAGAGCTCAAAGCACCTAATGCAAAAACGCGCGCGGCGATGGCCGAGGCTGACAAAATAGCCCGCACGCGCCGCGCGCGTTTTGCAACGGCTGACGCCCTGTTTGCCGATCTTGAAAAGAACCGCCGCAAGTAAGCGCGCGCCGCCGCCACGGGCGGCCGACTACGCCAAATCGTTCCTGAAAGACTGGGAACGGCTTTCACACTCGGGCCGGTATGACATGAACCGGCTTAAACAAGCCATGCTGATGTTGATCGCAAATGATGGTCCGTTGGGGCCGGAGTGGCTGGATCACCCGCTCAAAGGCGAATGGCAAGGGCACCGTGAATGCCACATTGGCGGTGATTTTCTGCTGGCATACAAGCTCGCTGACAGTGGGAAAACCGGGCTGATCGTCTTTGTGCGCGCGGGCACTCACGCAGATTTGTTTAACGAGTAACGAAGCGACCGTACACAACTTGCAGCGTACGCTGAAATTGGACGAGGTGATTCAATTGAGGTGCGCAGACTCCTTAAAAATATATTTAAAAACAATAAATTATGTTATATCGCGAGACTCAGGATTTCCCGCCGGTTCGAACACGATCGCGTGTTCGAGCATGCGCCGTATGTCCTGTGCTGCGTAGCCCAACTCGGCCAGAATCGCGCGTGTATGCTCGCCGCTGCGCGGAACCTTCGTTGGGGGCGTGTCTGCCTCCAGGGGCTGCATGCCCGGCAGGTTCGGGTGGGGTACGCGTCCGACGACTGCCTGTTCCGACCAGGTGAAAACCTGTGTCGCTGCGGTCTGCGGATGCGTGAACAACTCGTCATAAGTGTTGACACGCTCATTGAGGATCCCGGCCTCGCGCATCAGCGCACACCAATAATCCGAGGGCTGACGGGCAAAGGCCTCGCCGGCGATGCGCAGGATTTCCTCCCCGCGCGCTCGGCGTCCGCTGCCTTTTGCCAACGCCGGGTCAGCCGCAAGATCGGGGCGGCCGATGATGCGGCAGAACGGCGGCCACAAGGCGTCTTTCAGCACGCTGACATTGACGGATCCATCCGCGGTGCGGAAGGTGGCGACCGGGAAAGAACCGCCCGCCACCGCCGCGCCGCCGGTCATCACATGCTCGATCAATCGCACGCTCTGCAGACCCGCCGCGCCTTGCAACAGGCTCGCATCGATATAGCGTCCGCGGCCGGAATCCCGGCGCGCATAGAGCGCCATCGCCACCGCCTGAAACGCCAACTGCCCGCTGGCAATGTCGATCGGCCAGCATTCGAGCCGATGCGGCAAGCCATCCACACGCCCCTTGTTGATGCTCATCATGCCGGTGAACGCCTGCAGTATCGCATCGGTAGCGGGCTGCGACTGCATGGGTCCCTGTTGCCCGAAGCCGGTCACTGAAAGGTAAACGATGCTGGGGTTGTAGGCAGCAACCCGCGCATAGGCAAAGCCGAGGCGCCCCATCACGCCGGTGCGGAAGTTCTCGATGAAGACATCCGCCCGCTGCGCAAGCTTGTGCAACAGTTCGGAACCCTCGCGATGTTTTAGATCGAGCGCAATACTGCGCTTGCCGACATTGGTGGCAATCGCCATGGCCGTCATGCCACCCTTGCCGGACGTGATGCCGCGCGACCAATCACCCTCCTTCGGCTCGATTTTGAGCACGTCGGCGCCGTATCGCGCCAACATCATGCCGGCGCTCGGGCCGGCGATACCTTGACTTGCATCTACCACCCGGATGCCTTCAAGCGGGAACTCGTGACTCATTTTCTTTTCCTCGTACCGGCTTAGTAAGTAGTAAACTGGCGTCACGCATGCCATGAATTTTATATTTATTCAGGCGTCGATAAACTTGGTCTCCGTGCCCAGGCTCACCGGACTCAATCTTCGAGATCGCCCGTCTTGGGCTTCAGTACAAATGTTACGAGACATTTTAGCGCATGCTATTTTGATGAAGGTATCACGCTCGCTTGTATTCGCGCCGCCGCCCCATATTGAATGACATCATGAGCCCACTCCCCGCGCTGTTTCTTTCACACGGTTCGCCGATGATGGCGCTCGCTGAATGCGCTACGACGCAATTCTGGCGCACGCTCGGCGCAGAACTGCCGCGACCGCGCGCGATACTCGCCGTGTCCGCGCATTGGGACACGGCGTCGCCTGCTGCAAGCATCAGCGCGCAGCCAGAGACCCTTCACGATTTCTACGGTTTTCCGGAGCCGCTGTATGCGCTGCGCTACCCGGCGCCCGGCGCGCCCGATGTGGCGGCGCGCGCCGCTCAACTGATCGATGCCGCCGGGCTGGGCCCGACACAGCTTGAGGAACGCGGACTCGACCATGGCGCGTGGGCGCCGCTGCGATTCATGGTTGCCGCGCACGACATTCCCGTAACGCAACTTGCCGTGCAATCACGTCGTGGCCCGCGCCATCACTACGACATCGGCCGCGCGCTCGCGCCCCTTGCCGATGAGGGTGTGTTGATACTCGGCTCCGGCGGCGTGTCGCACAATCTGCGTGAATGGGGTTCGGTACCCGCGGGCGGCCCGCCACCCGCGTGGATGAGCGAGTTTGTGGCATGGGTGCGGCAAACGCTCGTAAGCGGCGATCACGCCGCATTGATCGACTACGAGACGCAAGCGCCGCACGCCGCGCGCAATCATCCTACCGATGAACATTTTCTGCCGCTGTTCGTGGCGCTCGGCGCGGCGGGCGCCAACGCGAGCATCGTGCGCGAACTCAAAGACGAGACTGATCGTGCGCTCTCGCTCGATAGTTACGTGTTTGCAAAGGTTGTGTAGTTCACGTAGATTGAGGTGAGCCTGCGAATCCCACCACGCCATCGTTGCATTTCCCGCGATCGCCAATACGCTGTGTGCGTTCGGTGTTGGGGTCCCTTCGTCACCCCAACATTACAGCGTGTTTGCACAAGCGACGACCGATTCGCCAACGTCATGCCACAGCCCGCCGCAGCCGCAGCATCAACAGCAACATCAGCGGCGCCATCGCGGCCAGCAAATGCTTTACGGAATGCCCGCTCACAAAGAGCGACGTCAGCGCATAGGTCTCTTTGTCGTAGTATTCGGCAATTTTGGCGAGGCCATAAAAACTAAGCCCAAACAGCATATACCAGCGGTGGCTGTAGCGCCCGGGAAACATCGCCAGCACGAAGGGTATCGCCAGCAGCGGCGCCAACTGCACCCAGATATAGAAGCGCAGATCATCGGCGTGCCGCCACCAGAATACACTGGCCATGCCGATTACCAGTGCCGGAATCAGTAACGCGCGTTCATGCTGCGCACCCAGGTGTTCACTCACCAGCGCCGTAAACAATGCCATGAATGAGAGCGTCATCGGCAAGCGGTCCCACACCAGCGTGTCGTCATTGGGCCTGGCGTGGTAATAACCGGAACCCGCGAACACCAGCGCCACCCCGACGAAAAATACCATCCACGAAAGCCGTGCGCCCGTCTTCAGATTCCTGTAACACCAGAGCAAGCCTGTGATGCCCACCACCAGAAAAGCAAGATTGGATGCGACGTTGCCGAAGTTGTTTACGCCGAGGCAGGTGCGTACATCGGCAAACAGATGGTAGCCTTTGTCTTGAGGTATGGGGTCGTGAAGAAACAGCAGATACAGCAACGGCGCAAGCATGATTGCCGTCAGCAGTGCGATTCCAGTTCGAAACCCCGGGTTGCCCATGGGGTGGCGACGGCGCCGCATCTGCTGCGTGTCACGCATTCGCGAACGATGCGGTTCCTTCGTCACCGGCATCCTACGATTAGCCCTGCTCAACTCAACTTCGAGATTTTGAGTTCTACCGCCAGCGCATCCAATGTCGCCATCAACGCCGGCGGCATCGGCACGCCATTCTTCAATCGATCCGCGCGCGCGGCATGCGAGCCTTCGCCGGGAATGTGGATGCGATCCACGCCGGGCAAGCGCTCGGAATTGCGCAGGTCGCGCACCAGCGCATCGACACACTTTTTGAATTCGGCAACCGGCTGAAATGCTTCGATATTGATCGCAACTATGCAGTGCCCGGTGTTGGTGGGCGTGGTGTCATCGGCATTGAAATCGACCACATCGCGGCCCATTGCGGCGCCGTTCAGCGTGCCCGCGAGCAAGCCGAACATCAGCGCGAGACCATAGCCCTTATAGCCGCCGATAGGCAGAAGAAATCCTTCGTTCGCACGCTTCGGGTCGGTGAGCGGCTGGCCCTGCCGATCCATCATCCAGCCTTCGGGCATCAACTCGCCGCGCTGCGCCTTGGTTTTGACTTTGCCGTACGCCGCAACGGTGGTCGCCATGTCAAGGATTACCGGCGCTTCGCGTTCGCCGGGCATCGCAATGGCTATCGGATTGGTGGAGAGCAGCATGTCCAGTCCGCCCCACGCCGGCAGATGATTGGCGTTGCCCACCGCGAGATACAACCCGATCATGTTGTGCTCAACCGGCATACTGGCGTAGAGCGATGCGGGACCGGCGTGGTTACTCCACTTCGCGCCCACCCACGCCACCCCAGCGGTCCTGGCTTTTTCAATCGCTTTTTCAGTGGCAAAACGCATCACCAGATGGCCCATGGCGTTGTCGCCGTTCACCAATGCCATGCCCGCGGCTTCACGCTCGATGCGAATGTCCGGCTTGACGTTGACCGCCCCGCCTTTGATGCGGCGGATGTATTGCGGCAAGCGAAAAATACCGTGGCCTTCGGAGCCGTTCACATCGGCGCGCGCCATCAGTTGCGCGATGGACTTTGCTTCGAGGGCGGAAATGCCCGCGGTTTCAAATGCCGAGGCGATAAATGTTTCAAGCTGCGTGGCTGTCACCCGCAACGGCTTTGTTGCTGCTTCACCCATGGAAATTCCTTGTTATCGAGTGTTATGTATCCGTTACACTTTGGGAAGGAAGTAAGAATTTATTCTATGGAAACTTTGTTGTCGCGAATGATTTTGTCCCAGCGCTTCGACTCGGACTGTACGTAGCCGTCAAATTCTTTCGCAGACGTGGACAGCGCAATCGGCAACTGCCGTTTGGCCAGCAGGCCTTCGGCTTCCAATTCTTTCATGGCGGCGATCGCATCCCTGAAGACTTTGTCGATCACCGCAGGCGGCGTTTTTGACGGCGCGAAGATGCCGTTCCAGTTGAGGCTGCCGATGCCGGCAAAGCCCGCCTCGGCCATCGTCGGCACGTTGGGCACGTCCGCGAGACGCTTCTCCGACGTCACTGCATAAGCCTTGATCTGCCCAGAGCGCACCGCGCCCATGTTGGATGCGACGTTTGAAATATTGATGTGCGCGTCGCCGCGAATCAGATTGGTCAGCGTTTCACCGGCGCCCTTGGTCGGAATGTGCAGCATTTTTGCACCGGCGCGTTGCGTTAACGCCAGCATGTCCAGATGCGAATACGAGCCGAGCGGCGCGCCGTAGTTAAGCTGCCCGTTGCGTGACTTGGCGTAATCCATCGCCTCTTTCAGCGTATTGGCGGGCATCTTCGGGCTGCCAAGCACAAAATTGGGAATCGCCACGAGCTGCGTCACGCCCGCCAAATCCCTCAGCGCATTCACGCTCATGTTCTTCGAGAACAGCAGCGGATTGATGGAGTTGGTCGAGATGTTGCCCACCAGCAGGGTGTAGCCGTCGGGCGCTGCCGTAGCGACAAGCTCGACGGCGATGTTGCCGGCGGCACCCGAGCGATTGTCGACGACCACTTGCTGCCCCAGTTTCTGCGAAAGCCGCGGCTCGAGTATGCGCGCGATAATGTCGGTTGCGCCGCCCGGCGCGAACGGTACCACCATGCGTAGCGGGCGCAGCGGATAATTCTGGGCCATCGCAAATGGCGCGAAGACCGGCGCCAACAACAAAGTACCCGCCGCTACGGAAAGTTTTTTGATCATGATGTTCTCCAGCCGCATGGTTTTTGTCCGCATTGCAAGGCGCAGCTGGCGCTAGTCCATGCTAACGTAACTATTTGTTTTTATTAATATATTTATATCGATCCACGACCTTGCTCTTCCAACTCCACCAGCGCGCCGAGAAAATCCTTCGGGTGAACAAACGCGATGCGTTCACCATGCACATTGTATTGCGGTTTGCCGTCACCCAGAACTTGCGCGCCTTTGCTGGCGAGATCGGCGCACGTGGCGTCCACGCTATCCACACCGATGCAGAAATGATGTATGCCGCCCTTGGGATTACGCTCGAGAAATTTTGCAACCGGCGAATCAGGGCGCGAAGGCTCCATCAGCTCGATCTTCGCATTACCGAGATCGACATACGCCATGCGCACGCCCTGTTGCTCGTTGACGCTAATCTCGCCTATCGTGAGACCGTAGGTTTCGGCGAGGCGCTTGGCCGCGGCGTCGAGGCTGGGGACGACTATCGAAATGTGGGACAGGTTCTTGATCACTTCAAACAATCTTCTGCGCCCGCAACTCCGCGATGTGCTCAGCCGACAACCCCAGTTCATCGCCCAGCACCTGCTCGGTATGCTGCCCAAGCGTCGGCGGCGCGCGGCGGATCGACGGCGGCGTATCGCTAAACCGAAATGGCATGCCCAGCACTTTGACATCGCCCGCTGTCGGATGCTTGACGGTGCGCACCATATTGCACGCCACGGTGTGCGGCGCCGACAGCGCCTGCGCTACGCTGTTGATGCGCCCGCACGGTACGCCCGCGCCGGTGAGTTTGGCTATCAACGACTCGGCGTCTTCCTGCTTCAGGGCCTCGATAATCAGGCCGTCGAGCGCCTCTCGATTGACCACGCGCTCCGGATTCTTGTGAAAGCGCAGGTCGGCAGCCCATTCCGCATGGCCCAGCGCTACGGTGAATTTGGCGAACTGCCCGTCGTTGCCGACCGCCACCGCAATCATGCCGTCCTTCACCGGATACGCGGTGTAGGGCACGATATTCGGGTGACCATTGCCGAAGCGGCGCGCATCCTTGCCGGACACCAGATGATTCGACGCCACGTTCGCCAGCATGAACAATGCGGATTCATAGAGGGAAACTTCAACATGCTGGCCGCGCCCGGTGCGGTGCCTCGCGTTGAGCGCCGCCAGAATTGAATTACACGCCAGCAGGCCGGTGGTGATATCGACGATGGCGACGCCGTATTTCATCGGGTCGCCGTCGGTTTCGCCGCAGATGCTCATCAGGCCGGATTCGGCTTGCAGTATGAAATCGTAACCAGGGAGGCCGCCTTTGGGGCCGTCCGTGCCATAGCCGGTGATCGAGCAACGCACCACGCGCGGCGCATTTTTTTCCAGCCACGCATTGGTGAAGCCCCATTTCTCCAGCGTGCCGGCCTTGAAATTCTCGACCAGCACATCGCATTGCTTGATCAGCTTTGAAAGGATGTCCTGCCCGGGCCTCAAAGCCATGTTGAGCGTGATCGAACGCTTGTTGCGGTTGATGCCGAGAAAATACGCCGATTCGCCACCGGCGAAAGGCGGCCCCCACGAGCGCGTGTCGTCCCCCGCGCCCGGCGGCTCGACCTTGATCACCTCCGCACCCATGTCACCCAGCATTTGCGCGCACAGCGGGCCGGCGAGGATGCGCGTGAGATCGAGGACTTTGATACCGGCGAGGGCGCCTTGTTTTTCTTCTGGGATCATTGTGGTTGTAGGCCTGTGAAAGGTGTGAGAGCCGTGAAAGTGTGACGGAGTGAAGGGGTAAATGGGGTACCCCCTTCACACCTTCACACCTTCACACCTTCACACCTTCACGCCTTCACTGCTTCTTGCGCATGCTCGGCGGCGCGTTAAGATCGCGTTTATTGCCGTCGAGGTATTCCGCCAGCATCTTCTTATCCCGCATGCGGAACTTCTGGAAATCCGGCTTGCGGCCGGCGAGGAAGGCATTCATGCCTTCATTCGCTTCATCTGATCCCCATACGTGAGCGAGCAATTCCATGCCCTGCTGCCACGAGGCGTAGAGCATGTCGGATTCGGAGTTGAGCGATTTCTTCGTCATGCGGATGGTGAGTGCGCTGTGGCCCTTCATGGTTTCGCACCATTTCAAGGTTTCGCTGCGCAAGTCTTTCAGCGGCACGCACTTGTTGATGAGACCGACTTCGACCGCTTCTTTGGCGCCGAAGCGGCGGGCGCAGAAAATCATTTCGCGCGCGAGGCGTTCGCCGATGATGCGCGGCAGATATTGTGTGGCGCCCACGGTCGGGCACGCGCCCACTTTGGCGCCGGTTTGTCCGAGCACCGCATTTTCAGAAGCAATCACCAGGTCGCACCACAGCGCGAGTTCGTGCCCGCCGCCCATGCACCAGCCGTTGACCATGGCGATCACCGGGATCGGCAGGCCGCGTATGGTCATCGCCAGACCCAGCATGCGGTCGTTCCACATAAAGGCATTATTGAAATTCAGCCGCTTCATGGCATAGAAATCGCCACCCGCCGAAAACGATTTTTCGCCCGCGCCGGTGACGACGGCGCACACGATGGAGGGGTCTTCACGCGTGGATTTCAGCGCGTCGATCATCTCGTCAAGCGTCTGCTCACGAAAGCAATTCAGCACGCGCGGGCGATTGATGGTGACCCAAGCCACCTGGTCTATGACCTCATACAGAATATCCGTGTATTTGCTTTTCTTTGCCGGTTTTTTCTTAGCTGCAGCCATGACCACTACTCCTCGGATAAATGTAAAAACGAGGCTCGGAGTTTACCAGAACAACGCAGGGTGATTGACAAGCCCAATCCTGGAAACTATCGTGTTCCCCCTTCGCGCGGCAAACTTCCACAACATCGGGGAACCATCGCCCATGCGTCACATGCTGAACTTTGCAGGTGTGTTATGCGCAATCTTCGCCAGCGCGGCCGGCGCGCAGACCGCTTCGACAGGCTCAGGACAGGCTTATCCGAGCCGGCTGGTACGCATCATCGTGCCGTTTGTGCCCGGCGGGCCGACCGATATTCAGGGACGTTGGGCGGCGCAGCAACTCACCAGCGCGCTGGGCCAGAATTTCATCGTCGAGAATCGTGGCGGCGGTGGCGGCGTGCCGGGCACCGATGCCGTGGTGAAAGCAGCGCCCGACGGCTACACGCTGCTTGCGGGCAACCCCGGCCCGCTCACGGTGTCGCCCAGCGTCAATGCCAAAATGCCGTATGACACACTGCGCGATCTCGCGCCAATTTTTCTGATCGCACGCACCGCGAGTTGCCTCTGCATACACCCCAGCGTGCCGGCCAAGGGCGTGAAGGATTTTGTCGCGCTGGCGAAAGCGCAGCCGGGCAAGATCAATTACGGGTCGCCGGGCGTGGGTACTGTCGGCCATTTCGCCACCGAGCTGTTCGCTACGCAAGCCGGCATCAAAATGAACCATGTGCCGTACAAAGGTGCAGCGCAATACACCATTGATTTGATCGCCGGCCATATTGAAATGGCGATTATCCAGTTCGCCGGCTGCGCACCGCTGTTGCAGAATAACAAGCTGCGTGCGCTCGGTGCGACTTCGGAGAAGCGCACGCCGCTGCTGCCGCAACTGCCGACCATCGCGGAACAAGGACTCGCAGGCTTCGTGAGTTACAACTGGAACGGCGTGCTTGCGCCGGGGAAAACGCCACGCGACATCATCACGCGCATACACGAGGTGTTGTCGAAACAAATGAGCATGCAGGAAACACGCAACCGGTTTGTCGGACAAGGCCACGAAGTCGGTGGACTCGGTCCCGATGACTACACAAACTTTATTCGCGCGGAAATAGACAAGTGGGCGCGCGTCGCTAAAGCTGCGGGCATACAAAAACAGTGAAGGAGTGAAAGGGTGAAGGAGTGAAGGGGTGAAAGGGGTACCCCATTCACTTCTTCACCCTTTCACTCCTTCAAATTCATCATAACCAAGGAGAACCAAATGTCAGAAAAAAAAGAACCCCCGTACTTCATGTATTTCCCCGGCAATTACCGCTGGTCGGCCGCCTTCATCAATATGATGGGCTCGGCGACGTACGGCGGTTCGGACATCGGCGAGTTGCACAAGATCGGCACGCTGTTGAAAGGCGCAGCGCCGGAAGACGACGAGGCGTGGTTCGACGCGTGCGCCAAGGTTGCCGACGGTGTGCGCGCACATGCGGAGAAATTTGAAGCTACCGGGCATCGGCACTCTGCTGCCGCGGCCTATCTGCGTGCGTGCAATTATTATCAAATGGCCGAGCGGTTTCGCACGCCCAAGGATGCCAAAGCGCTCGCAGCCTTCAAGACCGGCGTGGACTGCTTTCACAAACATGCCAGCCTCACCGATGTCAAAATAGAAATCGTCGAAGTGCCGATGGGTACGGATGGCAAGGAAAGCCTGCCCGGTTACTTCGTGCATGCGCAGAACGCGAAACCGAAGCGCGCACCTTGCGTGGTGTTCTTCGACGGCCTCGATGTCACTAAAGAGATTCAATATGTACGCGGTGTCACCGATCTCATCAAGCGCGGCATCTCGTGCCTGGTGATGGACGGCCCCGGCACCGGTGAGGCGATTCGTTTCCGCGGCAACGTGTTGCGCCACGATTACGAAGTCGCGGGATCGGCCTGCATGGACTGGCTCGAAAAACGCGATGACGTGGATGCCCAAAAAGTCGGCGTGGTGGCCATCAGTCTCGGCGGCTACTACGCGCCGCGCATCGCCTCGATGGAGCCGCGCTTTGCCGCGTGTATCGCGTGGGGTGCGATCTGGGATTACTACGGCACCTGGAAAAAACGCATCGACGCCAATTTCAAAACATCGCTGTCGGTGCCGGGCCATCACATCACCTGGATACTGGGGGTGAATACCCTCGATGAAGCCCTGAAAAAGCTGGAACCGTACCGCCTCGATGGTGTCGTACAAAAAATGCGTTGCCCGTTCCTGATCGTGCATGGCGCCGAAGACGAGCAAATATCGCTTGCCGACGCACAGGCGCTTTACAATGCGTCCGGCTCCACGGACAAAACGCTGCGCGTGTTCACCGCAGAAGAGGGCGGCTCGCAGCACTGCCAGCGTGATTATCTGACGCTCGGCGTGGCAACCATGTGGGACTGGTTTGAGGATAAACTGGTCAAGGCTTGAGCAAGCGCAGGGTGGGCAAAGCCTGTCCTGAGCTTGTCGAAGGGCGCAGCGTGCCCACGAGCCGCACGTAATAAACCAGAGGCGCCGGCGATTTTTTCGACGATGGAAATCCTGCGATATTGCTTCCAACGGTTGTTCGCGCGGGCACAAAAAGCGTGCCCACCCTACGCGCGCCATGCGTGCTATGCGTGCTACGCTTACTGGTCCGATCCTGAGAAAAGTAGCAACATGACGGAGCATTGATGAGCGCACGTTTGAACACATTCGTATTCACCTTGCTGGCCGCGATTACGCTCGCAGGCTGTGGAGAAAAGAAGCCCGCTGTCGCCGACAAAAAAGGCAAGGAGTCGCCCGCGATTCCTGTCATTGTAGCTACCGTCACCGAGCAATCCGTGCCGCTGAAAATTCAGGCCATCGGCAATGTCGAGGTGCAGGCGACGGTATCGATAAAGTCGCGCCTGGACGGGCAAATCGTCAAAGTAGGTTTCAGCGACGGGCAGGATGTCGCCAAAGGCCAGCTCCTGTTTGAAATCGATGCGCGTCCGTTGCAGGCGCAGTTGCAGCAAGCGCAGGCCACGCTGGCGCGCGACAACGCGCAAGTGGATCGTGCGCGCGCGCAGGAAGAGCGCTACAAGGATTTGCTGCAAAAAGGCTTCGTGTCGCAGGATGCCTACGCGCAATTTCGCACCAACGTCGATACCGCTGCCGCCACCGTGCGCGCCAGTGAAGCCGCAGTCGAGAATGCACGCCTGCAAACCGAATACACCGTGATACGCTCGCCGCTCGAAGGGCGTGCCGGGAAAATTTTGATTCAGCAAGGCAATCTGGTGAAAGCCAACGACACGGTATCGCTGGTGGTGATCAATCAGATCGCGCCGATCTACGTAAGCTTCGCCGTGCCTGAACAATACCTGGGAGCGCTGCGCAAGTACATGGCCGCAGGCAAACTCGCGGTGGAAGCGCTGCTGCCGGGCGCAACGGATGCGGGCACTGTGGCGATGGGCACGCTGGCCTTTGTCGATAACGCCGTCGATGCGACGACCGGCACAGTGCGGCTGCGCGCTACGTTCCCCAACAAGGACAAGGCGTTGTGGCCGGGCCAATATGTCACCGCAGCCGTTACCCTGAACGAAACACAGAACGCCATCGTGGTGCCGTCGCAAGCCGTGCAAACGGGGCCCAAAGGCCAGTACGTGTATGTGGTAATAGCCGGCGCTGCGCACATGCGCGAGGTCTCCGTCGAGCGCGTCGATGGCGCACAAACCGTGGTTGCCAAGGGCCTCGCGGCCGGCGAGCAGGTCGTCACCAGCGGCCAGTCGCGTCTGATCCCCGGCATCAAGGTCAGCATCAAGCCGGACCCCCAAAAATCGTGAAAGCGTGATGAACATTTCAGAACTCTTCATCAAACGTCCGGTGATGACCGGGCTGTTGATGATCGGCATTCTCGCGTTTGGCATCATCGCCTACCGCGTGCTGCCGGTAGCTGCGCTGCCGAATGTGGATTTTCCGACCATACAGGTCTCCGGCACGCTGCCTGGCGCGAGTCCCGAAACCATGGCGTCGGCGGTGGCGCTGCCGCTGGAAAAGGAATTCTCGCTGATCGCGGGCATCGACTCGATGACCTCGACCAGCACGCTCGGCAGCACCTCGATCACCATGCAATTCGCGCTCAGCCGCGATATCGACGCCGCGGCGCAGGACGTGCAATCGGCAATCTCGCGTGCCATCAAGCAGTTGCCGCCGACCATGACCGTGCCGCCGTCGTTTCGCAAGGTCAACCCGGCGGACGCGGCGATTTTTTATCTGGCGCTTACTTCGGACGCGTTGCCGATGTGGACGGTGGACGAGTATGCACAAACGCTGATGGCGCAGCGCCTCTCGACCATCACCGGCGTGGCGCAGGTGCAGGTGTTCGGCACCCAGAAATTCGCCGTACACGTACAGCTCGATCCGCGCGCGCTGGCTTCGCGCGGCATCGGCCTCGACGAAGTGCAACAGGTGATCGACCAGCACAACGCCAACTTGCCGACGGGCACGCTGTATGGCGAGCATCGCGCTTACACGCTGCAAGCCAGCGGCCAGTTAACCAGCGCCGGCGGCTACCGCTCGCTGATCGTGACCTACCGCAATGGCTCGCCGGTACGGCTGGGCGAGCTGGGAAAAGTGATCGACAGTGTGCAGACCGACAAGGTGGCCGCCTGGCACAACGGCAAACGCGGCATCGTGCTCGCCATTCAACGCCAGCCGGGTACTAACACCATCGAAGTCGTCGATGCAGTAAAAAAACTGCTGCCGGCGTTTCGCGAGCAAATTCCGCCCAGCGTCAACATCAACGTGCTATACGACCGCTCGATTTCAATACGCGAATCAGTCGACGAAGTGCAATTCAGCCTGCTCCTGGCGCTGGCATTGGTGGTAATGGTTATCTTCTTGTTTTTACGAAACTTTTCGGCCACGCTCATTCCCAGCCTGGCGTTGCCGATGTCGATTGTGGGCACTTTTTCGATCATGCATTTGTTCGGCTTCAGTCTGAACAACCTGTCGCTGATGGCGCTGACCTTGTGCGTGGGCTTTGTGGTGGACGACGCCATTGTGATGCTGGAAAACATTTCGCGGCACATGGAAATGGGCAAGAGCGCGATGCGCGCCACGCTTGAAGGCTCCAAGGAAATCGCGTTCACTATTTTGTCGATGACGCTGTCGCTCGCGGCGGTGTTCATTCCGGTGCTGTTCATGGGCGGCATGCTGGGACGGCTGCTCAATGAGTTCGCCATCACCATCATGGCGGCGGTGCTGGTATCCGGTTTTGTGTCGCTGACGCTGACGCCCATGCTGTGCGCGCGCTGGTTAAAGCCCCAGCACAACGTCTCTCACGGCTGGCTCTACAATTTCCTTGAACGCATGTTCGATGCCTGGAAAAACGCCTACGACGTCACGCTACGCTGGGTGCTGCGCCATCGCCGTTTCACCTTGGTGGTGTTCGTTGCGATTTTTGCCGTCACCGGCTGGATGTTCGCCAAGATGCCCAAGGACTTTCTGCCGAGCGAAGATTCCGGACAACTGTTTGCGTTTACCGAAGCCGCGCAAGACGTATCGTTCGACGAAATGGCCCGTCTGCAGCAGCAGGCCGCAGCCATCGTGAAAGAAGATCCGGCAGTAGAGTCTGTCATGTCGTTCATTGGCGCGGGCGGGGCCGGTGCAACCTCGCTCAATCTGGGCCGCATGTTCATCGTGTTGAAGCCGCGCACGCAACGCGCTACGCCCGATGAACTCATCCAGAAGCTGCGGCCAAAACTCGGCACGGTGCCGGGGCTGAAAGTCTTTTTGCAAAACATTCCCACCATACGCATCGGCGGCCAATTCACCAAGACGCAATACCAGTTCACGCTGCAGGACGCGGACACCGAGGAACTGTTCCAGTGGATACCCGTCATCCAGGAGAAGCTCGCCAAACTGCCGGGCTTTCAGGATGTCACCAGCGATCTGCAAATCTCCAATCCGCAAGTGACGGTGGATATTGACCGCAATAAAGCCTCCGCACTCGGCATCACCGCGCAGCAAATTGAAAACACGCTTTACAACGCATTTGGACAGCGGCAAGTTTCGACCATCTACACCTCGAGCAATCAGTATTGGGTAATCCTCGAACTCGATCCGAAATTCCAGAATGATCCGTCGGCGCTGTCGCTGATTTACATACGCTCGAACACCGGCACACTGGTGCCGCTCAATGCCGTGGCGAAACTCTCGCGCAGCCTCGGTCCGCTGAGTATCAACCATCTGGGGCAACTGCCTTCGGTCACCCTCTCTTTCAATCTCGCGCCCGGCATCGCGCTGGGCGACGCCATCGAACAAGTCAACGCCGCCATGCTTGATCTCAAGGCGCCGTCTACGCTGATCGGCAGCTATCAGGGCGCGGCGCAGGTTTTCCAATCCTCGCTGGCGGGCATGGGCATGCTGCTGGTGATGGCGATATTCGTGATCTACCTTGTACTCGGCATTCTGTATGAGAGTTACATTCATCCGATCACCATCCTGTCGGGGCTGCCGACCGCAGGCATGGGCGCGCTGGCCACATTGATGCTGTTCGGCATGCCGCTTAATATGTATGCCTACGTCGGCATCATCATGCTGGTGGGCATCGTTAAAAAGAACGCGATCATGATGATCGACTTTGCCATCGACGCACAGCGCAGCGGCGACAAAACGCCTTACGAGGCCATGTACGAAGCGTGCCTGGTACGCTTTCGTCCGATCATGATGACCACCATGGCGGCTTTGATGGGCACCTTGCCGATCGCGCTGGGCTGGGGCGCGGGCGCGGAAGCGCGCCGGCCGCTGGGACTGGCTGTCGTCGGCGGGCTGCTGCTGTCGCAACTGCTGACGCTCTACATCACGCCGGTGATTTATCTGTACCTCGAAGAAGCGCGCAATCGGTTTGCGGCGC
Organism: Betaproteobacteria bacterium; assembly: GCA_031381325.1. GTDB lineage: Bacteria > Pseudomonadota > Gammaproteobacteria > Burkholderiales > SG8-41 > UBA5216. Next base: position 8,685 of record JANMXV010000496.1, on the reverse strand, counting down.
GGCGCGTGCGGCACGCACAGCACGAAGCCGGCGTTGCGCCGGAAATTGCGCCATCCGCGCTGCCATCCTCACCTGCGCCCGCGCGGGCGGACTAGTCTCCGGCATCAGGCACGCCCGTAATCTGTTGAGTCGATTCATGAAGCTTCAGACAGCGTTGTTATTGACACTGGCAATTGCAAGCCCGGCATTCGCGCAGTCGGCCTATCCGACCAAACCCATACGGCTGATCAATCCGTTTCCACCCGGCGGCGGCGCGTCCATCATCGGACGTGTCATCGCCCAGGAGCTTACCGAGCGGCTGGGCCAATCCGTGGTGTTCGATAATCGCGGCGGTGCGGGTGGGGTCATCGGCATGGAGATCGCCGCGCGCGCCGCGCCCGACGGGTACACGATCACCATGTCTACCGCGAGCACGGTAACGATACATCCGTTGCTGTCGAAAGTGCCGTTCGATCCGATCAAGGATTTTGCGCCGGTAAGCCACGTGTCGAATGTGCCGCTGCTGTTGGTGGTCCATCCATTGGTTGCCTCGAAAACAACCCGGGAGCTTATTTCGCTGCTGAAAGCGCAGCCGGGCAAACTCAATTTTGCATCTTCAGGCAAAGGCACCATCAGCCATCTTGCGGGTGAACTGTTTAAAAACAGCGCTAGTGTCAGCATGGTACACGTGCCGTTTCGCGGCGGCGGTCCCGCGCTGGTCGATGTGCTGGGCGGACAGATACAGATTAACTTCGCGAATATTTTGTCGTCGCTGCCGCATGTGAAAGGCGGACGGCTGCGCGGGCTTGCCGTCACCACCGCGAAGCGTTCGAGCGCGATCCCTGAACTGCCCACCGTTGCAGAGTCCGCGCTGCCGGGCTACGAAGTCGTGCAATGGAACGGCGTGCTGGCGCCCGCGCGTGTACCGGCAATTATTGTTGCGCGCCTGAACACCGAGATCGAACGCATACTCGCGCTGCCGGAAATGAAAACGCGGCTGGCTGCGGACGGCGCAGACCCTGCGGGAGGTTCGCCGGAACAATTCGCCGCGTTCATTCGCGCGGACATCGAGAAGTGGGCGAAGGTGATTAAGGCCGCCAACGTGCGGGTGGACTAAAGTAGCGCATAATTTAACGTAACTTACGTGGGTATCATCTATTGGAGTGGTTCGGATTAAAGTAATATCGCGCAGGATTAAATTCTTTACCGGGAGACTGAACATGGATGCCACATCCGACAAACCGCACTTGCGCAGCTCGCCGCGCTTTACCGTCACATCCAAGAGTTCCATTTTTTATGAAGACAAAATGTACGCTGCGATGGTGCAGGATCTCAGTGACGGCGGCATGTTGCTGATGTGCCACCGGGATTTCGATCAAGGCACTATTTTCGGCGTGCATCTTAATCTCTCCCCCGGCGTCTCTGTCGATTGCGAAGTTGAAGTCCGTAACCGCAGTGAAATGGGCATCGGCGTAAAAATCGATTACATGGACGACCAAAATCGCAAGCTCTATCAAGCCTACTTGCAGGAGATTTTGTCGCACCAATTGAACAAGCTGGGTTAACTATAGCTACAGACCACCAGCCAGGCGTGCAGATCCAGATTGCGTTCGCGAATATTCCTGGACAATTTCCGCCGCTATACAAAAGAAGGAGCAACACATGGTTCGACGCGTAGTCACCGGCCACGACGAAAACGGCAAGGCCATCGTTATTTCAGACGGCCCGGCGCCGTTTGCGATGACCAATCCGGCGAGGCCGGGGTACGTTTCCACCGACATCTGGCGCACCAATGCCACACCCACGCCGATTGTGGCGAAGCACGATGAGCCTACGCTGGGCCCGCGCCGTCAGATGCCGGAGAAAAACGGCACCGTGTTCCGCATCAATCGCATTCTGCCGGAATCCGATGAGATTCGCAGCATGAGCGCGGCGCAGTCGAAAAAACTCTTCGCCGCGCTCGGCAACGAACAGGCCTCCACCTTCGCCAAGAACGGGCGGCATCCGCTGATGCATCGCACCGAGACCATTGATTACGTGCTCATCCTCTCGGGCGAAATCTATTGCGTGCTCGACGACAGCGAAGTGTTGCTGAAGGCGGGCGACATGATGATTCAGTGCGGTACCAATCACGCCTGGAGCAACCGCTCGAATGCGCCATGCGACATCGCGTTTATTCTGATTGATGGCAAGTTTGATGCTGCGCTGGAGAAAAAGCTCGAGGAGCATTAATGGTGGCTTCGTATGTGAAGATAGTGGCTGCGCTTCAACCGATTTCCCTCACCCTCGATCCCGGCGGGGTTAGCAGGAACACGGCTGATTGCTACTGAGATGGGATCGAGACACCGCTACCGCAGATTGCTACGGGCTGCCGCCACGCTCACGCTCTGCGCGGCTCCCGCAGCACTCGCACAATCCGCATTCCCCGAAAAACCCGTACGAATAATCCTCTCTGCAGGCGCGGGCGGCGCATCGGATATCGTGGCGCGCATCGTCGCCGAGCGCCTTACCGTGCCATGGAAACAAACCGTGCTGGTGGAAAACCGCCCGGGCGGCGGCGCGGTGATCGCCACCGAGGCCGTCGCGCGCGCTACGCCCGACGGCTATACCCTGGGCTTGTTTGGCAGTACGCTCGCGTTGAATCCCGCGATCCGCACCGATCTTCGATACGACACCGCGCGCGATCTGCACGCCGTACTCTATTTCGGCGCCGCGCCCGGGGTGCTGACGACGCGCGCCGATTTCCCCGCGCGCACGCCTGCTGAATTTTTTGCGGCGGTCAAAGCGAATCCCGGCAAGTACGCCTACGGCAGCCCGGGCGCCAGCACCAACGGCCATCGTGCGATGGAGGCGTTAAAGCGCGCCACCGGCCTCGACATTATTCACGTGCCGTACAAAGGCGGCGCCACCGCCGTGACCGATTTGCTCGGCGGTCAGATCGCCATGCTCATGGCCACGCCCACTGCGTTTGCGCAGCATATCCGCTCGGGGCGGTTAAAGGCGATCGCCGTCACCAGCGCGCAGCGCTCCCAGACCATGCCCGACGTGCCGGCGCTGGCCGAATCGGGGTTACCGGGCATGGCGGACTTCGACCATGTCGAGTGGTGGATGTTCGTCGGCCCCGCGCGCATACCGGCGGTGATCGAAGCCAAACTGCATAGAGACCTTTCCGCCGTGGTGGCACAAGCGGATTTTCGCAGCCGGCTGCTCACTTACGACATCGAAACTTTCGCGAATTCGCGCGAATCGAGTCAGGCGTTTCTGCAACGGGAACTGGCGCGCTGGGCGCGGGATGCGAAGGCATTGCGGCTTGCGCCGTAATATTCTGTACTGCCGTCACGGCCGTGTTGCATCACAATCCGTGCGAAGATCGTGCTCGACCATATTCGACGCTGACTTCCTGGGTTGCGATACTGTCACCCTGAACCGCCGGCTGCTGCGCATTACCGGCTCATGAAGATGATCATGCTGCCCCCATTTCGATTTACCCCGTTGCTTATTGCCGCAATCGGCGCATGCCAATTCCATTTCTCAGCCACGGCAGCCGACTATCCAGACCGCCCAATCCACCGAGGACGACTTCCGCAAATCCTGTTACTTCGAGGGTGAAGCGACGCTCATTGAAGCCGCGAAGCCCGCGCCCGCGATGCCGGCCGAGATTCCCGGCTTCGTCGAGGTCATGAATGCCGCCGGCCCGTGGGAACCGGTGCCGATCATCATCACCGCCACCGAACCGGGCGGCCCGGCCGACCAGCGCTTCATCGACGCGACGCTCGCACGCATGCGAACGCTACTCGTGGCGGCAGGGCCGCTCGATGCCATCTACATCAGCAACCACGGTGCGATGACTTCCTCCGGCGCCGAGGACCCCGACGGCGCGCTGTACGCCGTTGCGCGCGAGGCGGCAGGAGCGGATGTTCCGGTGCTGAGCACCGTCGATCTGCACGCCAACATCTCACGCCGCATGGTTGACTGCGCCGACTGCATCCTCTCCTATCGCACCAACCCGCACGTCGACCGGCGCGAGCGCGGTTCGGAGGCGGCCACGCTGATGCGCCGTCTGCTCGCCGGCGAGCGCTGGGAGAAGACCTTCATTCGCATGCCGCTCGTACCGCCGTCGGTGACGCTGCTCACCGCGCGCGGCGCTTATGCCGACATGATCGCCGAGGGCCAGCGGCACATCGGTCCCGACCTGCCGGTGGTGTCGATACTCGGCGGCTTCGCATTCAGCGACGCGCGCGAGGGCGGCATCACTCGACTTTGATATTCGCTTCCTTGATGATCTTGGCGTAGCGGCCGATCTCGTCGCGAATATAGGTGGCGAACTGCTCCGAGGTCGATCCCACCGGCTCGAAGCCCTGCTCACCAAGGCGGTCGGTCGCCAATGGCGAGCGCACTGCCTTGCCCGTTTCAGCCACCAGCCTGTTCGAAATCTCTTTGGGAAGACCGGACGGGCCCCACAAGCCGTACCAGGACACCATTTCGAAGCCGGGCAGGCCCGACTCGGCCACCGTCGGCACATCGGGCATGAAGGAAACGCGCTTGGCGCTGGTTACTGCCAGCGGCTTGAGCTTGCCCGACTTCACTTGCGGGTAGGACGAGGGCAGCGGGTCAATCATCGCACTTACCTGCCCGCCGATGAGGTCGATGAGCGCGGGACCGGCGCCCTTGTAGGGCACGATCAAAAGGTCGGGCACGCCGGCCTGGCGCTTGATGGTTTCCTCCGACAAGTGCCCGGCCGAACCGAGGCCCGACGTGGCGAAGCTGTATTTCCTGACGTCGGCCTTCACCAGCGCGAGGAACTCGCGCAGATTCTTCGCCGGCACACTCGGATGCGCGGTTACCAGCAGCGGCACCGAACCGATGTTGGTGATGGATGTGAAGTCGCGCTGCACGTCGTAGGGCACGTTGGGCAGAAACAGCGGGTTAGCGACAAAAATCGACGCCTGCACCAGCAAGGTATAGCCGTCGGGCGCCGACTTCGATACAAAGTCGCTACCCACCGTGCCGTTGGCGCCGGCGCGGTTTTCGACGATGAACTGCTGGCCCATCTGTTCGCTGAGCCGTTGCGCGATGACGCGCGCCACTACGTCCACGGTTCCGCCGGGCGGATAGGGCACGACCATGCGCACCGTTTTGTTCGGATAGCCCTGCGCCAATGACGCCGTAGAGAAGGCAAGTGCCGCACACAGGGCGATGGTTTTGAGCAGATGCTTCATGGATTCTCCAAGGTGAGAAAGCCGGCTGTGCCGTTCTCCTCCCCGCCTTAACTTGACCATCCGGGACCTCAGGCCGCTTTGGCGAGTCTGCCCTGGATCGTATAGCCGTATTTCCTGTCGAGACCCAGTTCCTGCACGATACGCACGCCCCTGGCGAGTGCCTCGCCCTCAAGGTTGCGCAGCGGTTTTCTCAGCGCACCCACCGGCAAGCCAACGGCGCGCATCAGGCTTTTTATAGCCACCGGATTAATCGCTGAGTAGTTGTAGTGCAGCAGCGGCAGCATGCGCAGGTAGGTTGCCTTGAACCCCTCGGCGTCGGCGTAACTTTTCCACGGGGTTGAGATCATCACCATCTCGGCCGGAATGATGTTGCCACCCATGTTGGCCGTGCCGTGACCCCCCAGGCTCATGGTGGGCACCACCAGACCAAGGTTGGGCGAATCGCAGCACATCACCGTCGCATCGGGTTTGGCCGCAAGCACCTGCGCCACCTGGCCGACACGCGTGGTCGACTCTTTCAGGATCACGTAATTGGGGTGCTTGAGCAGGCGCAGCAGATGGTCCCAATGCAGATCCGTTTTGATGCGCGGCGGGTTGTTGTAAATGCCAAGAGGCAAGTCGGTGGCATCGGCGACATCAAAATAAAAGCGCTCGATGTCGTCTTCCGCGCCGCAGATGTAGGGCGGCGCGGCGATCACCGCACCGTCGGCGCCGTTGGCCTTGGCGAACCTGATGTTGTCGATGACCTGGTCGGTGGTATTGCCGGTGCAGCCGTAGAAGAATTTCATCTTTCCGTTCTTCATCTTCGCCGTTTCGACGATAAGCTGCTTTTTCTCGTCCGGGGTCATCAGCGACGGCTCGCCGGTTGATCCCATGAACAACACGGCGGTAGAACCGTTTTCCTCCTGGAACTTGAGCAGCGTGCGGAACGCGCCGAAATCGACTGAACTGTCTTCGTTGAACGGAGTCACGGTGGCGACGAACGAGCCCTCGATGCGCATCTTGGTCATGCTGAATCTCCTGAATGCACCGCATCCCCCTGATTGGGAATCGGGCGGCAGAACTGCGGTAGCGGTTGGACACCAAGCGTCAATTTAAGACCAAGCGCCCGCCGCGTCAAGCACGATGCGCTTACAAACTTGTTCCACCGTCGCGATGGAGTGCATCAAACACACCACGGCATTGCCCCTCGATTACTTTACAGCTACGCGCTAAACTGGCTGTCACGTTCCTCAGGCGACGCGGAACAAACGTGAAGTAAAGGACAACATGGATCTGGGCATTCAAGGCAGGACGGCGCTGGTGTTTGGCGGCAGCCGCGGAATGGGACGCGCCATCGCGCAGCGTCTCGCCCATGAAGGCGTGGCCGTAACCCTAGCCGCGCGCAACCCGGAAACGCTGGCGCGCGCAGCCGCCGAGATGGCCGCCGAGGCAGGCACTGCAGTCGCCTGGGCGTCTGCCGATATCTCCAGCGAAAAGGGACGCAGCACGGCGCTCGCCGCCTGCCCCGCGCCCGACATCCTCATCAACAACGCCGACGGCCCGGCGCCCGGCGATTTTCACGACTGGTCGCGCGATGACTGGATCAAGGCCATCGACACCATGATGCTCGGCCCCATCCTGATGATGCAGGCGGTGGTCGACGGCATGATTGCACGAAAGTTCGGACGCATCGTCAACATCAGCTCACGCTCGGTTAAAACACCGCAGGCAGAACTGGGCCTGTCCAACGGCGCGCGTTCGGGCCTGGTGGGGTTTGTCGCCGGCCTGTCGCGCCAGACGGTGCGTCACAACGTCACCATAAACAACCTGCTGCCCGGCGTGTTCAACTCCGACGCGCAAAAAAACCACATCCGGGGCATGCTCGAGCAGACCGGCAAGAGCTTCGAGCAACTGTGGGAAGAACGCGGCCGCAATAATCCGGCCGGCCGCTACGGCCAGGTTGAAGAAATCGGCGCCTATTGTGCGTTCATCTGCTCCGCGCATGCCGGCTATATCACCGGGCAGAATTTGTTGATTGACGGCGGGGCTTACCCGGGGACGTTCTGACCGGTTCCGCGAGAGGCGCACGAGTTACCTTCGCTTCATGCGAATTTCGAATGGATCATGAACTTATGCCGTCATTCCGGCGAAGGCCGGTATTCCCTTCCCTTAGGGGAAGGTAGGATGGGGCATTATTACTCGATCCAAAGGATCTTGATTTAGCGCTCTTAGCTGTGCGTTACGGGCGTTGTCCTTTGCACTGCTTGACGCGTTGAGTGAATCGCGAGTGCGCATTATGACTGGCCACATTGTTAGAATGCCGGAAAGCGCGACAGACGAATTCCCCTACTGTTGAGAGTTACCAAATTGCAGACTATCTCAACCCGATGCGCGTCTTTCGACAGGTGATGGATATGGGCACGACGATCAAAACTTCACTTCAATTTCTTATTTTGGCATGCGGCACTGTTGCACTCGGACTGGCCGCCGCGCAGAGCTACCCCACCAAACCGATACGCATGATCGTGCCGTTCGGCGCCGGTACACAAACGGATGTTCTGGCCCGGCTCATGGGGCAGAAGCTCACCGAGGCGTGGGGCCAGCAGGTGATCATCGAAAACCGGCCCGGCGCCGCTGCGATCCTGGGCACCGAACTTGCCGCGAAGGCGGTGCCGGACGGCTACACGCTGATGATGAACGGCACCGGCGCCCTGGCTATCAACCCGGGGCTGTATTCGAAACTTCCGTATGATCCGGTGCGCGATTTTGCGCCGATCACCAAGCTCGTGATCGTGACGCAGGTGCTGGTGGTGCATCCCTCTTTGCCGGCAAAATCGGTGAAGGAATTTATCGCCATCGCAAAAGCCAGGGCGGGGCAGCTCAACTACGCATCATTCGGCAGCGGGACGGTCAACCACCTGACCACGGAAATGTTTCAGAGTGCAGCCGCTATCAAGCTCGGCAACAATGTGTCGTTTAGAGGCAGCGCCGATGCGAATATCCAGGTGATGAGCGGAGAGCTGCCGATGATGTTCGATTCGATGACGTCGGTGTTGCCGCACGTCAAATCCGGCAGGCTGCGCGGACTCGCGGTGTCGAGCGCGGCGCGCTCGCCGTTTCTGCCCGAACTGCCGACCATAGCCGAGTCGGGCTATCCGGGGTTCGAGGTGGCCGGCTGGACCGGCGTCTTTGCACCGGCAGGTACGCCTCCTGCGGTGCTGGACAAAATCGACCGCGAATTGATTGCGGCGGCCAGGCGACCGGAGGTCAGAGAGCTTTTCACTCAACTCGCGTTCGCCCCGGTGGAAGAATCGCGCGAGGAGTTCCGACGCCACATCGTCTCCGAAATCGCCAAGTGGACCATGGCCATCAAGGATTCGGGTACGAAAATCGATTGAGCGCAGTATAGCTGCGCCGCCGTAAGCTGAGCCGGAGTTGGAAGCGGGGCGGCAGACTTCACGCGGTCGGCGCGTCGTTTGCGCCAAAGCTTTTGAAGGTGAATTGA
>JANMXV010000491.1:0-14808 GCA_031381325.1 Betaproteobacteria bacterium | reverse complement strand
TAGAGGCGTGGCACTTCGTCCAGCAGCACTTTGATTTCCGCCGGCGTAAACAGGCTCGGGAAAAACAGAAATCCTTCGCGGTCGAATTGTTCGAGTTGCTGGGGTGTGAGTTTCATGGTGACCTGGCGGCGCTCTCCGTGCGTGAGTTGCTATACTAGCCGCGCCCCTTACCCTTAAGCAAACAAACAACCATGTCAGCCACCCTTCCAAATATCGTCTTCGTGCTTGCCGACAACCTCGGCTGGGGCGAGCTCGGCTGTTACGGCGGCGGCGTGTTGCGCGGCGCGCCCACACCGCGCATTGACGCGTTGGCGGCCGAAGGACTGCGGCTCACCAACTTCAACGTCGAATCCGACTGCGTGCCGACGCGCTCGGCACTGATGACAGGCCGCCATTCGATCCGCACCGGCGCGCTGCAATCGGTGCCCGCCGGTTTGCCGCAAGGCATTACGCCGTGGGAAATCACGCTCGCGCAATTGCTCTCGGCGCAGGGATACGCCACGGCAATTTACGGCAAATGGCATTTGGGCAACCGAGCCGGACGTTACCCGACCGACCGCGGCTTTGATGAGTGGTACGGCATACCGCGCACCACCAATGAGAGCATGTTCACCAGCACGCCGGGATTCGATTCTGCCGTGGTGCCCATGCCGTATGTAATGGAAGCGCGGCGCGGCGAGCCGGCGAAAAATATTGCAATCTACGATCTCGAATTGCGGCGCAAAATCGATGCGCAACTGATAGCGCGCAGCATCGATTTCATGCAGCGGCAGGTTAAAGCGAACAAACCATTTTTCGCTTACGTGCCGCTCACGCAACTGCATTATCCGACGCTTCCGCATCACGACTTTGCAGGCAAGTCCGGCGCCGGCGACTTTGCCGATGCGATGGTGGAGATGGATGCGAGAGTTGGGCAACTTATCGATTTTATCGATAATTCCGTTCAAGGACGAATTGCGCGCGGCGAAGTGGCGCGACTGGAAAATGCACGTGGTGTGGGAGACCGAACCCAACACCGGCCCGCTGCATCTGGAAACGCCGTGGCTGTTCAACCTGACGCAAGACCCAAAAGAAGAAACCGACGTCGGCACGCAGCACAGTTGGGCGCGACGTCCGTTGCGCGTGCTGATACAGGAATTCCAGCAAAGCCTTAAAACGCATCCGCCGATACCGCCGGGTGCGGCGGACGATTATCGCCCCGCTACGGTTTAGCGCTCCACCCGCCACCCAACGCTCTCACCAGATCGGCCACCGCCACGCGCCGCGCACGCAGAGCATCCGCGCGATTCAAATCCGCCGCCAGCAAATTGCGTTCGGCATCGATCACTTCCAACTGGCTGACGAGTCCGTTGTCGTAGCGTATACGCGCCAGCCGCAACGTATCTTGCAGCGCAGCGGCGCGCGCGGATTCCGCCTCGAAAATTTCGCGCGCACGCGTCTGCGCGGAAAGCGCTTGCTGCACCTCGCGAAACGCTTCCTGCACCGCCTTTTGATATTGCGCGAGCGCTTGCTGTTCGCGCGCCTTGATCGCATCGATTTCACCCGACAGGCGGCCTGCCTGAAAAATCGGCTGCGACAACGCGAACGCCAATTGCCAGATCAACGCCGGGCCGGAAAACAGATCACGCAGCGCGCCGCTTTCGCTGCCGAGATAACCGGTCAATGCAATACGCGGAAACAGCGCCGCGCGCGCAGCCGCAATGCGCGCATTCACGGCGATCAAGCGCTGTTCGGCCTGAACGATATCCGGGCGGCGCAGCAGCAAATCAGACGGCAAACCTTGCGGCGCCAACGGTACTGATAGTGGCGGCGCTTCATCGCGATCCCTTTCGTTACTACGGCGCTTCACGGCGGATTCGGTAATCGCGCGCGGGCTGCGTCCCAGCAGCACGGCGAGTGCAAGCTCTTCTGCCGTACGGCTGCGCTCCAACGCGGGCAGTTGCGCTTGCGCCGCCGCTAATTCGGCTTCGAGTTGGCGCAACTGATAGTCGCCGATCAAGCCCGCGGTTTGGCGCACGCGCTGCAAACGCAAATTGTCTTCGCGCAACGCCAGCGTGCGGCGTGTAGCGGCAACCTGCTCGTCCAGCGCAAGCAAGGTGAAATACGCACGCACCACGTCCGCGCCCAGCGCCAGGCGCACGGTATCGCGCGCCGCTTGTGTCGCCAGCAATTCCGCGCGTGCGGCATTGCCGGCGCCGCGCAGGCGTCCCCACAAATCGAGTTCGTACGACACATTGAGTTGCGCGCGATAGGCGTTGCGCTCCAGGGCGCTCGCGGGAATCGGAATCGGCGCAACCTCGGATGAACGCGTGCGATCACGCTGCGCGGTGGCATCTATCGACGGAAACAGTTGCGAATCGGCCACGCGCGACAACGCGCGCGCTTCGTCCACACGCGCGGCCGCCAGCGCGAGATCGCGATTGTGTTCAAACGCTTCGCTCACCAACGCATCAAGCGCTCCATCGCCGTAAAGCGTCCACCAGCGTTCGCCGACCGGCAGACTTTGCGCCGGCGCGCCGCTCCATGCGGCAGGCAATTCCGATCTCGGTCGCTGGTACGCGGGCCACATCGAGCAGCCTGAGAGCATCAATGAAAATATAAATAAAAACAAATATTTATGTAAACTTCTTTTATTACTTTGTGACGGTGCTTCCTTTCCCTCACCCCAACCCTCTCCCGGAGGGAGAGGGGGTCTGTCTCCCCTCTCCCTCCGGGACAAGGGAACATTTGCAGCGGAGCAGAGGGGCCGAGGGTGAGGGAGGTTTTTGATATCACCGCTATTCATCGCCACCCCCTTTCACAGCAGGGTTCTGCAGCGCTTGTTGTCGATGTTGCTCAACCTCATCTTCAATCTCTTTAGTCGAGCGTGAGTCGGACAGTTTGCGATCCACAATCAGTTTGTAAAACCACGGAATAAAAAAGATCGCCAGAAACGTCGCCGCCAGCATGCCGCCCATCACGCCGGTACCCGCCGAATGACGCGCGCCCGCGCCCGCGCCGGTCGAAAACGCCAGCGGCATCACGCCGAGTATGAACGCGAGCGAGGTCATCAGTATCGGCCGGAACCTCAGCCGCGCGGCTTCAATCGCCGCTGCCGACGTGGAATAGCCTTCGTGCTTTTTCAGTACGGCATATTCAACAATCAGGATCGCGTTCTTCGCCGCCAAGCCGAGCAAGGTCACCAGACCGATCTGGAAATATACGTCGTTGGTAAAGCCGCGCAGCCACACTGCCGCCAGCGCGCCGAAGGTGCCGAACGGCAACGCCAGCATCACCGACAGCGGCAGCGACCAGCGGTCATATTGCGCGGCAAGAATCAGGAACACCATCAGCGCCGCGAGTCCGAGCGCAATCACCGAGGTGCCGCCCGAGCGCTTTTCCTGGAACGAGGCGCCGCCCCAGTCAAAGGTGAATTCCGGCGGCAGGGTTTCGCGCGCTATTTTTTCCATGCGCTCTATAGCCTGGCCCGAACTGATGCCGGGTAGTGCCGAGCCGAAAATTTTCACGGCGGGCAGGTTATTAAACCGGTCGAGCGAATCCGGGCCCGAGGAATAGTTCACGGTCGCCAGCGAGGCCAGCGACACCATGCGGCCCTGATCGGAACGCACGAACATGGCGCTGATATCTTCCGGGCGTTTGCGATAGGCCGGCTCGGCCGACATCAGCACCTGCCAGGTACGACCGTACTTGTTGAAGTCGTTGACGTAATAGGTGCCGAGCGTCGCCGCCAGCGTGCCGTAGAGTTCGTCGAGGGATACGCCCGCGGTCTTCGCTTTCTCGCGGTCGGTCTCGACGTAAAGCTGCGGCACGTTGGCGCGCCACAGCGTGTTGACATGCCCGAATGAGCCATCTTTCGCTACTGCGCCGAGCAATTGCTGCGTCACTTCAAACAAGCGCGCGGGGCCGCCCTCGCCGCGGTTTTGCAGGTAGAATTCAAAACCGCCGGCACTGCCCAGTCCGAAAATCGGCGGCGGCGCGAAGCCCAGTACCAGCGCTTCTTTGATGTGCCCGGTTTTCATGAAAAACTCACCCACCAGTTGCGGCGTCGCGACGGTGCGCTCATCCCAGTGTTTTTGCGTGACAAAAATGGTGGCCGCGCTGTTGCGGAATCCGCCGCCGAGAAAATCCATGCCGGTGAATGCCACCGCGTTTTCGTTAGCCGGATTGGACTTGATAATGTTGACGACTTCGTTCACCACTTTGTCGGTGCGTTCCAGCGTCGCGCCATCGGGCAGGAACACCGCCGCGATGTAATAGCCCTGATCTTCGTCGGGTACCAGTGAGCCGGGTGTGATACGCCACAAGCCGAACGTGACTGCCACCATGCCGATAAACAGAACGGCGCCCACCGCGCCCCGGCGCAGCATCCACGTCACGCCATCGACGTAGCGCCCCGTGATGCGCAGAAAGCACCGGTTAAACCAGCGGAAGAAGCGGCCCGGCTCGCGATGATCGCGCTTCAGAATCAGTGCGCACAGACTGGGCGTCAAGGTCAGCGCCACCAACCCCGAGATCACCACCGCGATGGAAATCGTCACCGCGAATTGCCGGTACAGTTCACCGGTCAGCCCGCCCAGAAACGCAATCGGCACAAACACCGCGCACAGCGTCAGTACAATGGCGATTATCGGACTGGTGACTTCGCGCATCGCCTTGAAAGCGGCTTCGCGCGCGTCGAGATGCTCCTCGCGCATGATGCGCTCGACGTTTTCCAGCACCACGATGGCGTCGTCCACCACAATACCGATGGCCAGCACCATGCCGAACAAGGTCAGCGTGTTGATCGAGTAGCCCAGCAGCACCAGCCCGGCGAAAGTACCGATCAGCGATACCGGCACGGCCGCAAACGGTATCAGCGTCGCACGCCAGTTCTGCAGGAACAGAAACACCACCAGAAACACCAGCGCCATCGCTTCGGCCAGTGTTTTGACGACCTCGCGGATCGACACCTCGACAAAGCGCGTGGTGTCGTACACCACATGGTGTTGCAACCCCTGCGGATAGGCGGCCGCCAGACGCGTCATCTCTGCCTTGACACGATCCGCGGTGGCCAGTGCGTTGGCGTTGGGTTGCAGGAATATGCCCACCAGCGTCGCCGACTTGCCGTTGACGCGGCCCATGAACTCGTAGTCTTTAGCGCCCAGTTCAACCCGCGCCACGTCCTTCAGACGCAGCACCGAGCCGTCGGCATTGGCGCGCACCACGATGTTTTCGAATTCCCGCGGCTCGGTGAGCCGGCCCTTGGTGGTGATGGTATAGACCAGTTCTTGCGGGCCGCCCGACGGCGACTGTCCGATTTTTCCAGCGGCGAATTGTGCGTTCTGTTCGTTAAGCACGCGTATGAGATCGTTGGAGGTCACCTTCAACTGCGCCATGCGGTCGGGCTGCACCCAGATGCGCATGGCGTAATCCTTGGCGCCGAATATCTGCACGTTGGTGGTGCCGCGCACGCGCTTCAAGGAATCCAGCACGTTGAGCGTGACGTAATTCGAGATGAACAGATCGTCGTGGCGGCCTTCGGGCGAGGTGAACGCCAGCACCTGCAGGAACGAGGATGATCCCTTCTCGACGGTCACACCTTGACGGCGCACTTCCTGCGGCAAACGCGGCTCGACCTGCTTAACGCGATTGTTGACATTGAGCGCTGCGGTATCGACATCGGTGCCGATGTCGAAAGTGACGCGTATCTCGACCACGCCTTGCGCGGTGGACGTCGAGTTCATGTAGAGCATGTTCTCGACGCCGTTGATCTGGTTTTCCAGCGGCGCTGCTACCGTCTGCTCCAGCACCTGCGCGGACGCGCCGGGGTAAATCGCGCGCACTGTCACCACCGGCGGCGCGATTTCCGGATACTGCGCGATCGGCAGCACGCGTATCGCTGCAAGACCGGCGATGATGATGAAGATCGACAGCACCGCCGCGAAGATCGGGCGGTCGATGAAGAAGCGCGAAATCATGGTGTCCCCGTGCCCTTATTTCTTGTCCGCGGGAGCCGCGGGCTTGCCGTCACCCTTGCCCGCGGGCTTACCTGGACCCGCGACCGCGGGATCGCCCACCTGCACCGGCGCACCCGCACCAATCTTCATCACACCATCGGTGATCACGCGCTCACCGGGTTTGAGACCGCTGTCGATTACCCAGCCGTCATTGGTCCAAGCGCCCACTTCAACCGGCCGTGCCTCGGCCTTGCTATCGGCGCTCACCACATAAACAAATTTGCCTTTGGGGCTTTCCAGCACGGCGCGTTGCGGCACCACAATCGCATCCGGCCGCACCGCGCCTTCGAGCACAATACGCACGAACTCACCCGCACGTAACGTATTGTTTTTATTAGAAAATTCAGCGCGGGACTCACTGGTTCCGGTCTGCGTGTTAACGCGCACGTCGGTAAAACCCAGCACCCCCACGCCGTCATACAAGCTGCCATCCGCAAGCTTGACCCGCGCCTCGAAACGCTTGTCCAGGGGCAGTCTGAGGCGGCCCAAATCCACGTCGCGTCGCAACGCCAAAAACTCACGGTCGGGCACGCCAAAGATCACGTACATCGGATCGGTCTGCGTCACCGTGGTGAGCAACACGCTCGGCCCCGAAATGAGCGCGCCTTCGGATACCACCGCACGACTCGCAATGCCGGCAATCGGCGATTCGACGCGGGTGTAGGTCAAATTCAATCGCGCTTCATTGACTTTCGCACGCGCGCTTTTGACCTCGGCGCCCGCGACCAGCTCGGCGGACGTGGAATCGTCAAGCTCCTTCTGGCTGATCGCCTTCGCTTCGAGCACCGGCTTCAAGCGCGCCAGTTCGCGTTTCGCCTGCGTGAGGCGCACATCCGCTACCGACAAATCGGCCTCGGCCCTGGCGAGCGCCACCTGAAACGGTGCGGGATCAATGGTAAACAGGGACTGCCCTTTTTTTACCGCCGCGCCCTCGCGATAGCCGCGCTGCATCAAAATACCCGTCACGCGCGCGCGCACTTCGACTTCGCGATACCCTGCCGTCTGCGCCACGTATTCATAACGCACGGGTACATCGCGTTTTTCCGTAGTAATCACCGACACCGCGGCCGGGGGAAAACCGCCGCCCGGCGGGCCGCCCGCCGGCTTGTTGCAGCCGGATAGCACCGCGGGCAGGGCTGCGATGCACCACAATGCGGGTAGCGTTAGCGAGTAGTTTGATTTTGCGGGCATCATAATGTGCTGCCTGTGGAGTAGACTCGTAAAACGCTGAACGAATATGAACGACAGTGGCTGCAAACATTTTACATACACCGGTGTATGTATGTAAAGCCTAAGCGTGGTACACTTCCAATCTACGTAAAAATTGGTATTCGCATACCGCCCCACAATGGAGCACGACGTGGAACATTTCGGTGGTTAGGCGTACCAAAATCGCAGCCCTCGAAACGCGGCACTGCCTATTGGATGTCGCGGAACGCATTTTCAGTGAACGCGGCGTGACGCGCACTTCGCTGGCGGACATTGCCAAAGCGGCAGGCGTCACGCGCGGCGCGATTTACTGGCATTTTACCGACAAAGCCGATCTGTTTTGCAGCATGGTCGCACGGGTCACCATGCCCATGGAATCGCCCGCCTGCCAAACGGATCATCGCGCCGCCGCCGACCCGCTCAATAGCATACGCGAGATGATGGTCGGCATACTGCGGCGCACCTCCGAAGACCCGCAGGCGCGGCGCGTATTTCACATTGTTTTCCACAAATGTGAACACGTCGATGAAATGAAACCGGTATGGCAGCGCTTTAACGAAATGCGCGCTAGCTGCCTGTCGCGCATCGAAGATGGGGTGCGCGCAGCGATGGCGAAAGGCCAACTGCCGGGCACACTGGACGCGCGGCAAGCAGCCGTCGGCTTACGCGCGCTGCTCGACGGGCTGGTGAGCAACTGGGTGATGGATCCCGATTACCATCCCCGGGAAAATGAGGCTGAGCGTCTGGTTGATCTGTTTCTGAACGCGCTGCATGCGCACGCGCGTCCTGCGCCGCGTGCGATCAAACGACGCGCTAAAATAACTGCGTAATCTGTTACGCCTGAAAACCATGCCCAATTACCCGTCAGCGCTTGCGCTAAGCCGCCCCGAAATCGCCGCGCTGATTTTCATGGCGGCGGCCTTGCCCGCCGTCATCAAGCTGCATCTGCTGCCGGCGCTGTTTGCCGGGCTGCTGGTACACGAATTGGTGCATATGCTTGCGCCGCGCCTATTCGGCGCGGATCACCCGGGCCGCGCCAAGATCGTGGTGCTGACGCTATTGCTTACGCTGATTGTTCTGCTGATCGGCGGTGCGATTACCGCGACGGTTCTTTTCCTGCGCAGCGACGCGGGCAACCTGTCGGTGTTACTCGAGAAAATGGCGGAAATCCTCGACAAGGCGAGAGATACGCTGCCAGATTCGATGCAGGAATGGATACCCCTCGACGCCTCCGATCTCAAAGATCAACTCGTGGCGTGGCTCAGAGAACACGCCAAGGAAGTCAAAACGGTGAGCGGCGAAGTGGGCCACGACCTGGTGTATGCGCTGATAGGTACGGTGATTGGCGGACTGATTTCTTTACGTCACGTGGCGCCAGGCCACACGCCAGGGCCGCTCGCACGCGCACTGTCGCTATGCACATCCAGGCTCGCCGATGCATTTCGCCGCGTGGTGTTCGCGCAGGTGCGTATTTCCGCGCTGAACACGGTGCTCACCGCGATTTATCTGGTCGCCCTATTACCGATGTTCGGCATACACCTGCCGCTGATCAAGACCATGATTCTGCTTACATTTCTGGCGGGGCTGCTGCCTGTTCTTGGAAATCTCATATCCAATTCCGTGATTGTGGTGATCAGTCTGAGTTATTCAATGCCTGCTGCATTGGGTTCGCTGGCATTTCTGGTGATCATTCACAAGCTGGAGTACTTCGTGAATGCACGCATAGTCGGCTCGCAAATACAGGCCTCGGCGTGGGAGCTGCTGCTGGCGATGCTGGTGATGGAAGCCGCCTTCGGCTTGCCGGGCGTGGTCGCAGCGCCGGTGTTCTATGCGTATTTGAAGTCGGAACTGACCGGGCGCGGCTGGGTGTAGCAGGCGAATTACCGCACCACCCACGGCTTGAAGTAATCCGTGCGGTCGGCGGAATACACCACAAAGTGTTTCACCTTCTTGTCGTGCAGCACGTGCAAAGTCACATCGTCGCCCGCTTCGCCGCTCGCCCACAAACGTTCGTAGAACTCGCTCTGGTCGCCGATGGAGTGGCCCGCCACGCCCATGATGATGTCGCCGCGCCTGATGCCCGAGCGCGCGGCCGGGCCATCGGGCAAGGTGCGCGTAACCACCACATGGCCCTCGATCTCTTCGGTATAAATGCCCAGCCACGGACGCGCGGGCGACTGCCGCCGCCCATGCGTGATTAAATCGTCGAGTATCGGCTGCAGCAAGTTGATGGGGATGAACATGTTGCCGGGAAACGCAACTCCGGTAGCCAGCGTGTCACTCACCCACAACGACGCGATGCCCAGGAGACTGCCGTCGTCGTCCAGTAACGCGGCGCCGCTATGCTCGCCACGCGGTGGCGCCGTGAATATTGCATGGTCTATCATGTATTCCCACCAACCGGTGAAGCGGCGGCGCGACGACACGCAGGCCGGTGTAACACCCCCGGCCGACTCATGGGTGGCGATACGCACGCTTTGCAGTGCTCTCAATTTGGACGAATCACCGAGACGCAGGGGTTGCTTCGCCACGCCGGGGGATGTACGCAACAAGCCGAAGCCGCTGGCATGATCAAAGCCCGCCACGGTCGCGGGATGCACACGCCCGTCCGGCGCCATGGCCAGAATGGAACCCGCTTCAATCACCAGATAGCCCACCGTCAGAATCAGGCCGCTGGCATCGATCACCACACCGGTGCCTTCGCGCTCCGCGCCCAGGGTATCGGCGCTGCGCGCGCCCGCTATCGCCTTGATGCTGAGTTTGACGATGCCGTCGGGTAGATCGTCGCTGCGGCCCGCGCGCGTATACGGCGCATTGACCGCGCGCCACGTGGACAGCGCCACACTGAAAAAAGACGGTGTGTTTCCCGCTGTACTCAACGGATTACTCAACTAAGCGCCTCGTAACGCACGGCCACGATTTCAATCTGCCGCGCGCCTGCCGGGGTGCGCAGCGATACGGTGTCGCCCGCACGGTGCTTGATCAATGCCCCGGCTATCGGAGAAATCCAACTCACATGGCCGCGCGCCGTATCCACCTCATCGAGGCCGACGATGGTGACGGTATGTTCCTCGCCCTCCGCATCCGCATAATCCACCGTGGCGCCGAAAAAAATCCGCTCGGTATCGCCGCGCACGGCGGGATCCACCACTTCCGAGTTATCAAGGCGGCGCGTGAGATAGTGTATGCGCCGGTCGATCTCGCGCAGGCGCTTCTTGCCATACAAATAGTCGCCATTCTCGGAACGGTCCCCATTGGAAGCCGCCCACGAAACCACCTTCACCAGATCGGGGCGCTCGATGTTCAGCAACTGCGTCAACTCATTCTTGAGCCGCGCGTAGCCTTGCGGCGTCATGTAATTCTTGACGCCGCGCGGCAGCGGCGGCGATGCGCCGTCGTCATCGCCATCGTCGTTGCCCGAAACCTGCCGCGCGTTAATAGGTGCTGTCGCCGAGTTCATGTATATAGTGTATCGCAACCTGGTGCATGCAGCGTTTGTGGGACAGCACAGCCTGAATTAGAATCCCCGCACCTCATACCTCACGCCCCACCACCCCTATGCTTGACGAACACGTCGTTTTTGTCGATCTGGAAACCACCGGCGCCACCGCCACCCATGATCGCATCACGGAAATCGGCATTATTGAAGTCAATCGCGGGCGTTTGATCAGCGAATGGTCAACGCTGGTCAATCCGGGCATGAGCATTCCGCCCATGATACAAGCGCTGACCGGCATTACCAATACGATGGTCGCTCTCGCGCCTGCGTTTGCGGAAATCCGGTGCGAGGTGTTGCAACGGCTGGAAGGCAAACTCTTCATCGCGCATAACGTGCGTTTCGATTACGGTTTTCTCAAAAACGAATTCCGCCGCTGCGGTGTGAGTTTCAACGCGCGCGTGCTGTGTACGGTGAAGCTGTCGCGCAAGCTCTACCCGCAACATGCACGCCACAACCTCGACACGCTTTTGGAGCGCCATGACATCAACTGCGACGCACGCCATCGCGCGCTCGGCGATGCCAAAGTGCTGTGGCTGCTGGCGCAGAAATGGACCGCCGAGCGCGGGACGGCGCTAGTGCAATCCGCGGTTGATTTGCTGCTCAAGTCGCAAAGCCTGCCGGCCGGCTTGCCCGACCTTGCCTTCGACAACATCCCGGAAACACCGGGCGTATATTTATTTTACGGCGACAACGATGTGGTGTTGTACGTCGGCAAGAGCATTAATATGCGCAGCCGCGTGATGTCGCATTTTTCCGGCGATCATCGCGTCAACAAGGATATGCGCATCGCGCAGCAAATCAAACGCATCGACTGGAAGCAAACCGCCGGCGAGTTGGGCGCGCTGCTGCTGGAATCGCGGCTGGTCAAACAACTCGCTCCCGTGCATAACCGGCAACTGCGCCGCGACTCGCAGTTGTGCGCGTGGCATTGGCGCGAGGGTGATATCAACAGCGCGCCGCAACTCGCCACCGCCGGTGACATCGACCCCGCGCGCTTCGGCGAGCTGTACGGCTTGTTCCGCTCGCGCGCCACGGCCATCGAGGCGCTGCGCGAAATCGCCGCCAGCCATGGCCTGTGCAATATTCTGCTGGGCTTGGAGAAGCGCTCAGTTCCGTACTCAGTTTCGTATTCTGGCGCCTGTTTCGCGCATCAGATCAAGCGCTGCCGTGGCGCCTGCGTGGGTCTGGAGTCGCACGCGCAGCATGCGCTACGCCTGAAACAAGCGCTAAGTTCGATGCGCACGCTGCCGTGGCCGTTCAAAGGACGTATCGGCATTCGCGAAACCTCGATCGACGGCGAGCGCGCTGAAATGCATGTCATCGATCGCTGGTGCTATGTACGCGCCGTGCGGTCAGAGCAAGAGCTTTACGACTTGGCCGAGAGTAAACCGGCTCCAGTGTTCGATGTCGATACCTACAAGATTATTAAACGTTTTCTCGATAAGCCGCCGCGCAACGCGGCAATCATTGAGCTTGCAGCGTAGTGGCATTCCGATTCAATTAGCGTCTGCCTCTGCCTTGACCACCGGACGATCCTCCGCTGCGGCTACCCAGACTGCCTCCGCTGTTGCCGCTGGTTCCACTGCTGCCGCTACTGCCGCTACTGCCACTGCTGCCACTACTGCCACTGCTGCCACTACCGCCACTGCTGCCACTACTGCCACTGCTGCCGCTACTACCACTGCTGCCGCTGCTCTCGCTGCTCTCGCTACTCGCACTGCTACCGCTGTCCCCACTTCTCCCGCTACTGCCGCTATTTCCACCACTGCCATCTGACGTATTCTCTCCACGCAACGTATCATCACGCCTGCGCTGCAACTGTTGTCTGCGTGCCGCAGCCCTCCCGTCGATCTGCGCATTCAAACGCATAAAATCGGGTTCTCGAGCAAGCCGTTGCGGAACCATGCGTACCGCAGCATCGGCAAAGGCTACTTGACCTGGATCAACATTGATTTCGCCCCGCGCGTTGCGCAATACCGTGGCGCCGGTATAGACCTTGTCGTACGTGCCGCCGGCTGCCTGCCCGCTTTGCGCGCGACGCGTATCGACGTACGCGGTTTCATGGTCGGTGCCGCGAATGCCAATAGTAGCGGTCGATGTATTGACCGCGTAACCCGTGCGGTTTGTCTTGCCTATAAGCCCGGTGATCACGCGCAGCGAACCCTGCACCAGCGCGATAACGCTTTTGTTGCCGACGGCAGCAGCCTTCGGCGCGTAGCGGTAGAATTCCAGCCGAAATTCCGTATCGGGCCGAACGGTAATAATGGCATCGTCGATCATATGCAAGAGCAGCCAGGCGCCCGCGCCCGTACGAATGACATCGCCTTCGTCGATGGTCAGACCCATGCTCGCCGCGCGAATACCCGAAGGCGAAATCACACGCACGTCGCCTTCGAAGGTATCGACCAGCCCCGCAGCAGCAAAGACGGCGCCGTGAAAAAACATACAAATCACCGCGACCAGAAACCTCAATACAACTCCTTTGATCTGCATCAATGACCGCTCCCGCGATGTCATGCTATTAGCGCTGGTTAATATGAATGCAAACGCACACTAAACCACGAACGTTGACAATACTATAAAGTGAGGAAAGCTGTTTTTGTAAAAGAAAAACCACAGCGCAATGGAATAAACTGACGCGTGGCGGCGTTTACTGTCGGGTAATATATCGCCTTAGCGCGGACAATCAATCTCGGAGCAGGCGTTAGATACCGATACCAGTCACCCATCGATAAAAATACCGGAACCCCCATGTTTAAGAACAAGGTTTTGTATGCCCTTATCAACATCGCTTGCGCCGCGGTTTGGAACAGCGCCTTTGCGGCGGATAACCTGACTATCAATGTCGGCGCGGAATACTCGTCCGGCAAATACGGCGGCGCCGAGCGCACCAGCATCGCCGGCGTTCCGGTGAGCGCCAGGTACACCGCCGGACCACTAACACTGCGCATGTCAGTATCGTGGCTGTCCGTATCGGGCACGGGTGTGATAATTCCCAGCGGCATCGGCGGTATCGGATCTTCTAGCAGCGGCAGCGGCTCCTCTGGCGGCTCTGTTGGCGTATTCGGCTGCGCGACAGACAACCGCAGTGGTGCACGCAAGCCCGAAGATAACGGTCCATGCGCAACCACCATAGGCGCAGGCGCCGGCGCGCGCAGAACCGAACAAGGCTTTGGCGATGTGGTCGCTGCAGTAACATATAACGCCGTCACCTCCAAGGGTCTGACCATGGACATCACCGGCAAAGTTAAGCTACCCACCGCCAGCGACACGCGCGGTCTCGGTTCCGGCAAGACCGATTACGCGCTTCAGGTCGAAGCGGAACAAGCGGTGGGCAAGGGTTACATCAACGGTGGTATCGGCTACAAATGGTTGGGCGACCCTACGGGCATCTCGCTGCGCAATGTCGTTTACGGAAGCATCGGCGGCGGTTTCAAATTATCAGGCGATACAACTATCGGCGTTGCCTACGACACCGCCAGCGCGGCACGCAGCGGCGGGCCGATGCCGCAAGAATTGTCGTTCTACGTGTCGCAACGCATGAGCAAGAACATCAAACTCAACGGCAATATTTACAAGGGACTGAGTAACGGCAGCCCCGATTGGGGCGCGGGGGTCGGCTTGGGCTACACCTATTGACGCTACTGCATATCCCCCGACTCCAGCCGTTCAATCACCGCAGCGGCACGGCGGTCGATGTAACTGTGCCAGTGATAAAAATACGGGTCTGACACGAGAATGTGCGGGGGCTTGCGCACGCGCGGTTCGGCATACGCGGTTTGCCCGCCGCGGATAGTCACTTCACCATTGGCGTTTTTCAAGACGGCTGCACCCGCATACGATTTGCCGTAGGCGCCTACCTGCGCGTCCCCCCTGGGGGTGAACTGCGGCGCGATGTAGGCGACATCCTGATCGGCGCCACGCATAGTCAAACTGGCATCAGGCATTTGCACCACAAACCCCGTATTGCGGCCCTGGGCGATGCGCCCCGCCGCTACGCGCATCGCACCGCGTGTCAGGGTGAACAGCGCGTGATTCTGCGAAGACTCGCCGGATTCGGTATAGCGGTAGGCGTCGATGCGCACTTCGGTGTCGGGCCGCACG
>JANMXV010000104.1:0-3686 GCA_031381325.1 Betaproteobacteria bacterium | reverse complement strand
ATGCGCGGAAACCGCTCACCACTTCGTCGAAAATAAGATAAACGCCATGCCTGCGGGTGATCTCGCGCAATTCGCGCAGTACCGCGGCAGAGGTGGGCACGGCGCCGGAACTGGTGCCGAGCGGCTCGATCAGCACTGCGGCAATGTCGTTGCGGTTGGAAAGCTGCCGCTCTACTTCAGCTATGTCGTTAATGCGCACCAGGATAATGCCGGCGGCAACTTGCGCCAGCACACCCGGCGTGGGCGAACCGTCGAGATGGTCCTTGGCGCCGAAAGCCACATGGTCGTGCCAACCGTGAAAGTTGCCCTGGAAGCGCACGATCTTGTCCTTGCCGCTGGCGGCGCGCGCAAGGCGCATCGCGAGATGCGTCGGCTCGGTGCCGGAGGAAGTGAAACGCACGCGCTCCGCGGACGGCACCATCTCGCAAATCAATCGCGCCCACTCGATCTCAAGTTCGTGCGATGCCGCGAAATGCATGCCTTTGCGCAACTGCGCCTGCGCCGCCTCCACCACTGCGGGATGCTGGTGCCCCAGCAGCAGCGAGCCGTGCCCGCCGTAATAATCGATGTACTCGTTGCCGTCGATGTCCCACTTGCGCGAGCCCAGCGCCCGATCGACGTAAATGCCGTACGGGGTCGTCCGCCGCGAGTCGTGGACGATGCCGCTCGGTAGCAGGTTCACAGCCTCTTTGTAGCGCGCGGCGGAACGCTTGGTGCGCTCGCGGTAGCTATCAACGATTCTAGACTCGATCAACGTATCAACGGACATATCCACCTCCATTGCGATTAATTTCGGGCTGTCTCAACGCGAGAATAGCCTGCGCGTTAGTGTAGTGCTTCTCTCTGGGTGATACCTAAACAGCTACACGGTACCAACGAAACTCCTCCCCTTTCAAGGGGAGGTTGGGAGGGGGATGGGGTGGCGATAATCACCCCATCCCCATAGACCTCCCCTTGAAGGGGAGGGAATGTCTCATGAATTGGGACACGCTACACTAACAACAATTTCAGTTTCAAAGAACACCATATTCGGAAGTCCGTATCGCGTAAAACCAGTTTTGCGGGAGATCGGGTTCTGTCACAGCAAGCCGTATTCGGACTTGACCCGCAAACCTTGCGAGGACTATCGTTCAGGTAAGGTCCGCAGTGCCGGATCATCAATGGATTCAGGGAGGTTGCGATGGATGACGGATCGTGGGGTTTGAGTGCGGCAGAAGGCAGCAGCACGCGACAACGGCCGGAGGCATACGGCCTGCGCGGCATGGTTGCCTCGGCCCACCCGGTGGCTGCTTTCATCGGCCTGAATATTTTGCAACGCGGTGGAAATGCCTTTGATGCGGCAATCGCAGTCGCTGCCGCCGAAGGCGTGGTGTTGCCGATGAAATGCGGCCTCGGCGGCGATGCATTCGTGATGCTGCACGATGCGCGCAAGCGCGAGGTGGTTGCATACAACGGCAGCGGCGTCGCGGCAGCCGGCGCCACTGCGGAGTACTACACCAGCCGCGGCTACAAGCAAATGCCGCTGGAAGGCGTGCACGCGGTTAGCGTGCCCGGCGCCGTCAGTGTTTACGAAGCTATCCACAAGCGCTACTGCACCATGTCGTGGGCGGAACTATGGGCGCCGGCGATACAACTCGCGGAGAGCGGCGTTGCGATCACCGATTACATCAGCCGGCGTTACGCCGATCGCGCGGAGAAGCTGGCGAAATTTCCGTGGTCGGCAAAACAGTTCCTGCCCAACGGGCGCGCGCCGGCGGCAGGCGAACGCTGGGCTGCGCCGAATCTCGCGCGCAGCTTGCGCATTGTGGCGCAAGGCGGCGCCGAAGCGTTCTATCGCGGCGAGATCGCCGAAAAGCTGATAGCGTTTTTCAAGAGCGAGGGAGGTCTGTTCGAAGCCGACGACTTTGCGCGGCAGCAGGCCGTTTGCTACGCGCCGCTGGCAACGGATTATCGCGGCCTCACCATCTACGAGACCGCGCCCCCTTCGCAGGGCTTTATATTGCTCGAACAACTCAACATCATCGAAGGCTTCGACCTGAAGTCGCTCAATGCTATCGGTGCGGAACGGATGCATCTGCTGATCGAGGCAAAGAAGCTCGCGTTTGCCGACCGCAACCGCTATGCGGGCGATCCCGCGTTCGTGAACTGGCCGCTCGAACAACTCATTTCCAAAGCACATGCCGCCAAACGTCGCGCGGAAATCGATCCCAAACGCGCGCAGTGGCCGACGGGCGCGGTGGTGCCTGAGCATAACGGCGATACCAGCTATTTCGCGGTCGCCGACGGCGATGGCAATGCGCTTTCGTTCATCCACAGCCTGTCCAATTCATTTGGTTCGTGCGTGGTCGCGGGTGAAACCGGCATCACACTCAACAACCGGGCGGGACGCGGTTTCAGCCTCGATCCGAACCACCCCAATGTGATTGCGCCCGGGCGCCGCACTATGCACACGCTGAATGCGTGGCTTATGTGCCGCAATGGCGAGCCGTGGCTGGTGGGCGGCACACCCGGCGGCGATCAGCAAACGCAGTGGAGTACGCAGGTGATCAGCAATGTCGTCGATCACGGCATGTCGCCGCAGGACGCGATAGATGCGCCGCGCTGGTACAGCTTTCCCGGCACCGATCCGGCGAATCTGGACAAGACACCGGTAGTCAGAGCCGAGCAACGCGTGCCGGAAGCGGCGCGCAACGCACTCGCAGGCTTGGGCCATAACGTTGAAATGCTCGGCCCGTGGTCGGGCGGCGGCGCGGTGCAGTTGATACAACTGGATCGCGAGCACGGCGTGTTGCGCGGGGCCAGCGATCCACGGCCGGGCGGCATGGCGCTAGGTTTTTGACAGTAAAACGAAGTTCATCGGAGGAGTAAGGTATGACACAGGCAGTTGACTGGGCGGCGCTGCGGCAGGAATTTCCGACGCTCGCGAAATGGACCTATCTCGATGTTGCGCGCAAAACCATCCCGCCGCGCTGCCAGGAGCAGGCGGTACAGGCGTATTACCGCGACGTCTATGAGCATGCGGGTGCTGATGCCTGGTCGGCCGAGAATGTAGCGCTTGCGCGTGCTGAAATGGCGCAGCTCTTGGGCGCAAAGCCGACAGAAATCGCGTTCACAAAAAACACCACCGAGGGACTGCTGATCGCCGCGCACGCATTCGAGCTGCAGCGCGGCGACAACGTGGTGCTCACCGATATGGAGCACGCGGCGAATCTCTGGCCGTGGAAGCACTGGCAGCAGAAAGGCGTGGAAATTCGCACAGCAAAAAACCGCGCCGGCCGCCTGCCGCTCGAGGCATTTCTGCAACAGATGGATGCGCGCACGCGGGTGGTGTCAACGGCCTACGTGACCTACGGCAACGGCTATCGCGTCGATCTGCCCAAGCTCGGCGCTGAATGCCGCAGTCGTGGCATCCGGCTCGTCGTGGACGGCGTGCAGGCAGCGGGTCTGCTGGCTGCGCCGCTGTCATCGCTCGGCGCCGACATTGTTTCTATCGGCGGCCATAAGGGATTGATGGGGTTCACCGGCTCCGGTGTGGTGTACTGCCGTGAGGAACTTGTGAATCAACTGCGCGTGCCGTTCATGCGGGAGCCGGTAGCACCGGGAAGCGCGGCAGCCAAAGCAAATGTCAACAGCCAGTTCGACTATGTCCGTGTATCGCACCGCTTCGAAGGCGGCAATCCGAATTT
>JANMXV010000077.1:0-5297 GCA_031381325.1 Betaproteobacteria bacterium | reverse complement strand
GGCGAGGATCGCTCCCACCTTGAAGCCGCCGTCTTCTTCGTAAAATACGTTCATTGCGCCTGACTGTGCTTAACACGGGCAAAAAAAAGCGCGGCCCAGAATCCGGGCCGCGCCGCGATTATACCTGCTTACTACTTCGCTTCGAGATCAATCACCTCATGCACGTCGGAATCGATGTGCGTGCCCGGCGCGCCGCCGGAGGCCGCATCGCCGCTGACCAGGTGGAATTTACCGTTGACGATATCGCCTGCCAGTCCGTGGCGGGGGAATTCCATGTCGGGCAACAGCTCCCAGCGGTTGTTGGCCGGGTTGTATGCCTCCACCGCGCGAAAGGTTCTTTGCCATGGGCCGGAAGCGCGCTCTTCACCGCCGGCGACATAGATTTTGCCTTTGTACGTGCCCCACGCCACCGCGCTGCGCGGGTTGGGCATCGACGCTTTCAACGAACCCCATTGATCGGTCGCGGGATCGTATTCTTCGACAATGCCGACGTTGGTGGCTCGCGTAATGAATGCCGCACCGACTCTTCCGCCCAGGTAGTAAATCTTGTTGTTGACCATGCCAATGGCGCCATGATTACGCGCCGTCGGCATAGACTGGCGCGTCTGCCAGGTGTTGCTTGCCGGGTCGTAAACCTCGTTGGTCGACAGCGCGCGATGCGGACGCGCCGGGTGCAACACCGTTTCTTTGGAACCCGGATGCGGCCCCGCGCCGCCGATGACGTAAATCTTGCCCTCATGCACCGTAGCAGCAGGCGCGCCACGTTTGGCGGGCAGCGGCGCCAGCGGCTTCCAGGTATCGGCGCCCGGATCGTATTCAAAAACATTGTCCATCGGCTGCCAGCCCGCCGCACCGGCGTCGGGATACTTGAAACCGCCGATCACATAAATCTTGCCGTTGATTTCCGCCAGCGCAATATGATGCGAGGCCACGGGCATATTTTTCTTCTTGGTCCAAGAGTCTTTTGCGGGGTCGTATTCGTACACCAGGCCCTTCGGCTTCCAGCCCGGCGCGAGACCGCCGAACACATAAAATTTGCCGCCCGCGCCTATGCCGTACAGCTCCTCAGAGGCTTCCGGAAATGGCGCGGCGCGCGACAGCTTCTGCGCCGAAGTGAATCCAGGCGCCAGCATGACTAGCACTGCAACTATTCCAGTGATGTATTGTAAGTATTTGTTTTTAAACATTATTTAATTCCTCCGCGCACTGTGATCAAAACTGAAAAAAGAGCCGCTATGCTACGCCATCCGCAGCGTGGTTTGAAGGCTATCTCAACCGATGTCAGGCTCGCCGCAGTAACGCAGAATCGGCTCGCGCACCGCATCGCGCAGCTTTACGATGGCCGCCCATTCGCTACCGGCGGGATGTAGCGGTGCGGAAAAGTGCAGCGTCACCGCACCGTGGCGCGGCAGCCATACCTGATCACGCAATACCGTACGTGTGCCGCGGATCGCCACCGGCGTCACCGGCACGCCGGCCTGCGCCGCGACCGCGAAGGCGCCGGTGCGAAACGGCTTTAATCCGGTGCGCCGGTCCAATGTGCCTTCCGGGAAAAACACCGGCGTCCCGCCTTCGCGCAACGCGCGCAGGAATTGATCGATGCCCTCGACGCCCAGTTTGGGATCGATGCGTTCTACATAGGCCGCGCCGATGCCGTTCAAAAACAAACGCGGAAACCAGTGCCCGATGAACTCGCGCTTGGCGGCGAACACATGCGGGTAGCGCAGCGGCAGCACGGCGCACAGCATGATGCCGTCAAGATAGCTGGTGTGATTCATGGCGAATACGCAGGGGCCCTGCGGTATATTTTTGCGTCCCTCGACCCGCGGCGCCACGCCGATCAGCCGTGTGAAAATCCGCGCCATAATCGCGATGAATGGACGGTTAAACGCCGGACGGCGCAGCAACGCGACCATCATCCAGGTGAATGGCATCAGCAGTCCGAACCACGCCAGCGCATACAAGCCGTAAAACACGTCCCACAGAGCGCGCAGGCGGCGCTTCGCTTCCGGCCACGCCGCTTGCCATGCCAGCCGCGTGACCTGCATCCACACCGGCTGCGGGCGAGAGGCCTTTCCTCCGCGCTCGTAGAACTCACGGCTTGCGGCGCGGCGGATTTTTCCGCTGGACGTCTTGAGCACCGTATACGGCGGCGCCAACACCACCTCATCCGCGGGCATACCGATCACCGCTACTGCGGCATCGTTCAGCGCGCGCTTTAACGCCTCGCGCCGCGCCGCATCCGTTTCACGCGTCTCGGCGAGTACGATGATGCGCTCGGTGCCCGAGGCCGCATCGGCACTGCCGAATACCGCGACACAGCCCTTGCGTATGCCGGGGATATCGCCCACCGCCTGTTCGAGCTCGTACGGATAGATATTGCGGCCGCCGCGTATGATCAGGTCTTTGACGCGCCCGGTGAGATAAATATCGCCGTTGGCGAAGTACGCGTAGTCGCCGGTGTCGAGCCAGTCGCCGTCAAACAGCTTCGCGGTCTCCACGGGATTGCGATAGTAGCCGCGCGTGGCCGACGGCCCTTTGAACTGGAGGCGTCCCTCGTGGCGCTCGCCGAGCTCGATGCCTGCGGCGTCAATCACCCGCGTCGGGTGGCCGGCAAGCGGCAGGCCGCAAGCAACGAAGCGCAGCGTATTTTCATCCCCCGGCGCGGCGGGAACCGCGCGCCCCGATCGCGTGAATGGCTCCCGCTGCACGACATCAATCACCGGCACACGGTTGGGCGGCGGAAACGCAAGCCCCACCGAACATTCCGCCAAGCCGTAACACGGTGCTATCGCCTGCGGCTTCAATCCGAACTTCGCGAAACGATCACGGAACGTGGCGATAGTGTCCGGGCTTACCGGCTCCGCGCCGTTGAACGCGTAGCGCCATGAAGAAAGATCAACCCCTTCGATATCTGCGTCGGCAATCTTGCGCACGCACAGTTCATACGCAAAGTTCGGCGCCGCCGACAACGTGCCGCGATGGCGATGCATCGCCCACAGCCAGCGCTGCGGGCGCGCGAGAAACGCCAGCGGCGACAGGATCACCGACGGAAAACCAAAATACAGCCCCGCCAACCACGCGCCGATCAATCCCATGTCGTGGTACAGCGGCAGCCAGCTTACAAATACGTCGTCCGGCTGCACGCGCACCGCCTCGCCCATCGCGCGCAGATTGGCAAGCAGATTAGCGTGAGTGAGCGCGACGCCCTTCGGGTTGCCGGTCGAGCCCGAGGTATATTGAATGAACGCGATGTCCTCGGCCCCGATAGGCGGCCGCAGATCAAAACGCACGCCGGGTGCAAAATCGGCGGCTGTCAGCACGTGGCGCAGGCTGGGTACTTGCGAGCGCAACAGCAGCGCCACGCCCTTGGCTTGCGGCACGGTGATGAGCATGACCACCTGCGCGTTGAACAGAATGCCGGCGTGGCGATGCATATGATCTTCGAGTTGCGCCAGCCGCACCGGCGGATAAATCGGCACCGGTATGCCGCCCGCCATCAGGATGCCGAGGAAGCTGAAGAAATAGTCGCGGCTGGTGGGCAGCATGATCGCCACCGTCTGGGCCGGTTCCAGCCCGCGCCCGGCGAGTTCGGCCGCCACCGCCGATGCACCGGCGGCGAGCGTGGCGTAACTGATGTCTTCTGCGATGTCGTCTTCGCCGTAGAGATGAATCTGCAACTGATCGGGATGACGTTCGAGATGCCAGTCGATCATCTCGATCAGCGTACGCGCCTCCGATGGCACGCCCTGATCGCCGCGTACTGCCAGCGTCTGCACTGCGCGCGCGCTTGCGGCGAGTGGTCCGTGCGCGCCCAGCACAAAGCGCAGCAGATCGCGCGGCGTGTCGGCCTCGTTCAATGCGCGTTCCGGCAGCGCGACGGCGAACGCCCGCTCCGTGCGCAACAACAGTTCCGCCCGCCCCAGACTGTCGATACCCAGATCGCGTTCCAGCGAGCTGTCGAGTGTCACTCGCAGCACGCGTCCGGGCCGCGTTTCGCGCACGAAGGCCTGCGCCAGCGCAAGCATGCGCGAAGCGGCTTCTTCAGCTTGCGGCAGCGCCGGTTGTGGGTTGATGTTCATCTTCGCTGATAACAGGAATCCGACAATTCTCCACCCGCCACAGAATTCCCGCAACCGCCAGCGCAGAGTGCAGAATCTGCGATTGACCTCACCTGAAAGAATCGGGAATACTTTCGGTGTTCCGGTTTAATTTTCTATCCTTATTTACGCCCAACCCGCGCGCCAAATGGCAGCCTGCTCGGGCCCTTCACACCATTGTTTCCAAGTTGAAAGCAACCCATGAAAAAACTCTCTGCCGCGCTTTTGTCTCTGGTCCTCATCACGTGTGCGCGTGCCGAACAGGTCGGTGAAGTGTCCACCGCCTTTATCCTGATCGGCGCCAATCACAAGGTAGTAGTCGAAGCCTATGACGACCCCAAGGTCAGGGGCGTGACCTGTTACGTGTCGCGTGCCAAGACAGGCGGCGTTATGGGGACCATCGGTCTGGCGGAAGACAAGTCTGAGGCATCGATTGCTTGCCGCCAGGTCGGCCCGATTGCGTTCACCGGCAAGAACCTGCCGCCACAAGAGGAAATGTTCAACGAGCGCATTTCCATGCTGTTCAAAAAATTGCGCGTGGTGCGCATGGTTGACCGCAAACGCAATGTACTGATCTACCTGACTTACTCCGATAAACTGATCGACGGCTCGCCGCAAAACAGCGTGACCGCGGTGCCGCTGGGTCAGGTTGCGTTGCCGGGCAATTAGCGCCGTACCGGGATAGCGTTCCACGATATCGCGCAACAGCGCCATCGCCTCGGCCGACCGGTGCGGCAGCGCCGGCACGAAATAGTCGCCCTCGCGTCCCAACGCGCGCATGCGTTCTCCGACAAGCCGCGCCTTGAAGGAACTCGGCGCGCTGTTGAAGCCGTGGATGTAGACGATTAAAGCCAGTGAATGCTGACTTCCCCCTCGACCTGCTTGAATTCCTTGTCTCCGGTGACGAGGTCGCATTTGCGGTCCTTCGCGAGTGCCGCGGCAAAACAATCCGCGTAGGACATTCTGAAGCGCGCCTTGAATGTTCCCGCTATCCGCGTCATGGGCCAATCCACGCCGATCAATTCGATGCCGAGACCTGTCAGATCGGTCATCGCGCTGTCGGCTTTCGTCTCTGAAATTTCCCTGGCGAGGATGTACCAGACCTCTCCCGCGTTGACGATGGACATGTACATTGGAATGCGGTTTTCATGGGCGTTCGTGATCAGGTCGGCGACCTCCTGTCCGGACGCTTCGTCG
>JANMXV010000066.1:0-5830 GCA_031381325.1 Betaproteobacteria bacterium | reverse complement strand
GCCGCAGATTCAGAGCGGCAAATTGCGGGGGCTGGCGGTGACTACCGCCAAGCGCTCCGCAGCCTTGCCTAACGTGCCGACGGTCGCGAAAATGTAGTGCATGATCCTCGACCGATGCGGTTCCTTCGTCACCGGCATCCTACGACATTCGTGTCTATGAGCCTACGGTCGAATATTCGATTTCCTGATTAGCGGCAGCCACTTGGCTTCTTCGCTACGGATGAATTGCCCGTATTCAGCGGGCGAAGACGGCGCGGCCTCGATACCGCGATCCTTGAATTGCTGAATGATTTCCGGTGACTTCAGCACCGCTACCAGTTCCTTGTTAAGCCGTGCGAGGATGTGCGGCGGTGTTCTCGCGGGCGCGTGCAGGCCGTACCAATTGATGGCGGCGTAACCTTTTACACCGGCCTCCGCGATGGTCGGCACATCCGGCACCGCGTCGGCGCGCCGCGTGCTGGTGACGGCAATGCCACGCACTTTGCCCGACTGCACATGCGGCACGGCGGTGGAGATCACCGCGAAGAATGATGGCACATGTCCGGCGAGCAGATCGGTAATCGCAGGGCCGCCGCCTTTGTACGGCACGTGCGTCAACTGCAGGCCGGTCATGGCTTCCAGCAGCGACGCGGCGAGATGCCCCGGGCTGCCGATGCCCGACGTGGCGTATTGCATGGCGCCGGGTTTTGCTTTGGCTAACGTCAGGTATTCACTAAGGTTTTTCGCCGCAACGCCAGGGTGAGTGATGATGATATTTTGCAGCGACACCATCAGCCCAACGGGCGCGAAATCCTGATGAATATCAAACGGTACTTTCTGTATCGCGGGACTGACGATGAGAATGCCGATGTGACCGAGGCCAACGGTGTGACCATCGGGTTCGGCGTGCTTCAATATTTCAAGCGAGATCAGACCATTCGCGCCGGCACGGTTGTCGATGACAACTTGTTTGCCGAGCGCGGCGCTTAACTTCGGTTGCAGAATGCGCGCGACGAGATCGGTTGCACCGCCGGGAGGATTGCCGACGATGAAGCGTATGGATTTCGCCGGCGCCCACTCGGCAGCGTGCGCGGTTGCGGCGAGCAGAGCGGCCGCGATAAAGACAGGCGCGCGCATCAGTTCGAATGATACAAGCCGGCAGCTTTGATAACTTTTTCCCATTTCACCGTTTCCGATTTAATGTATTTGGCGAACTCCTCCGGAGTGCCGGGCGCGACATCCATGCCTTGGCGGAACAGATAGTCCTTCACGTCGGGCAGCAGCAATATCGCGCCAATTTCCTTGTTCAGCCGCGCAATGACGGGCGGCGGCGTTTTCAGCGGCATCATGAAGCCGTACCAGTTATTGGCTTCAAATCCGGCAACGCCCGCTTCGGCGATAGTGGGAACCTCCGGCATGAATCCCCAGCGCTTCAATGTGGTAACGCCCAGCGCATTGATCTTGCCGCTTTTGATGTGCTGCACCGCGCTCGCCGCCGTGGCGAAAATCAGGTGGATATTGCCGCCCAGCAAATCGATCATGGCGGGGCCGCCGCCCTTGTACGGCACGTGGGTGATTTTTGTACCGGTTTGCAAATTAAAAAGTTCAATCGCCAGATGGCCGGATCCGCCGATGCCCGATGAGCCGCCGTTGAGCGGTTTGGTTTTCGCCAACGCGATGAGCTCCTTCACCGTCTTGGCGCCGACCGTCGGATGCGTGACCAGAATGTTGGTGGAATCCGCCGCGCGCGTGAGCGGTGCGAGGTCTTTCAGCGGATCGAACGACAGCTTTTTATAGAGACTGGGGTTGATCGAAAAAGACGAAATAGAGCCGAGCAGCAGGGTGTAGCCATCGGCGGGTGAGTTCACGGTAATTTCCGTCGCAATATTGCCCGCGGCGCCGGGACGGTTATCGATCACCACCGTTTGACCCAGACGCTCGGAGAGCTTGGCGGCAATGGCGCGCGCGGCGGTATCGGTGCCGCCGCCGGGGGCGAAGCCGACCAGCATGCGTATCGGTTTGGTGGGGTAGGTCTGCGCCAGCACGGGCAAAGGCGCGGCGACGGTGAGGGCCAGTAGAAGCGCGTGAAGTGGTTTCAGTTCATGAGTCATTAAGTGTCCCCGGTTAATATTTTGCGTTTGATTACCGGCTTGCGCCGCTGGAAAAAACAACAACCTGGATTCTGGCATACTGGTTAGTGTAATTTTGAAAGCACGATATTTTTTTCGGCAGGTGCTGCGTGCGGCAATTTTGCGTCGCAGGCCAGCCAGCGCGTCAACTCGCGGATGCGCGGCAACTTTTCAAGATTGAACACCCATTCCACAATCATCTCGGCGTTTATCCTGGGCAGTCTGCCCCAGGCTGCGCATTCGTGAAACTTGTTCACCACGTCTTCGTCGCTCATCGGGTTGGCAGGGCTGCCTTTGCCAAAATCGGCGCGGCCGCTGACGGTGCGTCCATTGCTAAGCTGGATTTCGATGAGCGTGGTCATTTTATCGTAGCCGGCAGCTTCGGCTTCGGGATGCATGCCGAACTCGATTTTTTCGATCATTTGTTTAACGTCGGGCCGGTTGACGACAGTGTCGGTGAATTGCACGAGACCGGCCGCGCGTTCGAGCAGCAAAATCGCCATGCAGAATTCCATGCTGAATTTGGCCTGCAACTCATTCACGGGGCGATGGTGGATCAGCGTGTTCGGCATGTGGTGCTTGGCGCCGACGCGGACCTTCACTACCTGCGCCGGGCGTATGTCGAACTTGCGTATGAGATCGAGCATCTTGCCCATGCCCGGATGCGTGAGCGAGCCGCTCGGATGCGGCTTGATCGACACACCCGGCATGGCGAATGTCCACGGGTTGCCGAGTTTGCCGGCTATGGCCTGCGGGTCGTAACCACCGCCGGCCGCTTGGAAAAACCCGCGCCCGGCTTCCAACGCCACCGGTGTAGCCGTCCAGCCGAGTTTAACCAACTCCGCCGCCACCACACCGGACTCAGCCGCGCGCCCCGCATGAAACGGCTTGGTCATGGTGCCGAAATTCTCACGCAACCCCGCTGCCTGGCTTGCACCCATGCCCAGCGCAGCGCGCGTTTCTTCGACATTCAGTTTCAGCATGCGCGCGGCGCCCGCCGCTGCGGCAATAGCACCCACAGTCGCGGTGGAATGAAAACCGTCCGCGTAATGCCGCGGGTTGATCGCCTCGGCAATTTTGGTTTCAACTTCAACCGCGATTTGATACGCGGTGAGCACCTCGAGTCCCGAACGATTATCGCGCTCGCCCAATGCCAGCACCGGCGGCAGCGCCGGCGCGGTCGGGTGCGTGAGCAGGCCGTAGACGCGATCTTTCGCCACCGCCAACTGTGTGTCGTCGTAGTCATCCGCATGAATCGCAATGCCGTTGGCGAAGGCGGCAAATCGTGCGGGCACTTTCATGCGCGTGCCGATGACCGTGCTGCCTCTGGTGGTGGGGATGCCGAGCGCCTTAAGGTAAGCGCGTACGATGCGCCCGGACTCGGCGGCATTGCCCGCAAGCGCGAGACCCAGCCCGTCGAGGATGGAGCGCTTGCCCAGATGCATCACATCGGCGGGAATTTCCGATGGCCGCGTATGGGTGATGAATTGCGCCACGTAGGCGGTGAGGGATGGTTCGGCGGGCATGGCAGTGGATCGTGGAATGGACAAAAAATTACTGCAATCCCTTGCCCACGATTTCGAGCACATCCTTCGACAACCCGGCGGTATTTTGTATGCGTTCGAGATCGGATCGGGCATGCCGCTGCCGGCCCGGATCAAATTTCTTCCAGCGGTCGAAAGCGCGCGCCATGCGGGCGGCAACACTGGGATTGAGCTTATCCAGCACAATGATTTGATCGGCGAGAAACGCGTAGCCGCTGCCGTCGTCCGCGTGGAACCGTACATGGTTGCCGGTGAAGGCGCCGAACAGCGCATAGACTTTATTCGGATTTGTGATCGTGAAAGCCGGATGAACTGTGAGACGCTTGATTTCGGCCAATGTGCCGGGCA
The DNA here is from genome assembly GCA_031381325.1 of Betaproteobacteria bacterium. Taxonomy (GTDB): domain Bacteria; phylum Pseudomonadota; class Gammaproteobacteria; order Burkholderiales; family SG8-41; genus UBA5216. The sequence goes on along the minus strand of JANMXV010000066.1, from coordinate 1,830 downwards.
GACGGGACATCGCCTGCACGCGCAGCCACTTGTCCACCACCAGCGGCTCGTCCTTCCAGCGCTCGTAAAAAGATTCCAGCGCGCGCGTGCGCTCGGCACAGTCGAAATCGGCAAGCACCGTCAGCGCCGCCATGCTGTCACTCATATTATCGGCGGTGCTGAATTGGTGAAAGGCGAGATCGCAGGTGTCCGGCGTGCGTGTCTCCATGAGATAGGCGAGGCAGCGGTTACGCAGCGACCGCTTGCCGGCGGACGCTGCATCCGGGCTGTAAGGGCCAACTACTGCGTTCGCATGGTAGGCAGCGAGCAGCGCATCGCGATGAAACGTCGCCAGGTTGCGCGCGTAGCCAACGCGCATCGTGTGGATCGCATCCGGATTCACTATGTCCATCTGCTCGGCGAGGAAGTTTTCCGCAGGCAGGGTAAGCGCTTCAGCCGCGTAGGCTGGGTCCTTGTGCGCGTTGGCGAGGACGTGTCCGAAGGCCTCTACGAACATTTCCGGAGTGCTCAATTCGCGCCCGGCGCCTGCGTCGTCCATGGCTCTCAGCATCAGCACGGTGGCCAGACGCTGACCCGCCTCCCAGCGATTGAAGGTGTCCGAGTCATACGCCATTAGATGCCTGAGGCTGCCCTCGTCGTAATCGTGCTTCACGATGACCGGCGCGGAGAAGTTGCGAGCCAGCGACGGCACTGGCCTAGCAGGCACGTTTTCAAAAACGAAGCTATGCTCGGGTGCTGTTAACGACAATACCCTTGTGGTGGATGGCATTCCGCGATCACCTTCGAGCCTGAGCGGAATGTCGCTGCCGTCCGGCGCGACCAGGCCCATCGCTAGCGGGATGTGGAACGGGTTCTTTTCGGGTTGCCCAGGCGTTGGCGGGCAGCTTTGACGGACGGTCATGATGTAGCGCTTCTGGTCCGGCTCGTAGGTGTCCGTGACCTCGAGGACAGGCGTTCCGGCTTGCTCGTACCAGCGCTTGAACTGTGTCAGATCAACATTCGACGCATCGGCCATGGCCTGTACAAAATCGTCGGTAGTCACGGCTTGCCCGTCGTGACGCTTGAAATACAGATCCATGCCCTTGCGGAAATTGTCCGCGCCGATCAAGGTATGGATCATGCGCACGACCTCTGCGCCTTTGCTGTACACCGTTGCCGTATAAAAGTTGCCGATCTCCTCGTAGCATTGCGGCCGCACCGGATGAGCCATCGGGCTGGCGTCTTCGGGAAACTGGCTCGCCCGCAGACCGCGCACGTCGCGGATGCGCTGCACGGCACGGGAATACATATCGGCAGTGAACTCCTGATCGCGAAAGACCGTGAGGCCTTCTTTGAGTGAGAGTTGGAACCAGTCGCGGCAGGTGACGCGATTGCCGGTCCAGTTGTGAAAATACTCGTGCGCGACCACCGCATCGATGCTCTGATAATCAGCGTCGGTGGCCGTGTCGGGCCGCGCCAATAGGTACTTGGTGTTGAAGATGTTGAGCCCTTTGTTCTCCATCGCTCCTGCGTTGAAATCGCCTACAGCGACGATCATGTACTGGTCGAGATCGAGTTCGAGGCCGAACGTGTCTTCGTCCCATTTCATCGCTTTCTTAAGCGCCTGCATCGCGAAGCCTGCCTGGTCGAGCTTGCCGGGTTCGACATAGATCGCGAGCCGTGCGTTTTTGCCCGAGCGCGTGACGAAGCTGTCTTCCAGCAGATCAAGCTGCGCGATGACCATGGCGAAGAGATAACACGGCTTGGGGAAGGGGTCCTCCCATTTGGCCCAGTGGCGCGCCAATCCATCGGCGTTTGTAGCGGCCTCGTCTGCGCTGGCGACAAGGTTGC
>JANMXV010000051.1:0-11706 GCA_031381325.1 Betaproteobacteria bacterium | reverse complement strand
AGCCCGCTGGTGACTGTCCACCGCGTGACCGGGTTCGCCGCAGCTTTTGCCGCGCACCCGCGTATCACGCGCGTGGCTGATGTGCCGGGGGAGTTCCTGCAAAGCATTGCACGCCGTGAAATGAAGCGCGTGCTGGCCAGCGGCGTCGGATTTGATGCCATCCTTGCCGCCAATGACGCGATGGCGCTGGGCGCCATTGATGCGTTTGAAGCCGCCGGCAAACCGCTGGTGCCGGTAGTGGGGGTCAATGCCGTGCCCGACGCCATAGCCGCCATCAAATCCGGCAAGCTGCTCGCTACGGCGAGTTTCGACGCAATGAAAATGGCGTGCCTCGCCGCTGAAGCAGCGGTGCGTTATCTCAATGGCGAAACCGTGCCGCGCGAAATTATGTTACCGGTGGAGATAGTCGATCGCGCGAATTGCGCGGCATGGGATTTGCCGTTTGAAGCGCGGGCGTTGCCGGTGTGGGATGCGATTATCGAAAAAACTTGACGCTACGGTAGGTTGGCGCTGAGCCCTTCGACAAGCTCAGGACAGGCGCAGCGAAGCCAACGTTTCCGCACGTGTCACACGATAGCTGTTGGGCTTACCAGCCCACCGTCAGTGTTCAGGTGCGCGTCGCTTGCAACACGTTGTTGGGCGGCCTGGTAGAGAAACTCTGGCGCGAGATCGGCACCATTCGGCCATGTGACCGTTTCAAGCTCTGGATGTATCGTCGCTTGGGCGAAGAGCGCGTTGTCTTTAAGGGGTTCGAACATGGGACCCCAAAGTTCACCGCTCAGATCTACGGTTCCGGACACACCGTCCTGGAAACGAAGCCAAAGCTTGTAGCCTTCCAACGGCCTTACTTCAACCACTTTTGGAATCATGATAGTTACTCCAGCGGTTCGATTTGGTTTAAGGGCTGCCTGGCGCGAGCGCAATTCCAATCTTCAAGCAATTCTACTTGGTGGAGAACGCGCCACTCCTCGACCAGACGCATCGTGCGAGTTCCAAGTTTGCCTTCCACGATTGCACCATTATCTATCCGAAGGGACGCTTGGTCACCACCATATTTTGCGTGGAAATGAGGCGGCGAATGATCGTTGTAGTACATGGCGATGATGATACCGAAGAATCGGCTTAATTCTGGCAATTCTGGCTCCCGGAAACTCGTATCGGCGCCATTATCTCTCGCTTCGGCTTAAGACGCCCAACGTCTGCGTTGAATGGCGCGCGGCATTATCGCGCGTCCAGATTCAAACGCGTTAGGCGTCTTATGTGGGAACACAGAATATGCGTGCTCAGGCTTGGACCATGCGAATGCAGTGTACATAACTGGCTGTCCGACACTGTGGTCTGTGACCGTTGCTTCATACTATGGGTGATCCTTCGACAAAACCCACTCGTTTCTAAAAGAATTCACGCATCAAGAACTCTTCAAGAATTGCATTATCTTCCACACGAGCGGAAAGCATAACAATACGTTTCTCCCGCCTTGAAACCCATGAAAAATTTCCGTTCTCTTTTTCACGAATTATAGAAATTGCTTTACGTACTACTGCTAATCGGGTTTCAGATCGGCTGTCCGATTTAATTTCATAGAGTATCGTTTTTTCTTTAGGCCGTCTGTGGAGAAGCTCTGCATAGTTATCTGTCAATCTACGAACTGTAAATTCCTGAATAGGGTCGAGCTTTTCCATTCCAGGAATTTGATCGGAATGGTCTGTAGCGCAGCCCGCAACAATCAGCGCCAAAATTAGCCCCGCCAGGTAATTACGGTAGCGGACTAGCATGCCTCAAAGTCGGCGTCGTGTACGACGCTTTACAAGACACCATATAGCTATAAGAATACGTATCGTTGTAAAAAATATTAAAGTTAATCAAATACTTACATAAATTTAGTACGTCCTAAATTGAAAAAGCAAACACCCCTAGTTTCTACCGCGCCCAGATTGCTGATTCAGCTTCACCACCCAGTGCGTAGCATGAATAACAGCATACGCACGCAAGAGGCGTACGTCTACGGCAGGGCGCATTCCTGCGCTCGACCCGTTTACGCCGGGCGTAAAACGCCGCTCAATTCGCGCAGCGATGCGCGAGTGTCCAATTGGCGTACCGCTTGCAGGAACGCACAGGGCCTTGCCTTTTGCCACTGCCTCCAACCTTTTCGCGATGCGGCTCACGCGCGAGACTGACAGTTCTACCGCGACCGCAAATTCGGTCATGCTGTGCTGGCCGTCGCGTATCGCTGCGAGCGCGGTTGGGCTGGTAAGCCCCTATCCTTTGTATGCCACAGTTGAGTCCTTCACAGCCTATACCCAACGTGTCACCAGGAAGTCCTCACGCTATATACCCTGCTTCTTTTTGGTGCCGGAAGGCCAGCACATACACCGTATCGTCGGTCGCTTCGTAGCGATACAACGCGACATAACCGGGATCTCCGAAATCGATGACCAGTTCGCGCAACTCCGGCAAATCAGCAATCGGCCTGCCGCTATCGCGGTTCGTTTCCAAACGCGCGAATTGCCGTTCGATGGCTTGCCCAGCACGGCGAGCCTCCGACCGATTTTTCGCGTTCAAGAATCGGCGACAACGCTCCAGCCCGCGCCCCGCCCCTTCGGTAATAATTACTGGTGACACTTATTTGTGATACTTCGGCAGCTTCGTTGCTGTCTCAGTGCCCCAGGTGCTTAGCCAGGAACGCGCTTCTTTGCCGGTCAAGTGCCGACCGGTTTCCCGGTATTCTGCCCAAGAGGCCAATGCCTCTTGTTTGAAACCCTCGCGGGCTTCCTCACGATCGACGTACTGCGCAATTGCTTCACGCATGATCCAATGTGCCGACCGCTGCCGAAGACCAGCGAGGTGCTGCACTCTGCTTTTGAGTTCGTCATCGATTTTGATGGAGGTCGCCATAATAGCCTTTGTATTACTAGGTATCACCTTTGAATAACCTAACGCAAACCGATCACGATGTCCATCACTTTTGTGATCTGCCAGCTTGAGACGCTGCGGAAAATGGCGCTTTGGCAAAGGCTTATTTTTCAACATACAGAGTGCATTCCCGCGCGCGGCCAGGCTACGCCGGGCGTAAAACGCGGCTCAATTCGCGCAGCGACGCGCGAGTGTCCAGTTGGCGTACCGCTTGAACAATGGCCGCAGCATTGACTTTCAATGGCGACAGCGCTGCCAGCCGCATGAATTTATCCGTGAGTTCCTGTTCCGAACAGGGATCAGCCGGCGTGCCATGGGGATCGAGCGTCAGTGCTTCCTTCACTTCGCCGTTGGCGAGATGCAGTTGCACGCGCGAGCCGAAGCGCTGCGGATACACCGCTTCGCATTCGTCATCCACATGCGTTTCCACCCGCGATGCGATGTCGAGCAATGCCGGGTCGTTGTAACTGGCCGGCTCAAACGCGCGCGGGTCGCCGGGGTCTCGCGTGAGCGCGAGCGCTGCACAGTAAGGAATGCTGTATTGCGCGTCCATGGTGTCGGCGGGGGTAGGGTTGCTGTTGCCGTTGACGGCAAAGCGGCTGGTGCCGACGACGACTTTTTTGATTTGATCGGGTGCGAGCGGCTTACTTTGGTTAATCTCGCCGCGCATCTTGCCCAGCAGTTGCACCACGCCCTGTATCCAGCCGCATAGCGGATAGACCTTGAACCACACTGCGTTGATGGCCCAGCTCTCTCCCAATCCCTGTGTGAGGGGTTCGGGGTTGGCTGCCTTGCCGCCAAAGACTTCGAGCAAACCATAGCGCCCATCCACCGCGCCAGTGGGTCCGGTAAATCCGTCGCGCGCAAGCAGTGCCGAGCGCACGCCGGATGAAGCCGCCCAGCCCGCGTGCATACGCTTCACCATGCCGCCGCCACCGCTCGCGACATAGGATTTGATGCCCGATGCCATCGATGCAGCGATACCGGCGGCGCAGGTGATTTGCGCCGCGCTCAATCCCAGCACACATCCTGCGGCAATGGCGGAAGCAACAGGGCCGACCACGCTGGTTTTATGAAAGCCGTGATGCGAGGCGTGTGTGCCCATGGCGAGGCTGATTCTCGCAGTGGCTTCGTAACCGATGATCAGTGCGCGCAGTAATTGTTCTCCGCTCACTTCAGCGTTTTCTGCGGTGGCCAGTACCGCAGGAATAATTACCGTGCCGGGATGAATAATCGCCGCAGGCAGCAGATCGTCAAGTTCAAAACCGTGGATCGCCGTGCCGTTGCACAGCGCGGCCGCTGGCGCGGCCAGCGGCTCGCGATACCCGAACACCGTTGATGCACCTTGCGATTTTTCCGCAAACATCTGTGCCGCCATGATTGCCGACCACGGTTGGCTCGCACCGAACAAGCCGCAGCCGATGGCATCGAGCAGGCAGCGCTTGGCGTTATCGAAGGCCGTGCGCGGGATTGCCGCAAGTGTTAGCGTGCTCGCGAAATCGATTAACCGCGCGGCGTGGTTAGCTTGAAGGGCGCTGCTATTCTTCATAAAAAATCGTCATTCTGGCGCATGCCAGAATCCAGTGCGTGTCAGTATGCGCAGCATCTTAAATCTTGATCCTTCGGATCGGGGTTACGTACTGGATTCTGGCATGCGCCAGAATGACGCGCTGTGGTAATGGTCATACGAAAGCGGGATAAACCATAAAATTAAACAATAAAAACAATTAGTTACGAGCAGTTACGATTGGCTATCGGCCAACTCGCACAACCGCGCATAAACCTTTTCATCGAGATCAATCACGCCTTTTGTACGATTCTCGCGACGCAACTGCTGACTGCGGTCGCCGGGTACGCGCACCGCGCTACCACCCGCAGCAGGACGGTTTGCCGCAATGATCTGACGAAACGCCGATACGCGTGCGGGGTACTGATCGCTGGGCATGAACAACCGCGGATCGATAACCATAAAAAATAATCCGTAGTTGCGCACATCATCGATCACCAAGTCGCTGCCGGCGAGTATGCCCAGCAACTGCACCGCCAGCGCGAGTCCGCTGCCGCGCGGCCCGCCCCACGGCAGTATCGCGCCTTCCAGGGCTTCATCGGGATCGGTGGTCGGATATCCGGCAGGATTGACTGCCACGCCCTCAGGCAGCGGCTTGCCCTTGGTGCGCGCCAGCACCACATCTCCCCACGTCGTCTGCGAGGTGCCGATGTCGATAATCAACGGATCGTCTTCGCTTGGAAACGCAATCGCGAAGGGGTTGGTGCCCATCAGACGGTCTACGCCGCCGTGCGGCGCGACACGCGCTGTGGCGTTGGTGGTGTGCAGGGCGATAAAACCCTCACGCGCCGCGCGTTCAACATAGTACGCAAGGCGCCCGCTGAACCAGGTGTTGTTGGCGCACACCACCGCGACGCCGTTCTTGCGCGCGATCTCTATTGCCTTGTCGATGGCGTGTAGCGACACCACATAGGCTACGTTGTCGCCGCCGTCGATCAGCGCCGAGCAATGGTTTTCGCGAACTACGCGGGCTTCCTCGGCTGGCGGTTTTTTGCGGATTTCATCGGCCAGCGCGATTGCGCGCGCCAGGCTCGAGAACTCGTGCCCGCACAACGCCGCATCCACCAGATGATCGGCGACGATCTGTGCGTTTTGCGCGGTCATACCCGCGCGTGAGAGCGCGCGTATCGCGAGATCAGTGGCTTCGGCGATGGTGAGTTGCATGACGACTTTTGTTAGCGTCGCCGCAGTTTACCGGGTACATCCACTCACGGCGAGTGCGATTGTTGCACGCCGCGGAAGAGTCCTGCCCGATTTCTGGTGGCTATTGTGGAGCGCCGCACCCCTACACTGGCATCCTTAGCCACGAGAGAAAATCATGGATTTCGGCATCTTCAATATCATGCAGCAACGCGATCCGGCGAAAAGCGCGAAGCAAATATTCGACGAAGCCGTCGAACAGACCGTGGCCGCCGAGCAGTTGGGATACAGCCGCGCGTGGTATGCGGAGCATCACTTTTCCAACTACAGCCTGTGCCCGTCGCCGCTGATGATGGTGGCGCACATGGCGGGCAGAACCAGCCGCATCCGTTTGGGCACTGCGGTGGTGGTAGCGCCGCTCTACACGCCGGCACGGCTGCTGGCCGAAATCGGCATGGTGGATAATCTGAGCAACGGTCGTCTCGATCTGGGCATCGGCATGGGCTATCAGCAATACGAGTTTGATCGCTTCTGCTCGACGCTTGAAAATGTGCGCGAGTTCACCGGCGAGATGCTTGAACTCATACACAGGGGTCTCAGCCAAACCGCGTTCGAGTATCAAGGCAAGCACATTAAATTTCCGCGCTCATCCATCAGTTGCAAGCCGCTGCAGACACCGACCCCGCCGATCTGGTATGCGGGTGGTGACCTGTCGCATATGGCCTGGATTGCGAATCATGGTCATACGCTGTTCATGTCCGGTCTGCTGGGCGGTGTGACGCGCATGAAAAAGACACGCGAAACTTTCGAGCAGATCGCCGCCGGGGAAGGCAGGCCCGCACGCATCGCCGTGACGCGGCTCGCGTTTGTGACGAAGAACAAAAAAGATGCCGATCACTACATCGATTGCGCGCTGTATCAGCAGCGCCTCGCCGTGGCGCTGAAAACGCGGCGCGAAAAAGTCGCCAACAACTACGTGGTGCAGGAACATCCATACGGCGATGAACCGGGCATCGAAGACATCCGCCGCAATCTGCCGGTGGGCGATGTCGACACCTGCATCGAGAAAATGGTGCGCATTGTGCGCGAACTGAACCCGGTGCATATCGCGATTCAGCCGCAGGTCGGCGACATGGATCACAAAAAATCGCTGGCCTGCATGGAGCTTTGGGCGTCCGAAGTGATGCCTGCCGTGTTGAAAGAGACCGGGCACGCTGCTCTGGCAGCCTGACGCCACGAATATTTCGCATGGCGACGCTGCTGAACAATCTGCGCGTGCTCGACCTGAGCCGCGTACTCGCCGGCCCCTATCGCGCAATTGCTCGCCGATCAGGGCGCCGGCGTGATCAAGGTGGAAACCCCCGGTACCGGCGACGAAAACCGCGTGTGGGGCACGCGTGCGGCCGACGGCATCACCAGCAATTTTCAAAGCGTCAATCGCGGTAAGCGCGGCATCACCCTGAATCTCAAATCCGAAGCCGCGCGCGGCGTGTTGCGCCAGTTAATCGCCAGGTCCGACATCGTGATCCAGAGTTTTCTGCCGGAGTCCGCGGCAAGGCTCGGCGTGGATTACGCCGGCGTGCGTACCATCAAGCCCGATATCATCTATTGCTCGATCAACGGTTACGGACCGCAGGGCGAGTTGCACAACAAGGCCGGCTACCACCTGATGATGCAGGCGTTCAAGTGCAAGGACGGCTACCTGCTGGTGGGGGCGACCAACGATACCCCATGGCGGCGTTTTTGCGATGCGCTCGGTCGCAACGACCTCGACGCCGATGAACGCTTTCACACCAACGACAAGCGCCTCGAACACCGCGCCGTGCTGGTGTCGTTGCTCGAAGCCATTTTTGCTACTGAAAACGTCGCACACTGGATCAGCCGCTTCGACGCTAAAGGCGTGGCCGCCTCACCGATCAACACGCTCGATCAGGTGCTGGTGCATCCGCAAGTGGCTGCAAATCACATGATTGTGCCGGTGAAAAACGCTGAGGGGCGCGAACTGCCCACGCTTGGCGTACCGTTCAAACTTTCCGGCGATTACTCAACTAATACACGTGCCGCGCCGCAACTGGGCGCCGACACCGATGAGGTATTGCGCAAGGAATTGCAGATGAATGAAGAAGAAATTGCGCGGTTGCGCGAGCAGGGCGCGTTGTAGTGCATTAACCCGGCTTTTTAAACAGCGCCACCAGAAAATCCACGAACGCGCGCGCTTTGGGCGACAGGCCGCGGCTGTGCGGATACACCACGTAGAGGGCGGTGTCGTGATCGGTGGGACTTACGTCGTAATCGGACAACACGCCGGCGAGTTTGCCTTCCTTGATGGCTGCGGCGGCCATCCATTTTTGCACCGCCATCACGCCCAGTCCTGCGAGTGCCGCGTCCATCAGCGCGACGGCGCTTGAGGTATGAAGGTTGCCGGCGACGGGTACGTTGATTTTTTCTGCGCCCTTGCTGAATCGCCACAGATCGCCGTAGCGATCGGCTTTATAAATCAAACAATTATGCTTTGACAGGTCAGCGGGCGTACGCGGCGTGCCGTGGCGCTTGAAGTAAGCCGGGCTGCCGCACACCACGCGCCGGCTGGGGCTTAAGCGCCGTGCCACCATGCTCGAATCGTCGAGGCGCCCAAGGAACACCGCGACGTCCATGCCCTGTGCAACAAGATCGATGCGCTCGTCGCCGAGCGTGACATCGAGGGTCACCTGCGCGTTGCGTTCGAGAAACTGTGGCAGCGCGGGGACGATCACCGCCGTAGCTGCAGAGGTGCGCAGATACACGCGCAGTACGCCTTTGACGGTGTCCTGAAACGACGACACATCGCGTTTGGCACGGTCGAATTCGTCGAGGATTATTTTCGCGCGCTCATAGAACACGCGGCCCGCTTCAGTCAATGATTGGCGGCGCGTGGTCTTGTTGAGCAGGCGCGCGCCTAGCGAGTCCTCGAGTGCCTTTACCTGCCGTGCAATGGAGCTTACCGCAGTGTGCGCTCGCCGCGCGGTCGCCGACAGGCTGCCGTCTTCGACGACCTGGACGTAGATGCGCAGGCCGTTCAGGTCATCCATTGTGTTGCTTTAGCGCGCCCGATTGGCAGCGATGTGATTCGCCGCGCGGAATCCGGTCACCGACGATTTGCTCAAGCCACCGACATAGCCTATGTGGTCGCCGCCTTCCAGCCCGCCGGTAGCGCAGCCTGCCGCGTAGAGACCCGTGATCGGATTGTCGTTTGCGTCTAGCACGCGGCTGTCGCCGTCGATGGCGATGCCGCCCATGGTGTAGGTGATACCAGCGGCCAGCCGCACCGCGTAGAACGGTGCATTGCGTATCGGGTGCGCCTTGTAGGACGTGGTGGTGCGGGTGGGCGAGAGTTGCGCGACGTTGCCGGCATCGACGGCGGCGTTGTATTGAGCCACGGTTGCTTCCAGCGCGCCTGTGGGCAGCCCCAGTTGTTTTGCGAGTCCGGCCAAGTCCGGCGATTTGAGCACCGTGCCGCCGTTGGAGACGATCAAGGGATTCGCCGGTGTGATGAATTCTTTGCCGGGGCCTTCCCAGATCGGCTGGTCAAAGATCACGGTAGTGCCCAAGGGATCGTCCAGCGCGGCGATATAGTTGCTGAGATACACACCGCCCAGCCCTTCATCGACAAAACGCTGGCCTGCGGCGTCGATCATCACGCCCGCAGTACACAGGAAATCCATGATCGGGAACGGCCACAGGTCATCGTTGGTCATCGCATCCTGTATCAACACATGGCCGTAAAAGCGCTTCATTCCCACAAGCTGCGCACCGACCGCACGCGCCATTTTCAGCCCGTCACCCATCGCGGTTTGCGCATTGCGCTGGCGGATTTTTGCCGGCGCGGGCGTGATGTATTCCTTTAGCAGTTCATGGTTGGCCTGAAATCCGCCGTCGCTGATTACCACGTTGCGTGCATCGATTGAAATCGGCTTACCCTGCTGTTCCGCTTTGACGCCGACGCATTGATTGCCCGCCATGCGCAGGCTCAACGCACGTGTGCCGAGCAGCAGCGTCGCGCCGGCTTTTTTGAGTTCGGCATGCAGCGTGCGCAGCATGATGTCGCCACCGCGGCCCTGCCAGTAATCGCGGCCCTTGGTGGCGATTGGCGGCGCCAGTGTGTGCTGGCGATGCGGTTCATGGCCGACCTTGATATAGCGGACGCCTTTGCCTTGCAGAAAGCGCATCGCGTTGCCGGCATCCTCTGTCATCGCTTGCAAAAAACTGGGACGTGAAAAGCCTTGCGTCTTGCTGTTCATCGCCTTGAGCAGCACATCCGCGGGTTCGGCGACATCGCGATACGACACGTGAAACGCGCCGCCGCAAATGCGCGAGTTGCACATGTAGCGATCGGTCTCGCCTTTTTCGAGTATGGCGACGCGCACGCCTTGTTCCGCGAGGCGCAGGCCGCAGGTGAGGCCTGCGAGTCCGCCGCCGACGATGATGGTTTCGTATGAAGTGGCGGCGTTCATAATGTCCTATTGAAGCATAGCGCGCTCCGGCATGTCCAGAAGCGATACCCCAAACTGCGGCACTCAATCGATCTTAAGCCCCGTTTCCTTAACCACGCGAGTCCACTTCGCGTAATCGCGCTTGATGATCTCGCCGAGTTCCGCCGGTGTGCTGCCGACGAAATCCATGCCACCCGCAATCAGGCGTTCTTTCAACTCGGCATCGTTTACTGTTTTAACAAGCTCGGCATGAAGCCTGTCGATCAGCGACTTGGGTAGGCCCGCCGGTGCGAATACCGAGAACCATTCACCCGCTTCATAATAATTAATAAAAACAAATACTTACGATTCATTTTATAACGCCATGCCAGCGCAAAAAGTGCAGCAATTCATCCGCGCAGCGTTGCGGCACGGCGTCGGTGATGTTGTGCTGGTAACCCTGATAAACAACGAACTCGCAATGCGGCGCATGTGCTTTTATCACCGTGTATTGCGCGAGCGAAATATGCGGGTCTTCATCGGGCGCCACCACCAGCATCGGCTGCCTGATCTCGTGCAGCCGCGCGGATGGATCGACTTCGCGCATTACGGGCACGAAGCGGCAGAAAAATTCTTCGTCGGTGCGCACCGCTTCATCCACGAACCAGCGCACGAAACCGGGATCAGTGCCCGGCGGGAATCGCTCCACGATAGTAGATTCAAAAAAACCACGCAGCCCTTTCGATTTGACACTGGCGATCCATTTCGTGTGATCGATGTTGGTGTCTTTCAATCCCGGCGCCGCGGCAAAATTTGCCAGCGTTTTGATACGCCGCGGGTGATCGAGCGCGAGCTGGCATGAAATCAATTCGCCTTGATGCCCTGCTTTTTAATCAACTCGGAATATTTCCGGCGCTCCGCCGCGATGAAATTCGCGAATTGTTCGGGTGTGCCGCCGACCAGCGAGACACCAAGTTCGGCCATTGCGGATTTGTATTCCGGATCGCTGATCGCGGTGTTGATCGCGCGATTCAGCGCCGCCACCGTGGGCTTGGGCACGGCGGTCAGCACCAGCACACCGTGCGAAATGCCGGCTTCGAAGCCTGGCGCGCCGCTTTCGTCGAGGGTCGGCACGTCGGGTATCGCTGCGAGCCGCGCTTTTGCCGCTATGCCCAGCGCCTTTACGCGGCCACCCCGCACGTGACCGATGGCCGTCATCGAGTTGTCGAACAGCAACTGGATTTCGTTGCCGATCAGCGCGACCACCGCCGGCGCCGCGCCGCGATACGGGATATGCACGAGCTCGATTTTCGCCGTGAAATTGAGCAACTCGCCTGCCAGATGCAGTGACGTGCCCGGCCCGCCCGAACCAAAGTTGATGGCGCGCGGTTTGGTCTTGGCGAGTGCGATCAAGTCGGATACTTTCGCCGCAGGCAGCGACGGTGTTGCAAGCAGCACATGAGACGCCTGACTCACCAGTGCCACCGGCTGAAAATCGTTCGGATTGAACGGCAACTTTTCGTACAACACCGGATTCACCGCGAACACCGGATGCGACGTAAAAAACACGGTATGTCCGTCGGGGTTGCCGCCCGACACCGTTACCGCAGCCGCATTGCCCGCAGCGCCGGCGATGTT
>JANMXV010000047.1:0-19886 GCA_031381325.1 Betaproteobacteria bacterium | reverse complement strand
GTACAACCTGCACTGGCTGGAGATCGACACGCACGATGCGGATGCGCTGGTGCAAATTAAGCAATCGACCAGTACGCGCATCTGCACCGGCGAAACGCTGATACACATGAAAGAATACCTGCCGTTCTTCCAGCGCCACGCCGCCGATGTGTTCATGATCGACGTGCCGTGGAACGGTATCGCACAGAGCAAAAAAGTGGGTGATCTGGCGGCAACGTTTCAGCACAACGTTGGGCCGCACAATCATTACAGCCATTTGTCCACGCATATGAGTGCCGCACTGTGCGCGACCTTGCACAATGTGCGCATCATGGAAATCGATATCGACGACGTACCCTGGAAAGACGAACTCGTCACCCACGCGCCGGAAATCGTGGACGGGCACATGATCATCCCGAAGGGGCTGGGCTGGGGCACCGCAATCGTCGAGGAAGTCGCACGCGCGCATCCGTGGGACGCGCACAAGGCCGCGCATGCGAAGCAACTGGCGCAGCCGAAAGGTGCTTGAGCGCGGCGGCTAATCAGGCATGAAGGCGAGTCTCTTATCCGGCTCCGAGACGATGCTGCTCACCCATTCCACATCGGGAACACAGCCGCCGGAAATGTCGAAAATGACATAGCCGTCCACCGATACTTGAATATTGTTGATACTGACGGGACTTAACGCCCCGCCAAACAACTGATGCTCGATAAAACTTTTTGCCACGCGCAGTTTTGCCATGATCCGTCTCCCGTCAGTGGGTGCCCAACACGCCCGTCGAATTACTTGCAATCAAACGCCACGTCACCGCATTTGTCAATTCGGGCTTGACTATGCCGTGACGCTGACGGAAGCTTTCGCACTCGGTACTTTATTCCAATTCGCAGCACCAACAGTTTTCCCATGAAAGGAGCGTATGCAATGGAACGCAAAAAAGCCAGTGATTTTCCACCCGAAGTACTAAAGCTGTTTGATGGTTATGTTCATGGCGGAAAAACCCGCCGTGAATTTCTGGATGGCGCGGCGAAATTCGCAGTAGGCGGCTTTACTGCAGCCGCCATGCTGGAAGCCTTGCAACCCAATTTTACGTGGGCGCAGCAAGTCAAAAAGGATGATCCGCGTATCAAGACCGAATACCTCGATTACGATTCGCCGCAGGGCCACGGCAAAATGCGCGGCTATTTCACCAAGCCTGCAAACGCCAGCGGCAAGCTGCCCGGCGTGCTGGTGATACACGAGAATCGCGGGCTGAACCCGTATATAGAAGATGTCACGCGCCGCCTCGCGTTGCTGAATTTTGTGGCGTTTGCGCCCGACTCATTGTGGCCGGTGGGCGGCTATCCCGGCGATGAAGACAAGGGGCGCGACCTGTTCGCGAAGCAGGACACCAAGAAGCGCATCGAAGACCTGGTAACCGGCGCGAGCGTGCTCAAGGCGCGACCCGAATGCACCGGCAAAATCGGCACAGTGGGATTTTGTTTTGGCGGCGGCATCGTCAACCTGCTGGCGACGCGGTTGCCTGACCTTGCCGCTGGCGTGCCGTACTACGGCGTGCAGCCCGCCGCGGCGGATGTGGCTAAAATCAAAGCGCCGCTGTTGATTCAATACGCCGGTAACGACGAGCGCATCAACGCCGGCTGGCCTGCCTATGAGACGGCGTTGAAGGCTAACAATGTGCGCTACCAGATGCACATGTATCCCAACACCGAACACGGCTTTCACAATGACACCACGCCGCGCTACGACGATGCGGCGGCGAAACTGTCTTGGGATCGCACGGTGGAGTTCTTCAACAAGCATTTGCGTTGAGGCGGCGCTGTTGAAAGTTTCGTAGTGGCATGGTGCTACGTCGCCCTCTTGCGGCCTGACGGTTTCTCTATTCCGCAAGCGGGAGAGACGCCACGGCGCGCGCGTCGCGAATTGCGGCCGTGAACATGGCGTCTCTTCCCTCATCCCCAGCCCTTCTCCCGGAGGGAGAAGGGAGCGTCAGTCCCCGCCCGAGCGGGGAGGTTCATCGGTAAGGAGAGGATGGTGGCACGAACGATAAGAATATTTTAGTCTTTGTTTTTAATAAATAATTCTATGATAAGGATTGCTTAAATGGACACCACCGAACATCAGAAGGTTGGCACCATCACCGGATCACGCGCGCTGGTCGATGCGTTACTGCGCGAAGGCATTGATCACGTCTTCGGCATACCGGGCACGCAGAACCTCGCGTTTCTCGACGCGTTGCGCGATACGCCGCAGATACGCTTCATTCTTACGCGCCACGAGCAGGGCGCCGCGTTTATGGCGTATGGTTTCGCGCGTGCGCGCAACGCGCCTGCCGTCGTTACCGCGACCGAGGGGCCGGGCCTTACCAATCTGGTTACCGCGATTGCCGCCGCCAACAAGGGCAATGTGCCGCTTATCAGCATCTGCGGCGTGCAGGAGAGCGCGATGCGTGAACTCGATGCCACGCAGGATCTGGATCAGATTCCGTTCATGCGTCCGATAACCAAGTGGGCCTATAGCATTCCTTATCCCGAGAAAGTGCAAGAGTCGGTGCGCAAGGCGTTTCGCGTGGCGCTGACTGAGCCGCAGGGACCGACGCACATCGAAGCGCCGAACGAAGTGATGTTGCAACCGGTGAAGCAGGAAGCGATAGCGCCTGCCGCTTACCGCCACACCGTGCCGGCGGTGTGTGATCCCGCGCAGCTTGATGCGGCGTGGGCGTTAGTCAGCAAAGCCGAGCGTCCGCTGTTCGTAGTCGGCCGCGGCGTGATGAAAGAAAAGGCTGTCAGCGCGATGGAGAAGCTCGCCACGGCGACCGGTATTCCGGTGGCGGTGCTGCAGTATTCGCCCGATGGTTTCCCGTCCACGCATGCACTCGCGCTGGGGCCGCTGGGTCGCAATGGTTTTTCCAGTGCCAACAAGAACGCGCCCAAGGCCGACGTTATCGTCGCTATCGGTTCGCATTTCGACGTATTCTCAACCATGTACAAGTACGGCGTGTTTAGCGAGAACGCGAAGATCATTCACCATACGTCCGCGCCCGGACAAATCGGCATTGTGTTCCCGGTGGAAATGGGCATCGCCGGCTCATCCGCGAGTTTCATCAAGGGCCTCGCCGAGCGCGCAGCGCAATCGAAAACTGAGTCAAGTGTGCGCAAACCGTGGGTTGATGTTGCGAAAGCGCGCGCCGATTTTGATGCTGAACTCAACGCAGTGCTCACACCCGACGCGACGCCGATCCAGTCACAGTGGGTTGCGCATGTGATTCGCAAGGTGCTGCCGAAGAACGGCATCTGCGTGGTGGATGCCGGCAACGGCGGCAAGCATGTGCGCAGCTACTTCAAGAGTTACGAGCCGTTCACCTTCATGTGCATCGACGATTGGGCATCGGTGGGCGGCTCATTTCCGATTGCACTCGGCGCCAAGCTGGCGTGCCCCGAGCGGCCGGTGATTTCCGCCTCCGGTGATATGGGCATCATGTGCAACATCGGCGAACTCGAAACCGCAGTGCGTGAAAATATTCCTGTGGTACACGTCGTGTTCAACGACGAAGGTCTGGGCAACGAGCGCGCGTTCCAGAACGAGCACTTCGGTGGGCGCTTCTTCGCGGTGGATTACAAGAACCCCGACTTCGGTGCATTGGCGAAAGTATTCGGCGCCTACGGCGAGCGCGTCACCAAACCCGGTGACCTCGAAGGCGCCATCCAGCGCGCGCTGGCCAGCGGCAAGCCCGCGCTGATTGATGTGATGATCGACCAGAATACACTGGCGCCGGTGGTGTTCAAGCAGTAGGGAGTTGAGTTCGGGCGATGGGGCTAAAGTGGCTGTAAATGGCAGCCACTTGAAATTGCAGTAATTCTGCTATACTGCAAAGCATGAAAGCCAACGTCACCATCACCAGCCGCGGTGTTATCACGCTGCCAGCCAAGCTGAGACTAGCGCTCGGGCTGAAGGCTGAAGACCATCTGATCGCCGAAACTACGCCGGAGGGATTGCTATTGCGTCCCGCTGTTACGCTGCCGATAGAGATTTACACAGCCGAACGCGTGCGCGAGTTCGATGCCGCCGAACAGGAACTCGCAGACTATCTTGCCAGAAAGACGACTGCGGCCAAGCGTACTGGCCGGTCCAAAGGTCCCAAGAGTAAACCCGTTCGCTGAGCGCGACACGTGTCCACACCATGCGCGTGTTTCTGGATGCAAACATTCTGTTCTCGGCGGCCAAGTCGGATGGTGCAGTTCGCCAGTTATTCAACCTGCTCGCAGACGCACGACATGAATGCTGGGTGGACGAGTATGTGGTGATCGAGGCGCGTCGCAACCTCGCCGCAAAAGACCCCGATGCGCTCGCCCTGTTTGAGACACTGCTGGGACGCACGCGCATCAGTCCGGCACAAGCGCCGGGGCCAGAACTAAAGTTGGTAAATTGGTTGCCGGAAAAAGACCGTCCGCTACTCGCCGCCGCGATGCGTTTGCGATGCGATGCACTGGTCACAGGCGACCAAAGGCACTTTGGTGCTGCGTACGGCAAGGTGTTTGGGGGTGTCGCGATACATACACCAAGATCATTGGCGGAACTGATCTTCAAGCGGAATTGAAGCCCAAAGCTTGCGGCCCTCTCACTCCACCCGAATACCCCCGTCCTTTACCACCTTCGTATACTTCGCAATCTCCTGTGCGATAAAGCGATTAAATTCTTCCGGCGTGTTGTGCCCGGGCTCCATGCCGATGGCGCGCAGGCGCTCCTGCACGTCGGGCAGCTTGAGGATGCGGCCGATCGACTGATTGAGACGCGACACGATTTCCTTGTAAAGATGGCGAACCGTGATATGGGTTCCCGTTGCACGGGAACGGCAACGAGGGTAGATTGGGTTTCCATTTCATAGTTCCTGTCCGCTTGCAAACTTTCATTATGCCGACCTCGCACCGCTGGCGTTGCTGCTGGTGGATTACAGTGTGATCACCGTGGCCGCGAATTCGCCGATGAAATCCATGCGTGACATGGTCGAACGGCTGCGTGCCGATCCCGCATCGATTTCGTTCGGCGCGAAAGGTCTCACGCCTGCGCAAATTGCGTTTTGGGAAGAAGCGCTGAGTAAATCGACAACCACCGATGATTGGAAAAAGCAGTTGGACACCAACAACCTTGCGTCGCGATTCCTGCGCAGCCGCGCGTTCGCCAAGTATCATGGGCGTCGAGCATCTGTTGGCGTCGTATCCGCCGGGCGCGTGCGGATCGTTCTCGTCGTCGGGCGCCATCGCGCCGAATCTTTGCAACAAGTTTTTCGCCTCGCTTGAAGCGCACGACTGGAAAACTGCGCGCGAGTGCCAGTTCAGGATTTCTCGGCTGTGGAATCTGTTCAAGGAGCAATACCCGTCGTCGCTCAAGGGTGCGATGTGACCACCCTATTTCTGGTATCCCAAAGCGGCGATGGCAACATTGGGCCGCCCCTGCGGCGACCCGCGTCCGCCGGTGCGCGCCCTCGGCGAAATTGAGCGCGGAAAAATTTCCGATGCGCTGGCCGGCATGGCATTCCTGAAAGACGAGCCGCGCGGGTGGTGACACGAGGACTGCTATGCGCCGCGGCGCTGTCGCTTACCGCCCTAGCGGCGGCCGCGCAGACCGCTTCGACAAGCTCAGGACAGGGCTATCCCGACAGAACGGTGCGCATGGTCACCGCCGAGGCCGGCGGCAGTCAGGATGTCGCCGCGCGCATTCTCGCGGTGGGTTTCACCCGCGCACTCGGCCAGCAAGTCGTTATCGACAATCGCGCGATTGGCGTTATACCCGGCGGAGTGATTGTGAAATTCACCGGCCGCAACAAAAAAGCCTGGACATTCTCCAGGCCTTTTTTATTCAGCCTTTAAAACCGCATCAGGCCGCCTTCTTGCGATTCTTCTCTAGCCAGCCGTCCACCAGTGCCACGGTCTGATCAATCACATCCAGTTGCATGCCTTTGGATTTGGCGATGGTCTGCACCAGACGATCCACGCGCTCGATGTTGGGTGCGCCGGCGGCCAGCGCGCGTGCTGCCGAAGACGGGCTGCCCAGTGACAGCGCGGCATTGGCGTATTTCTCGAACGGCACCAGGTCTTTTTCATTCGCGCCCAGCGCCACGCACAGTTTAGCCACCCAGCGGTAGACGGCGCGCGAGGCTTCCAGGTCGCTATGCACGGCGTCCTTGATCGGGCGCATGGCGTCTTTTTGCACGCAGCGGTAATTGCCGGCGAGCAGCATGCTCCATTTCGCCAGCGGCACGAACATCGATTCGTGAACCCGTAGTTTCACCGGCAGTTCGATCTTGGCGCCGCCGACCTCAAAGCGCGAGGCATCCACGTCTTTTTCGAGATTACGCAGTATCGCGGTGTGCGCGGCGGATTCAAAACTCGCCGATTTGAAATTAGTGGGCAGCCGCACTTGCAGTACATTGACCTTGTCTTCCGGCGGGCGGAATGCCTGCGCGTCGGGGCTGCACAGCGTCATGCACGCGGGATCAAAACTGTCCCACACGGTGGCGTCGGTATAGCAATCGCGTATGGCATTGGCGTCTATAGTCTTGATGCGCTTCAAGTACGGCAACGGCGGCATGTTCATGATCGACATGCAAGGCACTCTGGATTTAGCCACGGCATCCAGCAGTTCGCGCACGCCGGGTGAACGGTACTGCGGTTCCTGCATCGCCAGCGAGATCAGATCGTAATCGCCAGGATTGAAGGCGGTGGCGCCACCGGCGGTCATTTTGCCCGGCAGTTTCTTCGAGTTGATTTCAACCAGGCCCTCGCGGCCTTTAATCGGCATGCGCACCACCGCGCCTTCAGTGTTGATCAGATCCGCTTCGGCAGGCAGGCACACCAAATCAACGTTGTGCCCCGCGAGCGCCAGTTTGGCGCCGAGCAGCGAGCCGTACGATGCGCCCATTATCAGTATTTTGTAGGTAGCCATGGTTATCCTCGCGGTTAAATTCGAATCGGAAAGAGAAAGGATGTGTATGCGGGCGATTCCTTTTAGTGCGGCCGCCCGTCACGACAAGTAGCTGATTTTATTTTAATAACCCACAGCGGTGCAATCCACGCACCGAAATCGTGACGATTTCCTCGTGCCGCACCGCAGCATTCCATAGTGGCGGGCTATCGCATAACCACTGTTTTTACGGGATTCGCACTGGCTCAGTCCGCTTTGATGCCTGCGTCCTTGATCAGCTTCGTCCACTTAGCCAGTTCCGATTTGATGTAAGCGCGAAACGCGGCAGTGTCCTTTACCGCCGGTTCCAGTCCCGCGTTTTGCAGTTGCTCACGCACGTCGGACGTGGCCATCGCGGCAACGGCTTCCTTGTGCATGCGCTCAATTATTGCAACCGGCGTTTTAGCCGGAAACGCGATGCCGAGCCAGCCGCTTGCTTCAAATCCCGCATAGCCCCCTTCCGCGATAGTGGGCACATCGGGCAGTATCGGCGAGCGCTTCAAGCTGGTGACGCCCAGGCCGCGCAGCTTGCCGCTCTTCACGTGCGGTGCGCCGGTGGAAATCACGCCGGCTAGATATTCAACCTGGCCGGATATTGCATCGATTACCGCGGGGCCGCCGCCCTTATACGGCACGTTGACCACTCTTATGCCCGCCGTCGTCTTGAATAATTCAAACGCCAGATGCGCAATGCTCCCCGTGCCGGGGTTGGCGACAGTAATTTTGTCGGGTTGCTGCTTCGCGCGCGCCACAAAATCTTTCAACGATTTCGCAGCACTGGCCGGGTGCGTGGACAATAAGCTGCTGACATCGACCAACTGCGCTACCGGCGAAAAATCGGTGATGGGATCGTAAGGCATATTACCGAGCAGCCCCGGACTCATGGCGAGCGACGCCACCGAAGCCAGCACCATGGTGTAGCCATCGGGCGTGGCCTTGGCAACCATATCGTGCGCGATGTTGCCGCCTGCACCCGCGCGATTGTCCACCACCACTTGCTGGCCCAGTCGCGGACCGAGTTTTGCGGCCACCACGCGCGCCACCAGATCATTGGCGCCGCCGGGTGCGAAGCCAACCAGAAAGCGCACGGGCTTGGTCGGATAAGGATCGGCTGCCAATGATTGCGGCCCCACCAGTAATGCGGCTGCCATCAGCAGCCCCTTGCATAACCTTGAGTGAATCATGCGATCTCCTCGTTTCATGGGCATTGTAGAGGAATGCGCTACGACAAGGGGTGACGGCCTATAATTCCCGCAAGCAGGAAGAATACTCAGGGAGAACACCATGTCCATGGTCACGCTGGCGCAAGCGGAAAAAATCATCGACGCGATCATTGCGCGCGCGCGTGAACTCAAGTGCCGTCCAATTTCCGTAGTGATAGTCGAACCCGGCGCCATCGTCAAAGCCTTCAAGAAAGAAGACGGCTCGGCGATGCTGCGTTTCGAGATGGCGATGGGCAAAGCCTATGCCTCGCTTGCGCTGGGGCGTTCGTCGAGCCTGGTGCGTGTGCGTACGGAGCAGCGGCCGCTGTTCATGGATTTTTTGTTCAAGGCGTCAGAAGACAAAATTTTTGCTGAAGGAGGCGGCATGTTGATCCGCGCCGCGGATGGTGAATTGCTGGGGGCCGTTGGCGTCACCGGCGATACGCAAGAACAGGATGAAGCGCTTGCGGCGCATGGCATACGCGCCGCGGGTCTTAAGACCGATGAGGATTGCGCCAATCTCGCGCATCCTGTGCGGTTGCAGAATTAGCGAGACCGTCCACACCACCCGTCATGCTGGCGGAAGCCAGCATCCAGTACGTAAACCAATCCGAAGGATCTGAATATATAGGTGCTTCGCGCTTGGAACAACCTGGATTCCGGGTCAAGCCCGGAATGACGAGTTCACGGCAGGCGGCACGCAAACACTTATAATTCCGCATCACTCGAAAAATACACAAGGGAGAAGGCCATGGCCAAGCAAAACGCCGCGCACAAGGTTTCGCAACCCAAAAAATACAAACTCATTGTCGAAAAAGACGTGGCGATTCCGCTGCGCGACGGCGCCGTCATCCGCGCGGATGTATTCAGACCCGATGGAGGCGCGGAGAAATTCCCCATTCTGCTGATCACCGGGCCGTATCAAAAAGACAAACTGTGGGTGCCGCCGCCCGATCTCGAAGAAAAAGCCAATCCCTACATGAATTGGGAATGCTGCAATCCGCTGTGGTGGTGTCCGCGCGGCTATGCGCTGGTGCGCGTGGATAGCCGCGGCTCCGGCAAATCGCTGGGTCAATCCGATCCCAGCTCGTATCAGGAAGCGCTTGATACTTACGATGCGATTGAGCACGTCGCCAAACAATCGTGGAGCAACGGCAACGTCGGCACACTGGGCATTTCGTATCATGCGAACTTTCAGTGGCGCGTCGCCAACTTGCAACCGCCGTCATTGAAGGCGATCATGCCGTGGGAAGGCCGCGCCGATCTGTACCGCGATCAGGCGTATCACGGCGGCGTTTTTGCATCGGGCTTTCTGGTGCAGTGGTGGTATTTGCAGGCCGCGCACCACCTGCTGGGCAAGCCGAACAGCTACAACCCCGAAGCGTTCAACAACAATCAGTTGTGGAATTACATGCGCAACGATCTCGATTCCGAGTTTTGGCGTCTCAAGAGCGCGCGCTGGGATCAAATCAAAGTGCCGCTCTACAGCGTCGGTAACTGGGGTGGCCACGGCCTGCATTTGCGCGGCAATACCGAAGGTTATTTGTGCGCGGCGTCCGCGCACAAGAAACTGCGCATCCATACCGGCTCGCACTATCACCCGTTCCACGCCGAAGAAGCGCGCATCGATCAACTGCGCTGGTTCGACTACTGGTTGAAAGGCATCGACACCGGCATTCTGGACGAGCCGCCGGTAAAACTTGAAATCCGCACCGGCGGCAGCAAAAAGCCTTACGCGTTTCGCTTTGAGAACGAATGGCCGCTGGCACGTACTGAATGGACTAAATATTACCTGCAACCGGCCAAAGACAAGCCGGGCGCCGGCGACAGGTCCGTCGAAGGCAAAATCTCCACCGTACCGCCAACTAAAAAAAGCAGAATCACCTATGCGGCTTCGCCCGGCGGACGCCATTCCCACGGCGGACGCACCGGCGTCTCATTCGAAACCGCGCCGATGAAGGCAGACACCGAGATCACCGGACCGATCGTGCTTAATATCTGGGTATCCAGCACGTCGGAAGACATGGACATCATGGCGACGCTGCGCAACATCGACGCCAAAGGCAAGGACATCTGCGAACTGGGCCAGCGCGGCGAGCCGACGGCCTGTATCACCAAGGGCTGGTTGCGTGCGTCACACCGCAAACTCGATAAAGAGAAGTCGCTACCGTACCGGCCGTATCACGCCCACAACGAGCGCTGGTTACTGAAAAAAAGCGAGATCGCCGAATGCCAGGTCGAAATCATTTCCACCAGCATCGTGATCAAAAAGGGCAACAAGCTGCGCCTCGACATCACCCCGAAAGACGGCCACGCGTCAGCGCATTTCACGCACTACCACGCCGACTACAACGCCGAAGCGTTCAATACCATACATTCCGGCAAAGACCAGCCGACTTATTTGGTGCTGCCGATTATTCCGGCGAAGGCGGCTGCGGCGCCGGCGGCAAGCGCGACGAAAAATACCAAGGGTGCGCGCCGGAGCAAAGGTAAGACGAAGCGGCGTTAGGCGGTCGGTGTGGGCACGCTGCGATTTTGCGGCTGCCGCGCACGCATCTGCGTTCACTTCGTCACGCCCAACGCCAGCAGAATTTTTCGAAGTTGTGGGTATTCGGTATCGAGATGCTGGCGTGCCTCGGCGCTGTTTTTGTAATCCGGCTCCCACGCGTGTTCGAGCGCCGTATTTTTCCACGCTGCGCTATGCACGACCTTTGAAAAGGTGACATCCCAGTAGGCACGTTGTGCGGCAGACAAGCCGCCGGGGCCGATAGCGCCGCGATACGCTGCGTAGACCGCATCGATGCCTTGCTCGCGAAATGTCGGCAGTGCAACCGCTTTGCCGAGCTGGCGTTTCTCGGCGCTTACGCCCATGACATTGATTTTGCCGGTCTGAGCCAGCGGGATCGCGCCACCCAGCGTGCCCACCCACGCGTCGACGTGTCCGCCCAGCGCCGCGGTGATGCCGCTGCCGCCTGAGGAATAAACCACAATCTTCAATAGCTTGGGATTGATGCCCGCTGCTTTCGCCAGCATGCCGAGCACGATGTGGTTCTGGTTGCCGAGCGCGGGCGCGAGGCCGAAGCTCACCGACGATGGGTTGGCGTTGAGTCGTGCCAGCAGGTCTTTAGCCGACTTGATCGGTGATTCAGCGTGCGTCCACACGGCGACGTATTCGCGCATCAACATGGCGAGCGGCGTGAGGTCGCGATAATGCAGTTGCGTGACGCCGAGGATGTGATTGGACAGCAGCGCCACGTTCATGGTGGCGATCCAGTGCGCGTCGCCCTGATGCTGGTTGAGCGACGACCACGCGATTGAGCCGCCGCCGCCGGGGCGATTGTTGACGGTGATCGCGGGCATGCCGGGCAGCATCTGCATGTGTCTCTGCAGCTCGCGTGCTTCGCGGTC
The DNA here is from genome assembly GCA_031381325.1 of Betaproteobacteria bacterium. Taxonomy (GTDB): domain Bacteria; phylum Pseudomonadota; class Gammaproteobacteria; order Burkholderiales; family SG8-41; genus UBA5216. The sequence goes on along the minus strand of JANMXV010000047.1, from coordinate 8,339 downwards.
GGCCGCGCCGCCCGCGCCGGAGGAGACGATGATTTCTATGCTGCGGGTGGGTTTCCAGTCCTGGGCGCGCAGCGGCGCCGTCGCGCATGCCGTAGCAACGATTGCTGCAACCCCGGCGATGTAATTAGCGAGAGGCAAGGCCGCGTGCCTCAGCCGACAACCCCGATATTCCAGGGTACAAACTCATGATCACCCAGCCCCAGCAACTCGCTCTTGGTCTTATCGCCAGAGGCTGTGCGCAGCATCAAGTCGAATATGCGCTGGCCCATCTCGCGCAAGGTGGAGGTGCCGTCGAGTATTTCGCCGCAGTTGATGTCCATGTCTTCACTGAGCCGATTAAACATCGGCGTGTTGGTGGCAAGTTTGACTGAGGGCACCGGCTTGGCGCCGAACATTGAGCCGCGCCCGGTAGTGAACATGATCATGTTGGCGCCGCCGGCGATCTGGCCGGTGGCTGAACAGGGGTCGAAACCCGGCGTGTCCATGAACACAAATCCATTCTGCGTCACCGGCTCGGCGTAACGATACACTTCCATCAGCGGCCCTGTACCGCCTTTCATCGACGACCCCAGCGATTTTTCGAGTATGTTGGCGAGGCCGCCGTGCTGATTGCCGGGGCTGACCGCGCCGTTGATCTGTGTGTCGCGGCCCACGGTGTAAACGTCCTTCCACCAGCGGATGCGCTCAATCAATTTTTCGCCGACTTCGCGGCTGCATGCGCGGCGAGTGAGCGTGTGCTCGACGCCGTAGATTTCGGGCGTCTCGGAAAGTATCGCCGTGCCGCCGTGACGCGTCAGGATGTCCATCGCCGCGCCCAGCGCCGGGTTGGCGGTGATCGATGAAAATCCGTCCGAGCCGCCGCATTGCAGTCCGATCATGAGGTGGCTCGCGGGCACTTGTGTGCGTTTGACACGATTCGCGTCGGGCAACATTTCTTTTACGGCTGCGATGCCCGCTTCGATGGACTTGCGCGTGCCGCCGGTGTCTTGCATGGTGAATGTGCTCAGGCGAGGACTGACGGTGAGGTTTTGTTCTTTCATCAAGCCTTTAATCTGGTTGCGCTCGCAACCCAGGCCTACGATCAAAGATCCGGCAAGATTGGCATGACGCGCGTAGCCCGCCATCGTCCGGCGCAGCAAGTCCATCGGTTCGCCGGTCATTTCCATGCCGCAGCCGGTGTCGTGCGCAAACGCCACCACGCCATCCACGTTGGGATAATCGGCGAGGCGCTCCGCCGTAAACCACTCGGCGATTTTGTGAACGACGGTCGCGGAACAATTGACGGTGGACAGCAGGCCCACGTAATTGCGCGTCGCCACCTGGCCGTTGTCACGCACGATGCCCATGAAGCTTGCGCGTTCGGCTTGCGGCAACATTTGCAGCGGCTGGAATTCCTCCGCGTAGGCGTAGTCGCGGTCGAACTCGCGGAACTGCATATTGTGTGTATGCACGTAGCTGCCCGGCGCAATGTCGGTGGCGGCAAAACCTATCACCACGTTGTACTTGAGTATTGGCTCGCCCTTGGGGATGGCGCGCGAGGCGACTTTGTGGCCGGCCTGTACTTGCCCGCGGCAGGTGAGGCCGCCTTCGATCTTGGCGCCCAGTGCTAAATCGATGCGTGCGATCAACACGTTGTCGGCGTCGTGCAGACGTATGGTTTGTCCGGTGACGGTTTTTTCTTTGATTTCGATCATGTAGAGTCTCTAAGCCGTAATGTTATATAACTATTTGTTTTTAAACATTATTTTTTGAACCTATCTTCCAGCCAATCAGCCACCACGTCACACGCCAGCGTCAGGTAATCACGCTGGCAATGTTGCGCGCCGCCTTCTTCGGCGGTGAACACGCGCATGGTTTTGTCTTTCGACGCGATGGCATTAAATAATCTTTCCGCGTCGGCAGTCGAGACCTGCGCGTCTTCCGCGCCGTGCAACAGCAGGAATGGCACCGTGACTTTGCCTGCGATATCACCGCTCTTGAAGCCTTCGAGTTTTCTCAGTGCTTCGTCGTAAGTCTCGACGCCGCAGGCCCACAGCAGATGTTCCGCCGGCACCGGCAGCGCGGCTTCTTTGAGCTTCTGCATGCGTTTGACCCAGGTCTGGTGATAATCCCAGATCGGGCCCCAGGCGATGCACGCGCTATAGCGCGCGTCCATCGCTGCGCAACGCGGCGCGTAGTAACCGCCGAGACTCATCGCAAGGATGGCGACGCGGCTCATGTCCACGTCGTCGCGTGTTTGCAGATAATCGAGCGCGGCGCTGCCGGCAATTTCAAAATCATGGCGCATGTGCATGCCGCGAAAGCGGATCGCTTCGCCTTGTCCCGGCCCATCGACCAGCAGGCACGAGAAGCCGCGCCGCACCAGATCGGGAACCCCGCGCAGATACTGTATTTCTTTTTGCGTGTCGAAGCCGCCGAAGCGCACCACGCAGGGCGCGCGTTTGGCCGTAGCGTTCTCGGCGTGTATGTAATACGCGGCAAACGAACCCTGTTTGGACGGCAGCTCGACAAGCTCAATGCGCGGCCGGTCGGTCAGCGCAGCGAACTTGCGAAAGCATTCCAGGGATTTTTTGTACACGGCCATCGCCAGATCATCCTTGGGCTGACGTGAATGGTCGCCGATCTGGAAGTAGAAGCACGCGCGCAGGTAGTTTGACGCCGCTGTGAGCTTGTGGCCTTTGGCTTCGGCTGCCTGCGCGGTATGCATGCGCAAATCTGCGCCCTTCACCCATTCGTCGAACCAGGCCTCGTCGTCGCCGACTTTATCGCGTAGCGCGCGGCCGATGCGATCCACTTCGGAGACTTCCGCGCCGCCGAAGGGCGCAGTGCTCAGCACCACCAGCATTTCGGCCGACCAGCGGTAGTTGCCGGGGAAGTATTGAAAATGCGCGGGGAATTTGGACGATGCAGCGGCATTCATGTGATTGCTCTTTCAGAATAGGAGGTCGAATGCGCATACTATAATAGCAGCGCCACACCGTCATCGAAGAAATTACCCAGGAAACTCGCGACATGAGCATCATCAGCCCGTGGTATCAGCTCGGCTACGTTATACCGCATCTCTACACCGATCAGGACGCCTATCAGTTCTACCGCGTCGCGCCGGAAGGCATGATGCTGGTGACCACGGGGTTGAATCTGCGGGAATACAGCCTCGCGGCCGTCGAGGAGAATCTGCCGACGCTGTGGGAGCGTTTCGATCTGCTGGCGCAGAAAAAAGTGGATCGCATTTCGCTCTCCGGCGTGCCGGTCGCTTCCGCGCTGGGGCGCAAACGCATGCTGGAAATTCTTGCCGAGGCGGAAAAGCGCACCGGCTTGCCGTGCGACACCGATCTCGAAGCGCATATCGCCACCTTGAAACACTTCGGCGCAACCCAAATCGCGCTGGCGACGCGCTGGCCTGAAGCGGTAAACAGCATACTTACGCGCTATCTTGCCGACGCCGGCATTGAAGTGCTGGCCTGCCGTTCGCGCGGGCGCTCACTCGATCAAAACAAACATTCCATCGCCGGCGACGACCACGAACTCGCCCTCGAATTGGGCCGTCAGGTATTGCAGGAAACGCCAGATGCCCAAGCGCTGCTGATGCCTGGTGGATTGTGGTTTGCGATACACGCCGTGCCGATGCTCGAAGCGGAATTCGGCAAGCCCGTGCTGCTGAATATTCTTTCGACCACCTGGGCTGCATTGCATGCGGCGGGCAAGGGCATGCTGCACCGGCCTGATCCGCGTTGGGGCAGAGTGTTAGGCAGCCTCTAAGATTAAGAAACCGGGTCACACCGCCATGCCTGAATTTTCAACGACGCCCGACTTTCAATTTCAGAAGCTCGTACGCGCGAAATATGCGGGCAATCCGCGCGCGATGAGCGCGCTGGGCGCACGCCTCATGGTGGGCCGCGATTCGCCATTCTCGCCCATCGATGGCTTGGATCTGCTCAATGAAGCCGCGCGTCAGAACGATGCCGAAGCGTGGAGCTATCTCGCAGTCATGGCCGCCGCAGGCGTGGGTCGTGCGCAGAGTTGGGCGGATGCTTTTGATGCGCTCGCCAAGGCCGCGCGCCTCGACCACGCACCCGCCGTGCAGCAGCGTAAATTCCTCGAGGGGTTGGGAATCAACAGCGCTGCGGATGCTGAAACCTGGATCAACAAATTCGACACACGGCTCTTGCATGAAGCGCCGCGCTTCGCGGCGCACGCCGGCTTTTTGCCGCTGGCGTTGTGCAAGTATTTGATTGAATATTCAGCGCCGCGTTTGCAACGCGCTCAAGTGTTTGACGCGTTAAGCGGCGCCCTGAAAGTAGATCCCATGCGTACCAACACCAACGCCGCGTATTCGGTGATCGACACCGACGTAGTGATGCAACTCACGCGTGCGCATATCGCGCGTGCCGCGGGTGTCGCTTTTGACGCGCTCGAACCGATGGAAGTGCTGCACTACACCGGCGGCGAGATGTATAAGCCGCACATCGATTTTTTTCATCCGTCGCGCCCGAATTACGCCGACGAAATGCGCGTGCGCGGGCAGCGCGTCAAAACCTGCCTCGTCTATCTCAACGCGGGTTACGAGGGCGGCGAAACCGAATTCCCGAAGCTGGGCATCAAATTTCGTGGCGACGCCGGCGAAGCGCTGGTGTTCGACAATGTTGACCCTGATGGCGCCGGTGATATGAACACGCTACATACCGGCCTGCCGGCCACCAGCGGAAAAAAATGGCTGCTGTCGCAATGGATACGTGAGAAACCGCAGCCGATTGCGTGATGAGGCGTGACAGAGCGCCGCTGCAGTTTGACGGCGGTGCGGGCAAGATAAAAGCGCTTGCAAAAAATGAGGTTCCTTTTATGGTCGACGACGCGATTTACGCCTGTACATCGCGTAGCATGTCGAGACCAAACCTAACAGGAATCCAACGTGGCGCCTCAGAGCCGGGAATACCGCGCGTTCATTAGCTACTCGCACCAGGACGATAGACGCGTCCGACTCGACGGACGAATCAACGGTGTGCAATGGGCAGACTGGCTATACGCCGGCCTGATGGACTTCAGAACGCCCGAAGGATTGGCAGGCCAGCCGGGGCGTTATGGTTATTCAATCCCTGAGCGCACCTGGCCGGTATTTCGTGACTCAAACGAGTTGCCGACCGCGGCGGATCTCTCCCTGGCTATCACCCGTGCCTTGGACGCGTCGGAAATACTGGTCGTGCTCTGCTCACCCCGGGCAGCGCAATCGTTTTATGTCAACGAGGAAATTCGCCACTTTAAAGCTCAAGGAGGCGCGAATCGTGTTCTCGGAGTAATTCTCGATGGTGAGCCCAACGCCTCACGCAAGGGGCAGCCCGCGCTGGAGTGCTTTCCAGAAGCGCTTCGCCATCCGGTGAAGCCCGACGGCACGATCGATTTCACCCGATTAGAAGAACCGATTGCCGCTGATTTGCGAGATCCCGATGACAAATCTGAATTGGATGACGCGGCTTTCCGGGCGCAAGGAGAACGTTTAGGCATTGAATTGAAAAGAATTGCTGCTGGCATCATTGGCGTGGGATTTGGAAAGCTCGTCGATTGGGAAGCGGTTGCGCGCGAAAAGAATGCACACCAGATGATGGCGGCCAGTGATGCGGAGGCGCTACGCGTCGAGTCGCTTTCTCCGGCACGAGATCACGCAAAAATATTGGAGTCGCTGATAAAAAGGGAGGCGCTGCTGGAGTCAGCAGCAGCCTTATGTCCCAAAGACGAGAAAATCGCCGGCACTCTACGTTCTGCGCGCCGCGGCATATTTGAACTGGCGCTATCAACCAGCGATCTTGGATTGGCATCGTTTTACCTCCAAAGGATCGAGGGCGACAGCGCTTCGCCTTCGGCTGATGAAGATTGGGCAAACCTCAATGCGGCATGGGATCGCTCAGATCCGAGTCGGTCGTCAGAACTCCGCCGCGCATTTTTGTTGTCCGTCGCGCTGCCGGGCGTGGCAATTGCTGGTGCAATGGTTTACTGGTGGTTGCTCGATGAAAGCCCGAATCTCAAGGCGTTCTTCATGGCCGGCGCCTGTCTGCTCATTGCAATCAACACCCTTCTTACGGTATTTATCGCTTCCCTGCGCTTCGGAAAAGAAAGATTTCTTCCGTGGGCGACAGTTGCCGGCTATTTTGTTTCCGTGGCATCAATTTTTGCCGGCAATCCCGTCGCTTTAGTCATAGGGGGCCTCATGCTCAAATCAATGTCTGGAGTACGAATTCAGCGACTGATTTGGAAAAAGGAATGACGGCGCCGTGTACTACGGCAGCATAGGCTGCGAATGGAGATGACTGCTTGTTTTGGCGGTCGTCTGTGCTCGTTTTGCAGCCGTCTCGCTTGAGACGCTGAATGAACTTGTTCCGAGGAGTGAGGCAATGCAAGAGCAGAAGTCGTCGAGAGAACGCCTGGAAGCGGCCGTCGAGACCAAGGGACTATCGAGTTTTCCGCATCTTAAACGGGCGATTATGCGATCTTGGTTTGTTACGATTTTGTTTACTCTCGCATTACCGGTGCTTGTGGTAAGAGCGTTTGAGCGCGAGTTCGACGCGGAAATTCTCGTAGTGACGGCAGTCGACGCGGCACTAGTGATCGGCGTTTGGTGGTTTTCGTTCCAACTAGTCAATTGTTTTAGAGAGCGGCAATGGGAAAGATTGAAGGGGATGCTCGGCGCAGGCGCCAAGATATTCCTGGGTATCGCCTTTTTGAGCGGGCTATCGGCGATTGTTAGCATCATTGTTCTAAATCAGATTTTTCCCGCGCTCATCTCAGCGTTGGTTACGGTGGGACTGCTCGTGTGGCGTAACGATTACGTTCGTGCCAAGGAAGACCTGATAGTTATACTTGCGGAACGCGAAGCCCTCGCCGGGCGCGATGAAACGACCGGCCTGGAACAGATTCCAGTCGACCCGGCGCTGCTCTCTGCGCAGCGAAAGCGGCGGCAGTGGTGGATGGCGGCGGTCGTCGTGTTGCTTGGGGTGCTGGTGGGCGTTTCGTGGCTGGCGGTTGAGGCAGGTCGTGCGCGAGATGCGGCGCAAAAACAAGAGCACATGGCGAAAGTACGGGCGGAAGAAGAGCGAATATTTGCAACGTATGAGACGGAGAAGATCGCCAAGGTCGAACGCGACCAAAAACAGGGCATCGCCACCCTGAGCGGGCATGAAGGTAATGTCAGTAGCGTCGCCTTTTCCCCGGACGGGCGCACCCTGGCTTCCGGGTCGAAGGACGACACGGTGCGCCTGTGGGACGTCGCCAGCGGCAAGACCATCGCTACCCTCAGCGGACATGTGGGATCAGTCAGTAGCGTCGCCTTTTCCCCGAACGGGCGCACCCTGGCTTCCGGGTCGGATGACAAGACTGTGCGCCTGTGGGACGTTGCCAGCGGCAAGACCATCGCCACCCTCAGCGGGCATGAGAGTAATGTCAGTAGCGTCGCCTTTTCCCCTGACGGGCGCACCCTGGCTTCCGGGTCGGATGACAAGATCGTGCGCCTGTGGGACATCATCAGCGGAAAGACCATCTCCACCCTCAGCGGGCACGAGTATTCGGTCAACAGCGTGGCTTTTTCCCCGAACGGACGCACCCTGGCTTCCGGGTCATCGGACAAGACCGTACGCCTGTGGCCCATCTCGCCGATGCTATCGAAATAAGCCGCAATCCCGCTCCGATCCTCGCCAGCGGCAGCCTGAACGGAACGATACGCTTCTGGCGCGTGGCCGGCGGCACGCTGCGCGACCTCTGGTATGTCCACGACGGTCAAACAGTCAGTCGTTGGAGCTGTTTCATATCTTTCTCGATTGCAGGCAGGCGGCTGCTCGACACCAGCGTCCTCAACACCGTGTCCAGCACCCCATCGAGGTGTTTACCCAGATCATCGGCCAGGAAGCGGAGAACAAAGTAGCCATGCGCCTGCAATAGCGCGTCCTTCCGGCGGTCGCGTCGATAGGCGGCGGCATCGCCGAGGTGCTGCAAGCCATCGATCTCGATGACTACCTTTGCCGCCTCGCACAGCAAATCGACCTCCATCTGACCGCGATCATCGAAAGGGCTCGGCAGCAGCGCATTGAGACGGAATCGGCCCGTCAACTTAGGCAGCGTTTCGAAACGCCGGAAAATGAAGGCCTCGCTCGCACTGCGCGCACGATCAGCGCCCTCGGCATCAGCAACGAGAGGTCGCGCGGCATGAACAAAGCGCTGCGCGAGCGGTTGATCCACACCATCGCGGATAAGCCTTTTCACGCTCGCGGCATAGTCCTGCTTCCACTGGGGATCAACCGGTAAAGGCACATCGGCCGGCCATCCAGGCAATGCGCTCGCCGGCAGCAGAATGGTGT
>JANMXV010000484.1:0-1637 GCA_031381325.1 Betaproteobacteria bacterium | reverse complement strand
TGCTGGGCTACTATAAGTACGCCGATTTTTTTGTGGCGAATCTGAATACTCTGGGCGCGGGCTACACGCTGCCCGGCGTGATTCTGCCGCTGGGCATTTCGTTTTTTACCTTCACCCAAATTGCGTTTTTGGCGGATGTGTATCAACGCAAGGCCGCGGAATTCCGCTTTGTCCACTACGGCCTGTTCGTGACCTATTTTCCGCATTTGATTGCCGGGCCGGTGCTGCATCACAAGGAAATGATGCCGCAATTCGCGCATGCGCAAACGTTTCGTTTCGACTGGGAAAACTTTGCGGTGGGCTTCACGATTTTTTTCATCGGACTGGCGAAGAAAGTGTTGATCGCCGATAGCGTCGGCGAATACGCGCGACCGGTGTTCGATGCGCCGGGCAAGGGCGTGGCCTTGAGTGCGGTGGACGCGTGGGGTGGCGCGCTGGCGTATACGTTTCAGCTTTACTTTGATTTTTCGGGCTATTCCGATATGGCGATTGGTCTGTCGCGCATGGTGGGGGTGAAGCTGCCGCTGAATTTTGCCTCGCCGTACAAGGCCGCTTCGATCATCGATTTCTGGCGCTGCTGGCACATGACGCTGTCGCGGTTTTTGCGCGACTACCTGTATGTGCCGCTGGGCGGCAATCGCAAAGGCGTGGCGCGCCGCTATGTGAATCTGATGCTGACCATGGTGCTGGGTGGGCTTTGGCATGGTGCTAATTGGACGTTCGTGGCGTGGGGCGCATTGCATGGCGGCTATTTGCTGATCAACCACGGCTGGCGTTCGCTGAAGCAGCGCCTGGGCGTCACCCGCGAAAGCGGAAGAGTCACGCGTTTTTTCGCGGTGGCGCTGACATTTCTCGGTGTGGTGCTGGCGTGGGTGTATTTCAGATCGGACAGCGTAGCGCACGCAAACACCATCGTGTCCGCGATGGCGGGTGCGAATGGCGTCACCCTGCCGTACCGCTGGCTGGAAAAACTGGGCGCCGTGGGCGTGTGGTTGAGCGGGCAGGGCGTGGTGTTTCAAAGCACGCCGGTGTTCGGCGGCGGCACGCAAATGAATTGGCTGATTGTCTGTGCGTTGATCGTGTGGCTCGCGCCGAACACGCAACAGTTGATGCGTGGCTACCATCCTGCGCTGGGTGTTGCCGACAGCGGGCCGGGTGGCTTGCGCTGGCGTCTCAACGGGCGTTGGCTGGCCGCTGTGGCCGCGCTGGCGACGTTCGGAATTCTTTCGCTCAGCGCATTGAGCGAATTCATTTATTTCCAGTTCTGAGCCATGTCCGCACGCCAATTCACGCTGTGGCTTTTCGCGCTGATTGCTTTGGCGCTGGCGGCGGTGGCGGCGTTTAACCGCGTGATTGATCCGTTCTGGTATTACCGTGATATCGAAATCAGCGGCTTCAACGCGGTGAAGCCGCGTTTTGCGCGCTTCGAGCGTCATGTCAAGCCGGCGTTGCTGGCGCGCGAGCGGCCCGATGCCATCGTGCTGGGCAATTCGTTCGCGGAGATCGGCTTCGATGCGCTGGACAAGTCGCTGACCGACGATGGCCGGCTGCGGGGCTATAACTTCGCGTTCGCGGGCGCGGGTTGGGACCTTGAGCAATGTGCGCTGGACTATGCCTTGAAACATTCACGCATCCAG
>JANMXV010000885.1:0-1008 GCA_031381325.1 Betaproteobacteria bacterium | reverse complement strand
TGGGTCGCCATCCGCGAAGACGAGCTTGCCGCAGCCGCGATGGGCATCAACACACGCAATGTCAAACTGCTCGCGTTCGCGATGGGCGCAACCTTCGGCGGCGTCGCCGGCGGCTTGTTCGCTTCGTTTCAGGGGTTCATCAGCCCGGAAAGTTTCACGCTGCTCGATTCGGTGATGGTGTTGTGCATGGTGGTGCTGGGCGGCATGGGCAATGTCGGCGGCGTGGTGCTGGGCGCGATTCTGCTCACCGCGCTGCCGGAAGCGCTGCGCTACATGGGGCCGCTGCAACAACAATGGCTGGGGCGCGTGTTTATCGATCCATCGGATTTGCGCATGCTGTTGTTCGGCCTGGCGCTGGTGTTGATGATGTTGTTCCGCCCTGCGGGATTGTGGCCTTCCAAAACGCGGCGGCGCGAACTTGTGGCGGAGAAAGCCGGTGGCTGAATCGTTGCTTGTTGTCAACGGCATCACCAAGCGCTTCGGCGGCCTTACCGCTTTGGGTGGCGTTTCACTGTCCGTCGCGCGCGGTGAAATCTTCGGGCTGATCGGCCCTAACGGTGCAGGCAAGACCACGCTGTTCAACATTCTGACGGGCGTGTATCACGCCGATGGCGGTGAATTCACCCTCGCCGGCAAACGATTGTCGGGATTGAAATCGCATCGCGTGGCCGAAGCGGGCATCGCACGCACTTTTCAGAACATTCGTTTGTTCGCCAATATGACGGCGCTCGAAAACGTGATGGTCGGACGCCACGTGCGCACGCGCGCGGGCGTACTGGGCGCGGTGCTGCGCTTGTCCGCAACGCGCGCCGAAGAAACCGCCATCGAGCAGCGCGCGCGCGAATTGCTCGATTACTGCGGCATTGCGCGGCACGCCAACGCACTCGCGCGCCATCTCGCGTACGGCGATCAACGGCGGCTGGAAATCGCCCGCGCGCTGGCCACCGATCCCAAGCTGCTGGCGCTCGACGAGCCCGCCGCCGGCATGAACGCCACCGAGACCGCCGC